>NZ_JAQISN010000001.1:1278725-1598406 GCF_037450285.1 Erwinia sp. SLM-02 | reverse complement strand
CGACGCCCAGCGCATCAGCCAGCAGAAAAAGGCGCTGACCGACAAGCTGGATAAGCTGAAAAGCCTCGGCATTAATGCGGTGTTCTTCCAGGTAAAACCCGACGGAACCGCGCTCTGGCCGTCAAAAATCCTGCCGTGGTCGGATATGATGACCGGCAAAATTGGCCGGGATCCGGGCTACGATCCGCTGCAGTTTATGCTCGATGAAGCCCACCGGCGCGGCATCAGGGTTCACGCCTGGTTTAACCCCTACCGCGTCACCGTCAACACCAAACCCGGCACCGTTGCGGAGCTGAACCGCACGCTGTCGCAGAACCCGGCCAGCGTTTTTGTGCTGCACCGCGACTGGATCCGCACCTCGGGCGACCGTTATGTTCTCGACCCGGGCATTCCCGCCGCCCGCGACTGGATCACCAGCATCGTGGCCGAGGTGGTGGCGCGCTATCCGGTGGACGGCGTGCAGTTTGATGATTACTTCTATACCGAGTCGCCCGGTTCGGCGCTGAACGACAGTCAGACCTTCAGGCAGTACGGCCAGGGCTTTGCCTCGAAAGCCGACTGGCGGCGGCACAATACCCAGCTGCTGATTGAACAGGTTTCGCGCACCATTAAACAGCTTAAGCCGAATGTGGAGTTTGGCGTCAGTCCCGCCGGCGTGTGGCGCAACCGCTCCCACGATGCGGCGGGATCCGACACGCGCGGCGCGGCCGCCTATGATGAATCCTATGCGGATACCCGTCGCTGGGTGCAGCAGGGACTGCTGGACTACATTGCCCCGCAGATCTACTGGCCTTTCGCCCGCGATGCCGCCCGCTATGACGTGCTGGCAAAATGGTGGGCGGAGGTGGTGAAACCGACCAAAACCCGTCTCTATATCGGCATTGCGCTGTATAAAGTCGGCGAGCCGTCGAAGAACGAGCCGGACTGGACCATCGGCGGCGGCGTGCCGGAGCTGAAGAAACAGCTCGATCTGAATGAGTCGCTGCCGCAAATCAGTGGCACCATCCTCTTCAGGGAGAACTACCTCAATCAGCCGCAGACGCAGGACGCGGTCAATTACCTGAGAAAACGCTGGGGAGAATAATTTTTTTCTCCCCGCCGCTACTTTTCTGTCTGCTGCTGCGAACTGATAAAGGAGTCAACCAAAACGGCACTCACTTACTTCGCAGGAGCAGATAATGAAACTGAAAAAAATCGCCTCTACACTGACCTTCTCCGCCGCGCTGGGCCTGTCCGCCCTCGCCTTTAATGCCGGCGCCGCACTGCCCGCCGGGGCGAAAGCGCCTGATTTCGAACTGCAGGGCGCGCTGGCCGGCAAGCCGATTACCTTCTCATTGCAAAACGCGCTGCAAAAAGGCCCGGTGGTCCTGTACTTCTTCCCGGCCGCCTTCAGCGCGGGCTGTACCATCGAAGCCCACGACTTTGCCGAAGCGACCGATGATTTCACCAAAATGGGCGCAACGGTGATTGGCGTGACCGCCGGGAACACCGAGCAGGTCAGCGATTTCTCCAAGCTGGAATGTCGTGACAAGTTTGCGGTGGCCGCCGATCCGGGCGCAAAAGTCGCGGGCGAATATCAGACCCAGATGCAGATGAAAGGCAAAACCCTCTCCGACCGCACCTCTTACGTGATCGCCCCGGATGGTAAGATTCTGCTGAGCTACACTGACAGAAACCCGGAAACCCATATCGAGAAAACGCTGGCCGCCGTGAAGCAGTACGACGCGGCTCATCCACGTACCCACTAAGCAACGAGGCCAGCGATGTTAACTGCCATGCTGGCCGCCTTTATTGGCGGCATTATTCTGAACTTTATGCCCTGCGTGTTTCCGGTGATCTCACTTAAGGCGTTCGGGCTGCTGCGCCATGCGGATAATTCCGCCGGCACCCGCCGCGAGGGGCTGGGCTTTCTGCTGGGCGTGACGGTGACCATGATGGCGCTGGCGGGGATCCTGCTGGCGGCACGCGCCGGCGGCGCGGCGGTGGGCTGGGGATTCCAGCTGCAGTCGCCGCTGGTGATCGCCCTGCTGTCGCTGGTGATCCTTGCCGCGGCGCTGAATCTGCTGGGCGTGTTTGAAGTTGGCCTGTCGGCGCAGCGCGTGGGGGCGCTTGACGTCGGGCGCGGCGCTTTTGTTCGCTCCGCGCTGACCGGCGCGCTGGCAATCATCGTCGCCACCCCCTGTGCCGCGCCGTTTATGGCCAGTGCCATTGGCTATGCGCTGGTGCAGCCACCGGCGGTAGCGCTGACGATCTTCTTTGCGCTGGCGCTGGGCTTTGCCGCGCCCTTTACCCTGATATCGCTGTTCCCGGCGCTGGCCCGGCTGCTGCCCAAACCCGGCGCATGGATGGATATTCTCAAACGCGGCCTGGCCTTCCCGATGTTCGGTGCGTACGCCTGGCTGGTCTGGGTGCTGGCGCAGCAGGCCGGTAGCGCCGCGCTGGCCACGCTGCTGGCCGCCTCCGTGGTGCTGAGCTTTGCGGCCTGGCTGTACGGTATGGCGCAGCATCGCCACCTGCAGGGGAAAGGCCATAAGCTGATGTATGCGGTGACCGCCGTGCTGATCGTGGCCGTGCTGGCCCCGCTTCCGGGGCTGATTAAGCCGGGAGAGGCATTTCCCGGAGAAGCCGCCGCAGCGGAAGTCACACAGGAAAAATGGACGCCGCAGACCGTTGCCGCCGAGCGGGGACAGGGTAAAGCTATCTTTGTGAACTTTACCGCCTCCTGGTGTATAACCTGTCAGGTTAATGAAAAAACCTCGCTCTCCACCCAGGCGGTGAAAGACGCGCTGGCCAAAACGGGCACGCGGTATATGGTGGCGGATTCCACCAAATTTAACCCGGACGTGGACGATGCACTGAACGAGTTTGGTCAGGGCGGCCTGCCGCTGTACGTGGTGTATCCCGCCGACGGGGGACCGCCGAAAGTGCTGCCGCAGGTGCTGACGCCGGGCATTGTGGTGAATGCACTGAACCAGGCAGCCGGTAAAAAAGCGTAACAAGGCGGAAGATGGAAATGAACGACAGCGCGCGCGAAAGCTGGCCCGCGCTTATGGAACAGGCACAGGCAGGCGATCGCCCTGCCTATACCCGATTGCTGAAGGCGCTGGTGCCGGTGATCCGCTCGCAGGTGCGCAAACGGATCGCTGACCACGCACTGACCGAGGATGTGGTGCAGGATGTGCTGCTGACGGTGCACCGGGTGCGCCATACCTACGATCCCGCCTTCCCTTTTCTTCCCTGGCTGATGGCGATCGTTTCCGCCCGCGCGATTGATGCGCTGCGGCGGCGCGGCCGCTACCAGCAGTGGGAAGTGCCGGAAGAGACACTGCCCGACGTGGCCGCCGCGCCAGGCGCGCAGCGTGCGGAAAGCCAGCAGGAGCTGGAAGGTTACCTGAATCAGCTGCCGACCCGGCAGCGGGAAATTGTTGAACACGTCCACCTGCGCGAAATGAGCCTGACGGAAGCGGCCGCGCATCACCATCTGACGGTGGCCGCAGTGAAATCGCTGCTGCACCGGGCGCTGAAAAACCTGCGCCGTTTTGGAGCCAGTCATGACCGATCATAATGCCTTAATTGAAAAACTCGGACGGGAAATCGCGCCCGTCAGGCGCATCCGGCCCACCGGTCTGCGGGTGCTGGCCTGGCTGGCCGTGGCCCTGCCTTGCGCCGTCGCCGCCAGCTTTCTCGTGCCGCGCGGGCTGACCGACTGGTCGCAGCCGGGCGCGAAGCTGGCGATTATTCAGGTGGCGCTGGCCTTTTTACTCGGCACGCTGGCGATACGCAGCGCCTTTACCCTGAGCATTGCCGGGCGTCGTTCTGTCAGCTGGAAAGCGCTGCTGCCCATCGCGCTGATGTGGTTCGGGCTGAGCGTCATAAACATGCAGGGCCACGACGTGCCGCTGCATCTATCCCAGCATGATGACGACAGCGCGCGCTGCTTTACCTTCCTGATGGTGGTCAGTACGCCGATGATGCTGCTGATGATTGCCAGCCTGCGCCGCAGCCGCTCGCTGCACCCGGTGCGCAGCCTGGCGATGGCGGGCGTGGGGATTGCCAGCCTGTCTGCCAGCCTGCTGGCTTTCTGCCATCCGGTGCATCTTCACGTGCTGGACTTTGTGATGCACCTGGCGGCGGTGCTGGCGATTGTGGCCCTGACGATTCTGGTCGGGAAACGCTGGGTGGCGCTGGACCGCTAACGGACGCTTGTCAGCGAAATGCAGAAGCTCTATTGTGTGTGGCGGCACATTGTCATATGACAATGTGCCGATTCACCTCAGATGGCTAATTCGTTTCGCTTATCGTTCAGGAGTCACCATGTTTACCGGTCTCAGCGCTTTCCCCCTGACCCCCGTTACTGCGGCGGGCATCGATGAAAAAGGATTTGTTCACATTCTCCAGCGGATTGTCGCCGCGCAGGCTGATTCGGCGGGCGTGCTGGGTTCAACCGGCAGCTACGCCTATCTGACCCGCGAGCAGCGTAAGCGCATCGCCGCCCTGGCGAAGCAGACGCTGGGTAAAATTCCGATGATGGTCTGTATTGGTGCCGTCGGCACCGATGAAGTTCTGCGCCTGGCGGAGGATGCCCAGCAGGCCGGTGCCAGCGCCCTGCTGCTTCCGGCGCTTTCCTACCAGAAGCTTAACGACGATGACGTGTTTGGCCTGTTCGAAACGGTCAGCCAGCGGGTTTCACAGCCTGTCTGTATTTACGACAACCCCGGCACCAGCCACTTTGAATTTTCCGACGCGCTGCACGGCCGTATCGCCGCGCTGCCGGGGGTGAAATCCGTTAAAATACCGGGCGTACCCGGCCAGCCGGAAGCCGCCAGGGAAAGAGTGGCTAATCTGCGCCGCCAGCTGCCTGCCGGGGTGACTATCGGCGTGAGCGGCGATGCGTTTGCCGGCCTGGGGCTGAATGCGGGCTGCGAAGCCTGGTATTCGGTGTGCGGCGGCCTGTTCCCGCGCACCGCAAAAGCGATTACCAACGCCGCCGCCCGTGGCGACGTGGCGCAGGTCTCCGCGCTGAGCGAGCGCCTGAACCCGCTGTGGGATCTGTTCCGCAGGCACGGCGGCAGTATCCGCGTGATCGCCGCGGCGGCGGGGATTATCGGATTAACGGAGATCGACTGCCTGCCGCGCCCACTCAGACCGCTGGGGGCCGCCGACGTGGCGGAGATTAAACAGGTCATCACGTCGCTGGAACTGGCATAGATGCGTCTGCCTGCAACAGTTTCTACCAAACCCGGCTGAAATAGCGTGCAAAAATGTTTAATGGTGGGCGATAACTCAAAACATCTACTTCAGGAAACGGTTAATCTGGCTGTCATCACGCAATTAACCTACGTCTTTTCATTACCTTACGACGTCGCTTCCGCATCCATCTTAAGGAATCACCTGAAATGAAAGTACAGAAAATTGAACAGCCTGCCGCCATTGAATCTCTGGAGCCGTGCGGCAGCGTGGACGGCGTGCCGGGCAGCCCGCCGATTAAGGTGTTCGGGCTGGAGAAAAAAATCCCCGGCAAGGACGATATCGATACCGGTATCTTTGAATGTTCGGCGGGCAGCTATCGCCGCGGCGTGAAGCAGGCGGAAGTCATGCATATTCTCAGCGGCAGCGGCACCTTCACCACCGACGGCGAAGAGCCGGTCAGCTTTAAGGGCGGCGATACGCTGTTTTTTGAAGCCAATACGCAGGGAACCTGGGTGGTGGAAACGCAGATGCGTAAGGTTTATGTGATTTTTGACGCCAACTGATCGGCCCCACGGCCGATCCCCAATCCCGTAGGCGAAAAGGTCAGCGACAGCGGCTGACCGTGAACTACCGCTTTGCCCCCCGCACGCCCTGTCCTGCACAGGGCTTTCACCGCGCCGCACGTCATCCGTGCACTGTGCTTGCCTGGAACGTTGTATCACACTGTATCTGCCTCTGGCTGGGTTACAGAGTGAGGCACAACCCCGTTCGATGAACATATTCCGCATACATCACCGTGTTTTCATAGCCTCACTACCCAACAATCCCAGAGGCATCAAATGAAAACTCGTATCTCGCCATTACTGCTGGCCGCCATGGCTAATGTTTTCGCCTGTCAGGCATCCGCGACGCAACCGCTTCAGGACAACGGCGCCGGATTTGAACAGATAAAGCAGATTAATGCCGGCGTACTCAACGTCGGCTATGTGGATATCGGCCCGCGCGATGGTCAGGCGGTTATTCTGCTGCACGGCTGGCCCTACGATATTCAGAGCTACGCGCGGGTGGCGCCGGAACTGGCCGCCAGGGGCTATCGGGTGATTGTTCCCTGGCTGCGCGGCTACGGCACCACCCGCTTCCTGTCGGACAAAACCCCGCGCAATGGCGAACCGGCGGCGATGGCGAAGGATGTGGTTGACCTGATGAATGCGTTAAACGTCAAACAGGCGGTTTTTGCCGGCTATGACTGGGGAGCACGTACCGCAGATATCGTGGCGGCCCTGTGGCCGGAACGCGTGAAGTCTCTGGTTTCGGTCAGCGGCTATTTGATCGGCAGCCAGGCGCTGGGCCGCAAACCGCTGCCGCCGCAGGCGGAGCTGCAGTGGTGGTATCAGTTTTATTTCGCCACCGAGCGCGGCGCTAAGGGCTATGCTGAAAACACCAAAGACTTTGCGCGGCTGATCTGGCAGCAGGCTTCACCCGGCTGGAAATTTACCGATGCCACCTTCGAGAAAAGCGCCCGCGCGCTGAACAACCCCGATCACGTGGCGATTACCCTCAGCAACTATCGCTGGCGGCTGGGTCTGGAAAAGAGCGAAGCAAAATATGCGGCGTATGAACAGAAACTGGCGGCGCTGCCCACCATCGGCGTGCCGACCATCACCATCGAAGGCGACAACAATGGCGCGCCGCATCCGGCCCCGTCGGCCTATCGCGCAAAGTTCAGCGGGAAATATGAACACCGGACGTTTAACGGTAATATCGGACACAATCCCCCGCAGGAAGATCCTGAACGCTTTGTTCAGGCCGTCGTTGACGCCGCGGGCATGTAACCAAGGAGCCTCCCCTGGACCATATCGATCACATACTGGTGGTGGATGACGACCGCGATATTCGCGAGCTGATCGTCGACTACCTGATTAAATCCGGCTACGCCGCGACCGGGGCGGCGAACGGCCGCGAAATGCGGTCGGTACTGGGGAACCGGCATATCGACCTGGTAGTACTGGATATTATGATGCCGGGCGATGACGGCCTGACGCTGTGCCGCCAGCTGCGCAGCAATCCGCAGAAAAATATGCCGGTACTGATGCTTACCGCCCGGGGGGAGGACACCGACCGCATCCTCGGGCTGGAAATGGGCGCAGATGATTATCTGGTGAAGCCGTTTGTTGCCCGGGAGCTGCTGGCGAGGATCAAGGCGATCCTCCGCCGCACGCGCGCCCTGCCGCCGAATCTGCAGGTGACGGAAGCCGGGCGGATCATTGCTTTTGGCGACTGGCAGCTGGATACGACGGCCCGCCATCTGCTGGATACGCAGGGCACGGTGGTGGCGCTGAGCGGCGCGGAATACCGGCTGCTGCGGGTTTTTCTCGATCACCCTCAGCGGGTACTGTCCCGCGATCGGCTGCTTAATCTGACCCAGGGGCGCGATGCGGAACTGTTTGAACGCTCCATCGACCTGCTGGTCAGTCGACTGCGCCAGCGGCTGCGGGAAGATGCGCGGGAACCGTTGCTGATCAAAACGGTCCGCAGCGAAGGCTATGTTCTGGCCGCAGCCGCCATTATCAAAGAGGCGTTCGAATGAGGCTGTGGCCGCGAACGCTGCTGGCCCGGCTGCTGTTAATCGTTTCGCTGGGCCTGCTGTTGGCCAACGGCATGACGCTGGCCAGCCTGCTGATTGAACGTATGAGCAGCGCCAGAACCGTGATGCTGGGAAATCTGGAAAACGATGTTGCCACCAGCGTGGCGATCCTCGACAGGCTCCCTGCCGCCGAACGCCCACAGTGGCTGACCCGGCTGGACAGAGGAAACTACAGCTATGAACTCTCGCCGGGTGAAACCGGCACGCCCCCCACCAGCAGGCGCTCGCGCGATGCGGTGAACTCGCTCAGGGCCGCGCTCGGTGATAGCTGGCCGTTACGGATTGTTTCTCTTCCCGGCGACCGCGAACATATTCAGGTTCATCTCACGCTGCATGACGGCAGCCCTCTGACCATCAATCTGTGGCCGCACATGCCCGCCATCGCGACCTGGTTACCGGTAGTCCTGATTGCCCAGCTCCTGCTGCTGCTCGGCTGCGGCTGGCTGGCGGTTCGCCAGGTGATACGCCCTTTCACCCAGTTTATTGGTGCCGTTGATACCCTGAAGCCTGCCTCACCGTCCGTGCAGCCGGTGCCGGAGGGTGGGCCGGTGGAGGTTCGTCAGGCGGCGCGGGCGTTTAACGATCTGCAGCAGCGCATACAGGATCATCTGAAAGAGAAGTCGCAGATCCTCGCGGCCATATCACACGATCTGCAAACGCCGATCACCCGAATGAAGCTGCGCGTGGAGATGTCGGAACAGCCGGAACTGCGCGATAAGCTTCAGAGCGATCTGGATCAGATGAGCCGGCTGGTTCGCGAAGGCATTGCCTACGCCCGCAGCGCCGGGGGGCTGGAAGAGAAACCGCAGACCGTCAGCCTGAATGCTTTTATCGACACCCTCGCCTGTGATTATCAGGATATCGGGCTGGCGGTGAGCTTTACGCCGTCTGGCGGCGACGATCGTTTCAGCGTTCGGCCGCAGGCGCTCCGGCGGGTTATCACCAATCTGACCGATAATGCGCTGAAGTTCGGTCATCGTGCTGACATTGTGCTCTCCCGTACCGATTCAGAACGCGTGGAGTTCAGCGTGTGCGACAGCGGGCCGGGCATTCCCGAGCGCGAACTTCAGGCGGTGCTGGAGCCTTTCTACCGACTGGAAAACTCCCGCAGCCGCCACACCGGTGGCACGGGGCTGGGGCTGGCGATTGCGTCACAGCTGGTGGGGCAAATGAACGGCACGCTGACGCTCAGCAATCGCCCTGAGGGAGGATTGCAGGCGACCGTTGTGCTGGTTGCGCTGCGTTTGTAGCACAGTGTATCCCCGCCGCCCGCAGATAAGCGTGCTGACAAAACCGGGCGGATCGGGAAACACCTCCAACACAATCGAGCGGTTAAATAGGCCCACTGCCCGCGAAGGCAGACCTTACCCCCCGATTGTCGTTGAAGGAGTTTCGCTATGACGCTGTTAATTGCATTTATTGCCGGGATGCTGACGCTGCTCAGTCCCTGCACCCTGCCCGTTATCCCCTTTGTGTTTGCCGGCGTGCGCGGCAGCAGAGGCAAAATTATCGCGCTGCTCGGCGGTATGGTGCTGATGTTTACCGGCGTGGCGCTGCTGGTGTCGGTGACCAGCCACTGGGTCACCGGCGTCACCGCCGCCGGGCGCTGGATTGCCCTCGGTTTTCTCACCCTCGTGGCCCTGGCGCTGCTTTCCTCGCGGGTGGCCCAGTGGCTGAGCCGGCCTTTTGTTGCCCTCGGTAACCGCATCAATGACGAAAGCTATCGCCGCCGGGGGCTGACTGCCGCCCTGCTATCCGGGATGGCGATTGGCCTGCTGTGGTCACCCTGCGCCGGGCCGATACTCGGTGCGATCCTCAGCCTGTCGGTCAGCGGCGCATCATCGGCTTCCGTGGCGCTGCTGCTGGCCGCCTACGGCAGCGGATGCGCCGTGATGCTGGGACTGCTGTGGTTTGCCGGGCGTGAACTGCTGGCGCGGATGCGGCCGGGATTAGCCATGAGCACCCGCTTTCGTCAACTCGCGGGTGGACTGATGCTCGGGTCGGTGGCGCTGGTCGCCAGCGGTGCGCAGAGCCAGCTGCAGAGCGGACCGGCGTTTGCCCAGCGCCTGGAGCAGCGGCTGAGCGACCGCTTTGCCCTGCCGCAGCCGCCGGTAAAACTGCAGCCGGTTGCCGCCCCGCAAACCAGCAGTGCCATGCCGTCGCTGGCCGGCGATACCGGCTGGCTGAACGGGGAACCGCTCAGCCCTGAGTCGCTGAAAGGGAAAGTGGTGCTGGTTGATTTCTGGACCTTTGACTGCATTAACTGCCAGCACACCCTGCCGCACGTGCGCGACTGGGCAAATAAGTATCAGAGCCAGGGGCTGGTGGTCGTGGGCGTGCATACCCCGGAGTATCCGTGGGAGCGCGATGCGCAAGCTGTTGCCGATGCGATTGCCCGCTGGAAACTGCCTTACGCCGTAGTCACCGATAACAACTATGCTATCTGGAACCGCTTCGGCAATCAGTACTGGCCCGCGCATTATATTTTCGATGCCCGGGGCCAGCTGCGCTATACCGCCTTTGGTGAAGGTGATTACGCGCAGCAGGAACGCGTCATACAGCAGCTGCTGAAAGAGGCGCGCGGCTAACACTGTCTGAACCGGCCAGAGACCCCGGGGTAAGAGGTCTCTGGCACGGGCAGTGACTTTTTGCGGGCGCTATCCGGTGACGACGGATTTAGGCTCCAGGAAGGATTCAAGGCCGAAAACACCAAACTCGCGGCCCATTCCGGACTGCTTCACTCCGCCGAACGGCGCCAGCAGCTCAGGAGTAATGCGGTTGATCAGCACGCTGCCCGCCTGAAGATGGCGGGCCATACGCAACGCCCTGTCTGTATCAGCGGTGAACAGATAGGCCTGCAGCCCGTAGGGTGAGTCGTTGGCAATGCGCATAGCGTCATCGTCATCGCTGTAGCCGATGACGGACAGTACGGGACCAAAAATCTCCTCACGGGCAATATCCATCTCGTTGTCCACATTGGCAAACACCGTTGGCCTGACGAAGTAGCCCTTTTCCAGCCCTTGCGGACGCCCTTCGCCCCCGGCGATAATCACCGCCCCCTGCTCAACGCCCCGGCGAATGTAGTGCTGAATGCGCTCGTACTGGCTGCGGTTAGCCAGTGGACCGATATCCGTCACCGGATTGTCGGGCTGCCCCGTTTTTAACGTAGAAACATGCTGCCGGATGCGGGCGATGACGTCATTTACCCGTGAATTCGCTACCAGAAGCCGTGTTCCGGCAACGCAGGCCTGTCCGTTATTAAGAAATGCGGCGCTTATCGCCAGCGGGATCGCGACGTCGAGATCGGCATCATCCAGCAGAATTGAGGCGGATTTTCCCGTCAGCCCAAGCGTCGTGCGCTTCAGCGTTTCCATTGCCGTGCGGGCGATGCTTTTTCCCGTTGCGGTGGAGCCGGTAAACGAGATTCTGGCAACGTGCGGATGCCGGCAAATCTCATCACCCACATCATCTCCATTTCCCAGCAAAATATTAAACACCCCGGCAGGCAGACCGGCTTCGTGCAGGGCTTCTGCCAGCACCTGAGTCTGGATGGCACCGAGTTCACTGGGCTTGATCACCGAGGCACAGCCCGCAGCCAGTGAAAAAGCCAGCTTGCTGCATACCGAGCCTGTCACGCTGTTCCACGGCGCGATCAGCGCCGACACGCCAACCGGCTCCATCACCACCGTTGCCGCGCCGATTTTCTGCGTGAAGCGGTAGCTCTGCAAGATGCTGGCAGCATCGGAAAAACACTGCGACGCATACTGACTGACCCAGCGTGAACGGGCAACCGGGCCGCCATATTCCTCAATGGTCGCCTGCTGAAGTTCTGCCGTTCGACGTAACACGGCGGATTTAAGCGCCATCAGCATCTCAACGCGATCCTCCCGGGACGTCTCCCGTAACAGGCTTTGTGCCCGGACGGCGGCGGCAATGGCCAACCGGGCATCATCACGATCCGCCAGCCGCACGCGGGCAATCACCTCTTCGCTGGCCGGATTAATACTGTCAATTTCTCTGCTGCCGCTGACCGCGACAAATTTACCGTCGATATAGGCCTGGTCGATAACCCGCATGGTATGGCTCCCGTTCTGTTTGACTGGAATGTATGAACGGAGTGTATCGGCGGCGGATTGTTTTGATAATATGGTTAATCAGACATGTGGAATCCCGGAAATCAAAACAATGTCCAGAGATGTAACGGAACTGAACGTGGTGCTGGCCGTGGCCAGACGGCGTGGATTTCGCGCGGCGGCGCTGGAGCTTGCGATGTCAACCACCGCGGTCAGCAATGCGGTCGCAGGCCTGGAGGCCCGACTGGGGATCAGGCTTTTTCACCGTACCACCCGCAGCGTGTCACTGACGGAAGCAGGCAGGCAGTTTGTCGAACGGATTGGCCCCGCCGTGGCCGAGATCCGGCTGGCAATTGATGAAGCCAGCGGCCTGAGCGCTGCGCCGTCGGGGACGTTACGGATTAACTGTGCGCTGGGTGCGGCGCTGATGACCTTTACCCCAGTCCTGCACCGCTATTTGCAACGTTTTCCGGACGTGACGCTGGATATCGTTACCGAGGGCCGGATGGTGGATATTGTCGGCGAGGGGTTTGACGCCGGGATCAGGGTCAGCCACAGCGTGCCGCAGGATATGATCCGGGTTCCGATTTCCCGGGAGATCCCGCTGGCGGTGGTGGCTTCTGCGGCGTATTTCGATCGCCACTCCCCGCCGCAAAAGCCGGAGGATCTGATGCATCATCGGTGCATTCGCGGGCGTCTGCCCGGCGGGCTGCCTTCTGGCTGGCAGTTTGTCCGGCAGGGAGAAGAATTTACACTGCATGTCCCCGGCCCGCTGATCCTCGATTCCCCTCAGCTGATGCTTTCCGCCGTGCGACACGATGCGGGCATCGCGCAGATCCCGCGCTGGTATATCGAAAATGAACTGAGAGACGGCACGCTGGTGAGCGTGCTGACGCCGTGGCTACTGCCGCTGCCGGGCCTTTCGCTTTACTATGCCGGAAGGCGCCATATCCCGATCGCCCTGCAGGCGTTGATTGATCTCATTCATGAAGTGAATCAGGCGGATTGAGCGTTAGACGAGCCAAACTGAGCGAAACGCTTTAGCCGCGCTTGTTATGCTCAACATCATGATTTGACTGAATGAAATCGGCTAACGGAGAACGTGATGGCACAGCTTAACTGGCAGACACCGGCAATTAACCGCAAAAAAATCGGCGATATGCGGGTAACGATGCTCAGCGATGGGTATCTGGATGTGTCGTTTGAACTGCTTTCGGGTATTGACGGCTCGCGGGCGGAAGCACTGCTTGAGCGGCGCGGTGCGCCAGCGGTGCCGCGTATCAATATCAACGTTTATATCATTCAGACGGCGGATCGCACTATCCTGGTCGACAGCGGCGCAGGCGGCGTTAACGGCTGGGGTGGTCGTTTACAGGTTGCGCTGGCCGCCGCGGGCATCGATCCGCTGCAGATTGATACCGTTCTGTTGACCCACGCCCATCCGGATCATATCGGTGGCCTGGCCGGTCCGCTGCAAACCCCACTGTTCCGTAATGTGCAGCAGCTGTTTGTGCATGAGAAAGAGCTGGCTTTCTGGCGCGATGAAGACCGTTACGCCAGCGTGCCGGACAGACAGCGTCCGTTTATCAACCTGGCCAGAAACGCCTTCAACGCCTATGACGATCGCCTGGTGCCGTTCCGTCAGGAGGCGATTTTACCGGGTATTCAGGCGGTTCCTCTGTTTGGCCACACGCCGGGCCACAGTGGTTATTTACTGGGAGATGAACGAGAATCGCTGCTGATTTGGGGCGATATTGTGCATTTCCCCCATATTCAGATTGCTCAGCCGGACGTTACCATCGCCTTCGACAGCGACCCCGCGGCGGCATCAGCGGTTCGTCACCGCCTGCTGGACCGGGCGGCCAGTGATAATCTGTCGGTCAGCGGAATGCATTTTAATCTGCCAACCACCGGGAAAGTCAAACGTGACGGTGCCACTTTCGCCCTGGACTATGACCTCTGGTCACCGGTGGTCTGAGGTTAAAACGCGATGAGAGCACAGGCCGCTTGAGCAAACAGGCCCAGGCGGCATATAGTGAAAAATCGACTCCCTGTCCGATGGTCCTATGCCGGTTTCTAAAACACATGATGTTGAGGTGCAGCATCTGCTTCAGCAACTGCTTCAGCTTGCGCATTCCCAATCCCCTTTGCCCTGCGTTTGCCTGCGGGCGGTGAAAACTCATCAGGTTAAACGTTTCGAGGCTGAAGTGGCCACCTTCTCTTTTCCCCTTCAGGGCACCTTCAGCTATCGGGAAAACGATGACTGGGTGACGGTCAATCCCGGTGAGATGCTGGTGGTGCCCAACGCCAGAAGTCTTGATATCGAATATGCGCCCTGCAAAGTCAGCGGGGAATTCATCGCGCTCAGCCTGTCGCTGGCGGAGGAACAGCTGGAGGCCGCGCGTCTGCTGCTGGCCGCGCCGGCATCAAACGACACTGGCCGGGTTGTTGCCGTTTCCATCGGTGAACTGCTCGCCCCGCTGAACCGCTGGATCCAGGCGATGACGGCCGGCATACGCCCTTTGTCGCTGCATGCCATGGTTGAGGTGGTGCTGAAACTGTACGCTATGGGCTGCCACGGTCTGATGCGCCCACGCGATCCGGGACTGGCGATGAGGATCCGTCGTATGGTGTCGAAGGATCCTGCCCATTTATGGCACGCCGCTGAAATCGAACAGCAGCTGGGTTTAAGTGGTGCCACGCTGCGCCGCAGACTGGCCGCTGAATCGACCAGCCTGCGGACGATAATCATCGAAGCCCGCGTGGCCGAGGCGCTGCGCCTGTTGATGACTTCTGAACTTCCGGTAAAAACGGTGGCGGGCCGCGTGGGCTACAGCTCGGTTGCCAGTTTCAGTAAACAGTTCAGCGACCGCTACGGTATTGAACCTTCCGGATTTCGTTAATAGTGGGATCCTGTTTCGTTCACGATCCTGGAAAAATAAAGCTGCCCCCTCCCTGACTTGTCTAATCTAATGATAAATATGGATAATTATGAAGATCGTTAGTTGTGTTAATTTTCTAACTTTATATAATAAGCATTATATAAAGTCAGGATCCTGGATCGAAATCCCGCTATCATAGGATCCGCTGCGGATCCGGACTTTGCCGCCCGCCAGATGCCCGTATTTGACCCGGGCAGCAGGCGGGCAATATTGCAGCGTAAAATGGCGTCGCTACGTGAAAGATTGAGCATAATCCCCCTGCTAGTTTGGCAGAATTCACGTAGCGCGATCGATGGTAATAACAGGCGATATATTCAGCAAATATGACGAAATTCACCCAATTCCCGCCCCCTTTTCTCTCCGCGACAGCTGAAGGTGCAGCATGAGCGACCCTTACCGTACCGGCCGCCAGTGGATGGACGCGCCCGAACGCTACGGCCTGGTCACCCGCATCCTGCACTGGGGAATGGCTTACCTGCTCCTCTGGCAGTTGATCATGGCGTTGAGCTGGAAGGCGTTCAGCCCTTCAGCAACCGTCGAAAACATCGCCCGCTTCGGCCCCGATCATGGCACGGTTGGCCTGCTGACCATCGCGCTCGTCGTCGTGCGTGCCGTATGGGGGTTCACCAACCGCCGCCGCCCGCCCCGTTCAGCGGGATGGATGGGCACCGCCGCCCATGCCGCTCACCTGATGCTGTATGCCCTGATGTTTATCATCCCCGCGATTGCTCTTCTGCGCGTGTACGGCAGCGGCGAGGGATGGAGCCCCTGGGGACTGCCGCTCATTCCGGAAACCGGCACGGAAGTCGGCTGGATGACCCTACCCGCCAATGCGCTGCACGCCCTGCTGGCATGGGTGCTCTGTGGCATCATGGCCGTGCATATTCTGGCGGCGTTTTACCACCGGTTCGTCCTGCGTGACGGCACGCTTGGCCGGATGGCCGGGCTTAAGTCGTCACGGGGAGGCAAAGAGTAATATGGCCAAAACCATCCAGAATCAGTCCTTCTTTCTTTCTGCAACCGCCGGCGATGCGTTGCGAGCAACGCTTGAAGAATTCGTCGAGGACAAAGACGCCTTCTCGCCCAATACGTGGCGTCAGCTGCTCAGCGTTATGCGCATCTGCTATCGCTGGGCGGAAGAAAACGGACGAACGTTTTTCCCGTTATCCCCTGCCGATCTGCGTGACTATCTTTCCTGGCTACAGGCCCGTGGCCGCGCTTCTTCAACCATTGCCAGCCACGCCGCGCTGATCGCCACGCTGCATCGCAATGCCGGGCTGGTCTCGCCCGGCACCTCGCCGCTGGTGTTTCGTACCCTGAAAAAAATCAACCGCAGCGCGGTAGTCAGCGGCGAACGCACCGGGCAGGCCGTGCCGTTTCGACTGAACGATCTTTCCCGGCTGGATGCACGTTGGGCAGGATCGGACCGGTTGCAGCAGGTGCGAGACCTGGCTTTTCTTCATCTGGCCTACAATACGCTGCTGCGCGTCAGCGAACTTGCCCGCCTGCGGGTGGGTGATATCAGCCGCACGGAGGATGGACGAATTATTCTGGACGTTGCGTGGACCAAAACCATCGTGCAGACCGGTGGATTAATCAAAGCGCTGAGCAGCCACTCCTCCCAGCGCCTCACTGAATGGCTGATGATTTCCGGCCTGGCCGCCGAGGCGGACGCGTATCTTTTTTGCCCGGTTCATCGTTCCAATACGGCCAGAGTCAACAACGCCAGCCCGTTAACGCTCCCGGCGCTGGAAACTATTTTTCAACAGGCGTGGCGCGAGGTAGGCCCGACCGTTCCGGCGAAAGGAAATAAAGGCCGCTATCAGGGATGGAGCGGACACAGCGCCCGCGTCGGCGCCGCCCAGGATATGGCCCGACAGGGTTACTCCGTTCCGCAAATTATGCAGGAAGGCACGTGGAAAAAACCGGAAACGCTGATGCGCTACATCCGCAATGTTGATGCACATAAGGGCGCGATGGTTGATTTTATGGAGAAGGGTTTTAGCTAAACCCCGGCCTGAGGCAGAGTCTGAGTGCGCAGAATAATTTCTGAAGACGCCTTCAGAAATCCGTTCCTTAATCGGAATCGTACTCGTTGATGAGATAGGATTTCTGTTTCAGCAGCCAGCGAGCAGGACGATGACACGGACGACATCCGTTCCGCATGATGCGGTATTTAAAACATTTCTTAACCATCCGGATACGGCGAGAGATTTTATCGCGCTGCACATGCCTGAGCAATTTTACGCACTTTGCGATCTCAGCACGCTAAAATTAGAGTCAGGCAGTTTCGTTGAGGAAAGCCTTCGTGCTTACTACAGCGATGTGCTTTACAGCGTGAAAACCACCTCGGGTGAAGGCTATATTCATATCCTGATTGAGCATCAATCTACACCCGACAGGCATATGGCATTCCGGCTGATGCGTTATGCCGTCGCGGCGATGCAGCGGCATCTTGATGCCGGGCACAACCATCTTCCGCTGGTTATTCCATTCCTGTTTTATAATGGCAGAAGAAGCCCCTATCCGTACTCGACCAACTGGCTGCAGGAATTCTACGATCCCGGCCTGGCGGAAAAGCTGTATCGCGAAGATTTTCCCCTGATTGATGTCACCATCATTCCCGACGATGACATTATGCACCACCGCAGCATGGCGGCGTTGACGCTGCTGCAAAAGCATATCCACCAGCGTGACCTGACAGAATTACTCGACAGGCTTGGTACAATTTTGATATGCGGTTATCTGACAGGACAGCAGTTAGTTTCGCTGATAAACTATCTGGTGCAGGCAGGGGAAGCCCCCGATGCGTCTGCTTTTGTACGGAAACTCGCACTACGGATGCCTCAGCATAAGGATGAACTGATGACTATTGCCCAACAGCTTGAACAGATCGGCGTTAAGAAAGGTATTAAGGAAGGTATTCTCCTTGGTGAAGAGCAGGGAATGATTAAAGGCCGGCGTGAAGCGGCTTTATCGATTGCCCGGTCACTTCTTGCAAGGGGTATGGATGCAGAGTCAGTTCTTGCCGTTACCGGACTGAGGGCCGAGGATCTTGATGCACTGCGCCACTGATTTTTCGAAAGTCGTTTAACCCTGACGTCATCAGACGCTAAAATGCTGCCAGGCAATCTGTTGTCTGCCTATGCCCGTAACGGTATGCGCAGGTGTAAACTTTATGGAGGTCAGGGTGTTACTGGAACAATTCGGCGTTATCAATCTCTGGACGTATGTCGCAGGTCTGCTGTTAATCATTATCGCCCCGGGCCCGAACTCGATTTACGTGCTGAAGACCGCCGCATCCAGAGGCGTTGCCGCCGGATATCGGGCTGCGCTGGGCGTGTTTACCGGTGATGCTCTGCTGATATTCCTTTCATTTATCGGCGTAGCTTCGATTATTAAAGCCTCTCCGCTGCTGTTTACAATGGTGCGTTTACTGGGGGCTTTTTATCTTCTCTACCTCGGCATCAGGATCATTCACGCCAACTTTTTTGCAAAAAAGAAGCCGGGTGAAGAGATCAATATTACTCAGGAAAATGTTTTCAGGAAATCGCTGACCCTGAGCCTGACCAACCCCAAAGCCATTCTTTTTTATATTTCGTTTTTCGTGCAGTTTATTGACTACAACTATGCGCATACCGGGCTGTCCTATTTCCTGCTGGCGTCAATCCTGGAAGCCTTCAGCTTCATCTACCTTTCCCTGCTGATATTTGGCGGTGCGGCGATGGCGACGTTTTTCCGCCAGCGTAAAAGTGTCGCCCGCGCCGGAAATGCCATGATTGCGCTATTATTTATGGGGTTTGCCGCCCGACTGGCAACCCTGTCGGCCTGATTTAACCTGCGCCAGAGCGATCGCCCGTCCTGACTACCCCCTGCTTTGATCCTGTCTGGCCGGATCGGAAAGCGCCTGCTGAATAAATTCAATCAGCGTGCGCGTTCTGACCGGTAAATAGCGACGGTTGGAATAGAGGGCGTAAAGCTGTAACGGCGCGGTGGGCCGATCGAAAGTGATTTCGACCAACCGCCCGGCGGCGATCTCCTGGCGGCATGCCTGAGTGGACAAAATAGCGAACCCCACGCCCGCAACGGCCGCCCTGCCGGCCATCTCACCGCTGTTGACGCGATAGCGGCCGTTAACCACCACGGTATCGAAGCCCCCTTTCCGGTTAACAAACTGCCAGGCCGCCCCGTTCAGGGCCGTCACTGTGGTAATACAGGGTAGCTGCTCAAGCTGTTCGATCTCGGTTGGCATGCCGTGGCGTGAAATAAGGTCCGGGGAGGCCACAACGGTGCAGGGAATATCAAGCAGATGACGGGCGATATAATCGCAGTCCGTCATGTGCCCGCGGGTGATAATAATCGCCAGGTCCAGCTCCTCTTTTAACGATTCCAGACCGGACAAATTGGTGATGCAGCTGAGTTCAATATCCGGATAGCGGCAGGCGAATTCGGCAAGTAGCGTGCCAAATATAACCGGACCCGCCTCATTGGGAATACAAAGGCGCAGTGGCCCTTTCAACTGTAGCTGCCCGGAGGTTAATTCAGCTTCGGTCTGCTCCAGCGACACCAGCAGCGGTTTTACCCGCGTGTAGAGCAACTGCCCGGAGGGCGTCAGTTTACTGTGGCGGGTGGTGCGTTCAATGAGCTGAACGTTGAGTCTTTCTTCCAGTTGAGCGACGGAGCGGCTGACATTCGATGTGGGCACATTCAGCGCTTTCGAGGCGCGCACAAAGCTGCCCTTTTCTGTTACCGCAACAAAAATCCTCAATGAGGTCAAATCCAGATTGCTTCGCATGAATTATCCCGAAAATGATAACAATAAACCCATTTTTAACAGCTAATACTCAAAATTGATAGCGACTATGCTATGACCTTGTCCTGTTTTGAGGTGGAAATATGTCGATTTTTCAACACCCCGCGCCTTACCGCCACGTTAAGCGTCTGGCCTGGGCCGTTTCATTTATTCAGTTTGCTAACGCGCTGGAATATATGGCGTTTAATCCGGTTTTCGCTTTTATGGCAGCCGACTTTACCGTACCCCTATCCTGGTCCGGCTACGTTTCTGGCCTGTACACCATGGGGGCGGTGATCTCTGGTTTCTCTGCCTTTTACTGGCTGGGGCGAATAAATAAAAAACGCTTTTTAATCATCAATATGGTGCTGCTGGGATTGTTAACCGGTTCCACGACGCTAACAACCAGCTTTACCACGCTGCTGATATTGCGATTCTGCGCTGGTGCAATCGGCGGTACGACAATGGCGGCGGCGATCGGTCTGCTGATTAATCAAACGCCGGTAAATCTGCGGGGAAAAATGTTCGCCACGGTCATCGCGGCCTTCTCGGTGGTCAGCATCGCCGGCATGCCGGGCATCCTGTTTCTTTGTACGCATTACGGCTGGCACCCGGCGCTTTACGCCATCGCCGTGCTGTGCCTGCTTTCAGTTCCCCTGATACTGCTCGCCGTTCCGGCCGATCGCTCATCTGAACAGGCTGCGGAGCGCCCGAGGTTAAAGGTGGAAACCCTGCTTTTTGCCTCTGCGAATGCGCTGGTGCAGTTCAGCCCGATGCTGCTCATTCCTGTGCTGGTGCCGCTGCTGATCCAGCGGCTTGGCTTGTCATCAGAGCTGCTTCCAGTGGTATTTGTAGTCGGCGGCGTTGCAGGCTATCTGGCGACGAAAATGACCGGGCGGCTACTGGGGATCTGTTCCGCACAGCGGCTGGCCATCGCCTCTACGCTGCTGTATATGT
This sequence comes from Erwinia sp. SLM-02, assembly GCF_037450285.1. Lineage (NCBI taxonomy): Bacteria > Pseudomonadati > Pseudomonadota > Gammaproteobacteria > Enterobacterales > Erwiniaceae > Erwinia > Erwinia sp. SLM-02. The sequence continues at coordinate 1,577,808 of NZ_JAQISN010000001.1, read as the reverse complement.
TCAGTCTGGCTTTCCCCGCCACGGGCTATGCCGGCCCGGTGCTGTTTATGGTCCTTTTTCTGGGGGCATCCTACAGTCGTCTGGTGGTCTCATCCGTGGTCACGATGGCCTTCCCCGACGATCGACAGCGTGCAGGGTTTGTGTCCCTGCAAACGTCTTTAATGCATCTTCTGACGACCGTGGCGTTCTTTCTGTGCCCCCTGCTTCTGGGAGAAAATGATATGGCGCCGGGCAGTATTAACAGACTCCTGCTGATCGCCGGTGCGATGGCCGCGGTAATTCCGCTTTACCTTGCTGTTTTGCAAAAGAAACTTCGCCAGCGAGAACGTGACTAAAACGAGCGGCTCTCTTCTCTCCGCATACGCTCAACGCGTTGATAACTAATATTTTATATTTTTTTACATAAGACAATGAAATCTTTACAATGAGCTTGTAAAGAAAAATGATTATCATAATCATTTAAAACACTATTCCGCATGAGGATAGCTTTTATGTCTTTTGTTGGCAGGGAAAACTGCGCCGCTCAGCGCGCATCCGTTGTTAAGCATACTTTTACCGTTTCACTCCTGGCGCTGGCGATTCATTCGCTGACCCACCCGGCGCTGGCAGCAGAGGCAACGGCCCCGTCGCAAGATAAAGCGCAGCAGGACCTGGTGGTAACGGCGACCGCAGACGACGGTGATGCCAGCGAGGCGCAGGACTATCAGGTGAAAACCACCCATGCCGGAACGAAAATGCTGCTGGCCCTGCGTGACCTGCCGCAGTCGCTGAGCGTGGTGACAAAACAGCGTTTTCAGGACCAGGATCTGCAATCGATCGGTGACGTGCTGGACAACGCCACCGGTATCGCCACCGAACTGATCGACAGCGAGCGATCCGCCTACTTCGCCCGCGGATTCCAGATCAACAGCTACACCTATGACGATATTCCCACCTCTGTGAGCGATACCTGGAACTACGGCGATGCCGCCGAAGACACCGCGATCTATGACCGCATAGAAATCGTGCGCGGTGCGACCGGCCTGATGACCGGCGCGGGCAGCCCGGGCGCGTCGGTGAATATGGTTCGTAAGCATGCGGACAGCAAAGAAGTCACCGGCAATCTCAGCGCCAGCTACGGCAGCTGGGACAAGCAGCGCTATGTCGCTGACGTCTCCTCCCCGCTTAACGAGGCGGGCACGGTACGCGGCAGAATCGTTGCGGGCTATCAGGATCAGGACAGCTGGCTGGATCGCTACCACAAAACCAAAAAGTTCCTTTACGGCGTGATTGACGCCGACGTGACCGACAGTACCACCCTGTCCCTGGGCTACGATTATCAGCAGAGCAATACCGGCAACCCGACCTGGGGCGGTCTGCCCACCTGGTACAGCGACGGTTCACGCACCCGCTTTAACCGCGGCACCAACCCGGCGGCGGACTGGACGCGCTACAGCACGGATTCCCGCAAAATCTTTGCCAACGTCAGCCATAACTTTGATAACGGCTGGTCGTTCCGCGTCAATGCCACCCACGCGGAAGAAACCTTCAACGATAAGCTGCTGTATGTGATGGAGTTCCCGGACGCCACCACCGGCCAGGGCGTGTCCGGCTTTGGCAGCCAGGACCGCGGCAAGCGCAAGCTGGAGTCGGTAGATACCTACGCCAGCGGCCCGTTTGAACTGGCCGGCCGCCAGCATGAGCTGGTCGCGGGCGTCAGCTACAGCCGTCAGCATAACGCAACCTACAGTGCCGACGGCGCGCTGGATTATGACCAGATGGGCGATTTTAACAGCTGGGACGGCAGCGCGCAGGAGCCGGAATGGGGCGACTGGTATCTGAACGCCGACGACGTGGTGCGGCAGAAATCCGCCTATACCGCCGCGCGTTTCTCGCTGGCCGACCCGCTGGCGCTGATCCTGGGCGCGCGCTATACCGAGTGGAGCACCGTGGGCAGCAGCGGCAACGTCAGTAAAAACAACATTACCCCCTACGGCGGCCTGGTCTATGACGTCAACGAGGCCTGGTCTGCCTACGCCAGCTATACCTCGATCTTCCAGCCGCAAACCTACCGCGATCGCGACGGTAAGTACCTGTCGCCGGTCACCGGTAAAAACTATGAAACCGGCCTGAAATCCGACTGGTACAACGGTCGTCTGACCGCCACCTTCGCCGTGTTCCGCATCGAGCAGGAAAATGCCGCGCAGGCCGACGGCGACAACTTCGTTAACGGATCCAGCGAGCAGGCTTACTACTCGACCAAAGGCGCGGTGAGTAAAGGTGCCGAGTTTGAACTGAACGGCGCGGTCACCGATAATCTGCAAATGACCTTCGGTGCCACCCGCTACGTGGCGAAAGATACGGAAGGCCGCTTCAACAGCAATATGCCGCAAACCTCCTTTAAGCTGTTCACTCGTTATCAGTTGCCGATGCTGCGCGAGCTGACCGTCGGCGGCGGCGTTAACTGGCAGAGCCGCACCTTCCAGGATGCCACCGGACCGGACGGCGAAACCACCCGCGTTTACCAGAGCAGCTACCCGCTGGCGAACCTGTTTGCCCGTTACCAGGTGAATAAGCAGGTGGCCGTGCAGGCTAACGTGAATAACCTGTTCGACCGCAGCTACTACTCCTGGCTGAGCGATTACGCCGTCTACGGCGCGCCACGCAACTACTCGGTCAGCGTTTCATATGCCTTCTGATGTTCACCCTTCCCGGCTTTTCGCCGGGAAGACCTCTTCGGGTGTTGATTTTCCGCGCCGGCGCCTGCTGACGGCGCTGGCCCTTTTACCGCTCTTCCCTCTGGCATCAGTAAGCGCGGCCGTGCCGCAGCGTATTATTGCGCTGGAGTGGCTGCCGCTGGAGATGCTGTTTGCCCTCGGCGTAACGCCGCTGGGGGCCGCCGATACCCACGATTACAGCGTCTGGGTGGCTGAACCGGTTATTCCGCCGACGGTGCTGGATATTGGCCGGCGTTCTGAGCCGAACCTGGAATATATCGCCGAGCTGCGGCCGGACCTGCTGCTGTTTTCCGAAGGCTACGGGCCGCGATCGTCACAGCTGAATACCATCGCACCGTCGATGGAGTTCAGCTTTACCAGTGAACAGGGGGAACCGCTGCGCACCGTCAGTGACGGTCTGCTTAAACTGGCCGATCGGCTGGGTAAAACGCAGGCCGGGCAGGATCATTTAGCCTGGTTCGATCGCCAGTTAGAGGAGGCTCGCGGTCAGCTTGCGGGCTTCCGCCGACTGCCGCTGCTGGTGTTTACCCTGGTTGATGACCGCCACGTGATGATCCTCGGGAAAAAAAGTCTGTTTGGCAATGTTATGACCCGCCTGGGCATCGAAAACGCCTGGCAGGGTGACGACAACGGCTGGGGAACGGCGATGGTCGGCCTTGAGCGTCTGGCGCCCCTGCCGCCGCTGCGCGCCATCTGCCTGGACCATCGCGATGAGCAGGCCAGAGCACGCGTCGCCGCCACGCCGCTGTGGCAGGCGATCCCGTTCGTCAGGGATAACATGCTGCGAACCGTGCCCGCCCTGTGGATCTTCGGTGCCACCCTTTCCGCCTTGCGTTTCTGCCGGATGCTGCAGCAACAGGAAAAACAATGGTAAGAACTCTGTCCCGCTCCGGCATGCTGCTGGTCCTGGCCGCCGTTGCCGCGCTGCTGCTCAGCCTGTACAACGCGCAGCAGGTACTGCCCCGGCAATTATGGTCTGACGCCCTCTTTCATCCTGACCGCGCCAATATCCGCCAGGTTATTTTTTATTACACCACCCTGCCACGCGTGGCGGTTTCGCTGCTGGTCGGGGCCGGGCTGGCGCTGGCCGGTGTCCTGTTCCAGCAGGTGCTGCGCAATCCGCTGGCCGAACCGGCCACGCTGGGAGTGGCCAGCGGTGCGCAGCTGGGGATCACGCTTTGCAGCCTGGGAATGCTGCCCGGCGGCGCGGCGATGCAGCCGGTGGCCGCTCTTCTCGGTGCGCTGGTTATCGGGGCGGCGGTTTTCGGCACGGCCTGGGGAAAACGGCTTTCACCGGTTACCTTAATTCTTGCCGGACTGGTGCTCAGCCTGTACTGCAGCGCGATTAACAGCCTGCTGGCGCTGTTTCACTATCAGGATCTGCAAAGCCTGTTTTTGTGGAGCAGCGGCGCGCTCAATCAGACCGACTGGCAGCAGGTGATTTCGCTGGCTCCCCGGCTGTTGATCGCGCTGATGATGGCGTTGCTGCTGGTGCGGCCACTGACGCTGCTGGGCGTGGATGATGACGTTTCCCGCAACCTGGGCCTGGGGCTTAACCTCGCGCGGCTGATGGCGCTCGGTCTGGCTATCGTGCTCAGCGCCCTGCTGGTCAACGCCGTGGGCGTGGTCGGCTTTATCGGACTGTTTGCCCCGCTGCTGGCCAGGCTGCTGGGCGCGCGCCGCCTGATCCCCCGCCTGCTGCTGGCACCGCTGGTCGGGGCGCTGCTGCTGTGGCTGTCCGACCAGGCGATGGTGCTGCTGGCGCAGGTCTGGCAGGAGGTGCCGACCGGGGCGGCAACCGCGCTGATCGGGGCGCCGATCCTGCTGTGGCTGCTGCCTCGCCTGCGGCATTCTGCACCGCCGGCTGCGCCAGTGCCGACACTGCGGGCCGAACGTCCGCGCCCCTGGCCGTGGATAGCCAGCGCCACCGGCGTTCTGCTGCTGGCATTGTTTATTGTGCTGATGGTCGGCCGCAACAGTCACGGGCTGAACTGGGCGGGCGAAGATCTGTGGCGCGTGCTGCCGTGGCGCTGGCCGCGAACCGTGGCGGCACTGAGCGCGGGGATTATGCTGGCCGTTGCCGGTACGTTAATCCAGAAGCTGACCGCCAACGTGATGGGCAGCCCGGAAGTGCTGGGGATCAGCGCCGGTGCGGCCTCGGCGGTGATTGCGGTGATGTTTTTCCTGCCCGCAGCCGGTTTTGCCACCCTACTGTACGCCGGGAGCGGCGGTGCGGCGCTGACCCTGGCGGCGATCCTGCTGGTCGCCGGGCGGCAGCATTTCTCCTCGCAGCGCCTGCTGCTGGCGGGTGTGGGGCTGGGCACGCTGTTTTCGGCGATAATATCCCTGCTGCTGGCCAGCGGCGATCCGCGGCTGGGCAATCTGCTGAACTGGATCTCCGGATCTACCTACGGCGTGGAGCCGGTGCAGGCGGCATCCAGTCTGCTGCTGGCCCTGCTGCTGCTGGCGATGATGCCGCTCTGCCGCCGCTGGCTGGCGGTGCTGCCGCTGGGCAACGACACGGCCCGAGCGCTGGGCGTACCGCTGGCGGGTTCGCGCATGACGATTTTGCTGCTGGCGTCGGTGCTGACCGCCGGGGCCACGCTGACCGTCGGGCCGCTCAGCTTTATCGGCCTGATGTCGCCGCATATGGCGCGCATTATGGGGTTCCGACGGGCGATGCCGCAGCTGGCCATGGCGGCGATTATCGGCGCGCTGCTGATGCTGATCGCCGACTGGTGCGGCCGCATCGTGATGTTCCCCAACCAGATCCCGGCCGGCCTGCTAACCACCTTTATTGGCGCGCCCTGGTTTATTTATCTGCTGCGCCAGCAGGCTAAAGGCCGAGCCTGACGGCGGGCGGCTGATGATGTTAGTATCAGCCTCTTGCCCACCGCCGTATCCACGCAGTTTAAGGATGAAATGCCGATGAAAACGATTGAGTGCAGCATTCGTGATGTCGAAACCGGGGAAAATGTCAAAATTATCACCCCGTCAAATATTTATCAGTGCCGGCTGGGTGATGATGTTTTTGTCGGGCCGTTCGTTGAAATCCAGAAAGGCTGCGTGATCGGGCGCGGCAGCCGCGTTCAGTCACACAGCTTTCTCTGCGAAAACGTCACCGTGGGGGAAAACTGCTTTATCGGCCATAACGTCACCTTTGCCAACGATCTGTTTCGCAGCGGCGCGCCGAATCCGGACGCCAGCAGCTGGATTACGATTACTGTCGGTGACAATGTCACGATTGGCAGCAGCGCTACGGTGCTGACCACCGAGATTTGCAGCGGTGCGGTGATCGGTGCCGGCAGCGTGGTGATCCGTCCGGTGACGGTCAAAGGGATTTACGCCGGCAACCCGGCGCGCTTGATCAGAAAGCTGGCGTAAAAAGTTATCCCTGGGGCTTACCGCTATCACACTCGACCCCTTTTTTCTTCCTCGGGGTCGGCTTCAGCTCTTCCTTATAGCTGTTGATCATTTCAGTCAGCTCCAGCATCTTTGTGTTGAGAATGCGTGACTCCGCCATGCGTGCCTTGAACTGTTTAAACAGATCCCTCGCCATTGTTTTGCTGCGTATCTCATCGCAAAGTAAAAACATTTCACCGCACTTCGCCAGGCAGGGAATATTGCCTTTGTGCATCCCCGTCAGGTAATACGACCCCGCCGCGCGATAGTCTTTTTCTTCTTTGCGGATATCGCCCATCATTTCCAGTGCTTCTGTATCCCGGTGTATTTTCCAGGCCCGGCTCAGCAGCGTGATGGCTGCGTTCCGATCGCGGGTCTGTTCAATAATCATCGCCTCCAGAGCGTTGATGCGCTCCCGGTTCCATTCGTCAGGAATGTAAAACGCGGATGTATCCGTTTCAGCCGCGCTGAGCCTCGGGCTGTAGCCGCTGACGAACAGTTTTGCCGCCGCAAACAGGGCGGGAAGATGGTCCTGCTGCGCCGCCTGCGAGTAATACTTCATCGCCAGCGCATTGTCCCTTACCTCCGGTTCGCTATGATAAATGTCCCCCATGCGGGTCAGCGCCAGAACGTGCCCGGCCTCTGCAGCGATGGCGTAGTAGCGCAATGACCTGACCCGCGCATCGCCAAACGCCTCGGATCGGTCCATCGCATTACCGTCGAAATCCGCACGGCTGATATTTCGCTCATCATCCTGGCCGAGATAGTAGCTGGCCTCTTTTATTCCCAGCGCCAGCGCACGGGTGAAGCGGTGTAGCGTCGATGGACTGCGCGGTATCAGGCGGTAGTGCTCCAGCAGGCCCAGATTGAAGTACGCCTCCGGCAGGTTGAGTGCGATAGCCGAAACCAGCAGCGCGCGGGCCTTTTCCAGATCCTGCGGGTAGTGAATGCCGAGGGCGAAAAATAGTGCCAGATTGTTCTGACAGTGCGGGTCGTCCTCCACGCCGTTGACGAAGAAGGCGATTGCCTCGCTGTAATCGGCATCGGTACTCAGCGAAGTTACCTTATAAACGGGGAAATCAGGATGGGTGTAATGCTCGGCAAATTTAAGGCTGTCTGGCAGTTCGGGGCGGGACATGGTGGATCCTGAAATTTTCTTTATATCTTAACCCTGCCCGTTGCCAACGACCATAGGCGACAGGGAGATTCCCTGCCGCCTGCGAAAACCACTGTGTAACCTTCGCTGGTTCGCTAGCCTCAGCCAGTCAGCCAGTCAGCCAGTCAGCCAGTCAGCCAGTCAGCCAGTCAGGCTGGGATATACTGAATGCCCCACTTGTTGAGGATTTTTTCCAGCGTGCCGTCCTGTTTCATACTGGTCAGCGCGGCGTTGATTTTCTCCAGCAGCGGGCCGTTGCCCTTGCGAACCGCGAACGCCACCGGCGCTACCTTGGTTGACTGATAGGTTTCGACGACGTGCATTCCCTTAAGGTTCCCTACGCTGGCCTGGCCTTTAAGGATTGGATAGTCGTTCATACCAATACTTACCCGCCCAAGCGACACGTCGCGCGCCAGATCCGCGGCGTTTTCATAGAACTTCACCTCTTTGGCGACGTTCATTTCGGCAATGCGACGGCCATAGTCGGTACCGGCCATGATGCCGATGGTTTCGCCTTTAAAGTCGGCCGGGGTGCGATAAACCTTTTTATTATCATCACGCGCATAGATCCCTTCGCCAACGCCGGTAATTCCCACCGAGAAATCAACTTTGGTTTTACGCTGGTCGGTTGGCGACATCCCGGCGACGATCATATCGATTTTGTCAGACAGCAGGGACTGCAGCAGCGCGGAGAACGGAATGGCGTTAAAACTGACTTCAAACCCGGCGCGCTTCGCCACCTCCTCCGCCACCTCCGGCATAAACCCCTGGAACTTGCCGGTTTCCAGATCCATAAAACAGGTCGGGCGACTGGCAGGCGTTGAACCTGCCAGCAGCTTCAGCGTTTCGGCCTGGGCGACGGAGGCAAACGTTCCGCAACACAGCGCCCCGGCCAGCAGCAGTGAAGACAGACGGGTACGCTTAACGGTGGTCATCATTTTCATTTTTATAGTCCCATTGAGAGTGAAGGTCAGGCAGTTTTTCGGCAGTGCTCACAGTGATGAATCGTGGGTTCCCGCAGCACCCGGCGCAGGAAATCGCGGGTGCGCGGCTCCTGCGGATTGCCCAGTACCCGATCGGTGGGACCCTGCTCAACGATGTTGCCGCTGTGCAGGAAGCACACGCGGTCGGCCACTTCGCTGGCGAACTGCATTTCATGGGTGACGACGATCATCGTCATCCCCTCCTGCGCCAGATTGCGCATGACCTGCAGCACCTCGCCCACCAGCTCCGGATCCAGCGCGGAGGTCGGTTCGTCAAACAGAATCGCCTTCGGCTGCAGAGCCAGCGTGCGGGCGATGGCCACGCGCTGCTGCTGCCCGCCGGAAAGCTGCTGTGGCCAGGCGTTAATTTTCTCACCGAGCCCGACCAGCTCCAGCAGCGATTTCGCCCGCTTTTCCGCCACGGCGCGCGATTCGCCATTCACGTGAACCGGGCCTTCCATCACGTTTTCCAGCACCGAACGATGGGGAAACAGATTGAAGCGCTGAAACACCATGCCCACCTGGCGACGCAGGTCGTTAATCGATCGCTGCTGATTGTCGACGCGCTGACCGAGCACGCGGATCTCGCCGCCCTGGTAGCTTTCCAGCCCGTTAATGCAGCGCAGAATGGTTGATTTCCCCGAACCGGAGGGGCCGATCAGGCACACCACTTCCCCCTGGCTGACGGTGAAACTGACGCCTTTCAGCACCTCAACCGGGCCGAAACGTTTATGAACATCGTTAATTTCAATCATTTCAGGCTCCTTTCAGACGGCGGGTTTCCAGACGTTTGGTCAGCGCCATCAGCGGCAGACACATCGCCAGATACAGAATGGCGACCAGCGTATAAATGGTGGTGTTATCAAAGGTGGACGAGGCCATCAGCTGACCCTGACGGGTCATTTCGGTAACGGCGATGGTGGACGCCAGCGCGGAGTCTTTCAGCATCATCACCAGCGTATTGCTGTAGGGCGGCAGCGCGACGTGAAACGCCTGCGGCAGCACCACGCGCACCATGGCTTTGCCAAATCCCATCCCCATTGAACGCGCGGCCTCCAGCTGGCCGCGATCGACGGATTCGATTCCGGCACGGAAAATCTCGGCGATATAGGAAGAAAAGCAGAAGGCAATGCCGATCACGCTGGCCTGAAACGCCGTCAGCGTGATACCAATATCGGGAAACACGAAATAGATATAAAACAGCACCACGATCATCGGCAGCCCGCGGGTAATATTGATGATGATCGACACCGGCCAGACGATAATGCGCCATCCGCTCATTTTGCCGGCGGCCCACAGCAGCCCCAGCGGCGTACTGATAATCAGCGCCAGTACGGTAATGGTGATGGTCATTTCTGCCCCCTTCAGCAGGAAGGGCAGATAATTATGTACGCTACTCCAGTCCATTTTTTTCTCCGTTTACCGGGCAAAAACGTTAAAAAAGCAAACATAAATTCAACATAATGAATATCTGCTGAGTGAAAATTGATGTCAACGTCAGAAAGAGTTTAGAACATAGGGATTACTTATTGCTTAAAAACCGAGCGTCACAATACGAGACTGATGATTTATCACTGTTTTTACTGATGATTATTAATGGTTTTTCTATGCTGCCCGATAAATGATGCAGCTTGACAATTAGGAACTTAAATTCATTATATTGAATTTAGCGTATCAACCCGAAGAGTGATGAAATGACTGAACAGACTTCCTCGTCCCTGCTTTCGCTTGAAGCCAATATCGGGCTGCGGGTCAGACAACTCCGCAAGATGCGCGGCCTGACTATCAATGAACTGGCCGCCCAGGCCGGCGTGTCGGCGGGTGCCATCAGCCAGATAGAACGCCATCAGACCAATCCCACGGTGCGGATGCTGGAACAGCTGAGGATTGCCCTGCGCGTGCCGCTGACCGCCCTGCTGGACAGCGAAGAACCTCAGTCCGTAGGGGCCGAACCCTTTGTGCGCCGTCAGGCAGACCGCCCCCATTTCCACGTGGGTGAAAGCGGTGTGGCCAAGGAGATGCTGTCGCCGAACGGCGAACACGATTTACAGTTTATGCTGATTACGATTCCTGCCGGATCAGGCCCCCGGGAAATGCTGATGGGAAGCGGTGAAAAAGCCGGCCTGCTTGTGGAAGGGGAACTGATACTCACGGTATCAGGTGACAGCGTCACGCTGGCGGCGGGCGACAGTTTCCAGTTTAAAAGTCATTTAACCCACAGCGTCTTTAATCAGGGGTCAGTACCAGCGAAAGTCCTGTGGATTATGCAAATCCAGCAACATCATCATCTGTAAATCCACGTAATCCCCGCGCTTTATTTGCTGAAAAACTGAGCTATTCACCTTGATATTGCTCACTATTTGCTCTTTTTGCGGCTTTTTTCAGCATTTCATTTCCTGCTGCTATTGCCTTTCATATTTATAAATCGAAAATTTATGCATAAAGCGACTGGAACAATTCGCCCAAAAGATGATTGTTCAGCAAATCAACAACGTATTGATTAGTATAACAAAATCATAAGCGTAACTAATTAAAATTAATCATTGAGTAGCGACTTAAAATGGCCTATATTGGCCGCGTTTTTTCACAGCAGTTAACTTTTCATTCATTTATTCAACTGTGACGTTCTGAAACTCACGGTTGTAGGAGAGATATGATGACGGATAAAGTCCGTATTGATAATTTCGGTGCAGATTCATTAAAAGGAAACAATGAAACCTATTTGGCGCGCCAGGCTGAATTTGAGTCAAATGTTAGGAGTTATCCGCGCAAGCTGCCGTTTGCAATAGCAAAAGCAGAAGGCGTGTGGATTACCGATGTTGAGAATAATCAATATCTTGACTGCCTGGCCGGTGCGGGAACGCTGGCTCTGGGCCACAACCATCCTGATATCCTGCAAAGCATCCAAAATGTCATTACCAGCGGCTTGCCGTTACATACACTCGATCTGACGACGCCGTTGAAAGACAGCTTCTCAGAATATCTGCTTTCTTTACTGCCGGGCCAGGGTAAAGAGTACTGCCTGCAGTTCACCGGTCCTTCCGGCGCTGATGCCGTTGAAGCCGCGCTGAAGCTGGCGAAAAAAGTGACCGGCCGTTCCGGCGTGATCAGCTTCTCCGGTGGCTACCACGGTATGACCCACGGTGCGCTGGCGGTGACCGGTAACCTGTCACCAAAAGAAGCGGTAAACGGTATGATGCCGGAAGTGCAGTTTATGCCGTATCCGCACGAATACCGCTGCCCGCTGGGTATCGGCGGTGAGGCCGGCGTTAAGGCACTGACCTACTACTTCGACAACCTGATCAACGACGTTGAAAGCGGCGTGCGTAAGCCTGCTGCGGTGATCCTGGAAGCCGTTCAGGGCGAAGGCGGCGTGAACCCGGCTCCTGCCGAGTGGCTGCAGCGCATCCGTAAGGTAACCCGCGAGCACGGCATCCTGCTGATCATTGATGAAGTGCAGGCTGGCTTTGCCCGTACCGGTAAGCTGTTTGCCTTTGAACACGCGGGCATTGAGCCAGACATCATCGTGATGTCCAAAGCCGTTGGCGGCGGTCTGCCGCTGGCCGTACTGGGCATTAAGAAAGAGTTCGATGCCTGGTCTCCTGGCCACCACACCGGTACTTTCCGTGGCAACCAGCTGGCGATGGCTACCGGCCTGACCACGCTGAAGCACCTGAAAGAAAACAACGTGGCCGGTAAAGTCGCGGCGCAGGGCGAATGGCTGAAAGGTAAGCTGGCTGAAATGCAGCAGCGTTACCCGGTTCTTGGCCACGTGCGCGGCCTGGGCATGATGATCGGTATTGAGATCGTGAAGCCAAACGAAGCGCAGGATCACATGGGTTGCTACCCGGCTGACGGCGCGCTGTCGGCGCTGCTGCAGAAAAAATGCTTCGAAAACGGTCTGATCCTGGAACGCGGTGGACGCGATGGCTGCGTGCTGCGCCTGCTGCCTTCCCTGCTGATCACCGATCGCGAACTGGAAATTTTCCTGGATAAATTTGAAAACGCCCTGCTTGCCAGCGGCGTAAAACCGGTCTGAGTGGAGTGAATTCGATGTCCAGGTTAAACCCGATTCTGGCAGGTTCAGCGCAAAGCACTGAAGCCTATCGTCAGGCGATTGCCCAGAGTAGCGAAGCGGTAGCCCAGTGGCTGCAGCAGCCCGAGATGTATCAGGGTAAAACCGTTGCCGAACTGCGCGAGCGTATTACGCTTGATTTCAATCCGCAGGGGCTGGGTAATCAGGCCGCGATTGAGCGTGCGGTTGAATACTTCCTGAAAGACAGCCTTGCGGTCCATCATCCGCAGTGCGTGGCGCACCTGCACTGCCCTAGCCTGGTGGTCAGCCAGGCGGCGGAAGTGCTGATTAACGCCACCAACCAGAGCATGGACTCATGGGATCAAAGCCCGTCAGCGACCATCATTGAGATGAAGCTGATTGAATGGCTGCGCACCCAGGTTGGCTATCAGCCCGGCGATGCCGGGGTATTCACCAGCGGCGGCACCCAGAGCAATCTGATGGGCCTGATGCTGGCACGTGATGCCTTCTTTGCCCGTCAGGGGCACTCCGTTCAGCAGGATGGCCTGGTCGGCAACCTGAAGAAAATCCGTGTTCTCTGCTCCGAGCATGCGCACTTCTCCGTACAGAAGAACATGGCGCTGCTGGGTCTGGGCTATCAGTCGGTGACGCTGGTTAAAACCGACCGCTTCTCGCGTATGGATCTTAACGATCTACAGGAGAAACTGGCGCAGGCGGATGCTAACGGCGAGCAGATTCTGGCTATCGTGGCAACGGCCGGCACCACCGACGCGGGCGCTATCGACCCGCTGCGGGCGATTGCCGAGCTGGCCGCCGAGCGGCAGATTTGGGTTCACGTTGATGCGGCATGGGGCGGCGCGCTGCTGCTGTCCGAGAAGTATCGCGACTACCTGGACGGCCTGGAGCTGGTGGATTCCATTACCCTGGACTTCCACAAGCAGTTCTTCCAGACCATCAGCTGCGGCGCGTTCCTGCTGAAGGAAGCGCGTCATTACGAGCTGATGCGCTATCAGGCGGCCTACCTGAACTCCGAGTTCGATGAAGCTCAGGGCGTACCGAACCTGGTGTCTAAATCGCTGCAGACCACCCGCCGCTTTGATGCACTGAAGCTGTGGATGGGTCTGGAAGCGCTGGGCCAGAAACAGTATGCGGAGATCATCGATCACGGCGTGACGCTGGCGCAGGAAGTGGCTCAGTACGTCAGCGAGCAGCCGGCGCTGGAGCTGGTGATGCAGCCGCAGCTGGCCAGCGTGCTGTTCCGCTACCGCACGCAGCAGCTTTCCGACGCGGGCGATACGGCTTTGGCGCTGTTCAACCAGAAAATCGGTGATGTGCTGCTGGAATCTGGCCGCGCCAACGTCGGCGTAACCGAAGCAGATGGCGTAACCTGCTTGAAGCTGACGCTGCTGAACCCGACGGTCACGCTGGAAGACATCAAAGTGCTGCTGGCGCTGGTAGAAAAAACCGCCGAGCAGATCGCGGCGTAATTTCTCCCCCCTCAGGGACTTAACTGAAAGCCGGTGACAGCAATGTCACCGGCTTTTTTGTTGCCCATCGCGCCGGGAGATTGATAGCATACCGGTTCACGGAGTCTGACCATTCTGGTTCGCAACGATGGAGTGAGCTATGCGTATTTTGATTGTCGGGGCCGGTGCGACCGGCGGCTACTTTGGTGCACGACTGGCGCAGGCCGGGCGCGATGTAACCTTCCTGCTGCGTGAGCGCCGCCGGCAGCAGTTAGAAAAAGACGGATTGATCCTTGAAACCCCGCAGGGGCGGAACACGCTCTGGCCCGTCACCCTTCTCGCCCGGGACATCAAAACCCCTTACGATCTTATCGTGCTGACGGTGAAGGGCTTTGGGCTGAACCAGGCGATGGAGGATATTGCGCCGGCCGTCGGTCCGGATACGCTGATCCTGCCCATTCTCAACGGCATGCGGCATATCGATTTACTTCGCCAGCGCTTTGGCGACCGTCACGTTATCGGCGGGCTGTGTAAAATCCACGCCACGCTCGGGCCTGAGGGCGAAATTGTCCAGCTCTCCCCGCTGCACCAGCTCTACTACGGCGCGCTGAACGGTGATAACGGCGAGGCGCTACAGCGGCTTGACGCTACCCTGCGCCGCTGCGGCTTCGACGCCTTCCTCAGCGAGGATATTGCCTGCGAGCTGTGGGAAAAATGGCTGCTGCTGAGTACGCTGGGTGCGGTAACCTGCCTGGCGCGCGGCGATACCCGCCAGGTGATCGCCTCTGGCGGCGGTCAGGCGATGTTAAGCGGCCTGTTTCAGGAGGTGCTTTCTACGCTGGTTGCCGAAGGTTACCCGCACCGACAGGCGCAGGCCGACGGCATTTTAACCTGGCTCAGCAATCCGGAAACCCCGCTGACATCCTCGATGTACCGCGATCTGATGCAGGGCTATGATATTGAGGCGGAACAGATTATTGGCGATCTGGTTGAGCGCGCGGAGCGCCACCGGCTGGCCATTCCGCTGCTGAATGCGGTGTGGGTCAACCTGCAGGTTTACCAGCTACAGCGTCAGACATCATCGTCAACGCAGTGACACTCTGCGCGGTGCGGTAACGTCAGCACCGCGCAGGCTAATAACGCATCATTCTTAACCTTTGGGAGCAGCAGGTGACAGATTTCAACACACTGATCGATTCGGGCGTCGACTATCCGCAGTTTATCAGCCAGGGCAATGATGAGCAGATCCAGCATCTGCTGCGCGAGCAGGCGAAAACCGAACGCGCCGGTTTTCTGACGGCGGAACTGAAAGCCGACATAGAACGCCTGAACGGCAGCTACACGCTGCTGGTGGCGGCAGAAATGTGGTGCCCGGACTGCCTGCGCAACGTGCCGGCTTTCCAGGCATTGTGCCGTCTGGCACCGGATATGAAGATGCGCATCATTACCCGCGACCAGGCGACTGCGCTGTTCCAGCAGCAGTTTGGCGTGGAAAAGGTCAAGATCCCGTTTGCGGCGATCCTTGATGCCGGTTTGAAGCCGATCGGCACCTTTATTGAACGCCCGCAGTCGGTGCTCAACGGTGATGAACAGACGCTAATGTCTTATAAGCAGGGCGAGCGCCTGGCGGATACGGTGGCGGATATCGTGGCGGTTATTCAGCACGGGCAGTCTTAATCATGGACGGCGGCCAGATCCATGCGGCGGCGATCGCCGCCGCCGAACTGCTTTCCGGCTCCGAATGCAGCTACCCCTTTGGCCCGGAGCATCAGGTGTTTAAGGTGGCGGATAAAGTGTTTTTGCTGCTGACCGAGCTGCGCGGGGAAAAAATTATCACCCTGAAGTGCCAGCAGGAACAGGGTGAGCTGCACCGGGCGATCTATGACTCGATCCACCCCGGCTATCATATGAATAAACGCCACTGGATTTCGGTGCATCCGGGAGAGAAGATCAGCGCCGGGCTGGTTGAACAGTTGGTGAATGATTCCTGGCGGCTGGTACTCAAGGGCGTGCCGAAATATAAACGCTCCGTTTGGGAAACGGATAACATTGGTTGATATGGCAGGAATAACATTGTTTTGGCAAGCAACCTGCTGTTATGGAAGCAGGTTGCTTTATGGCAGGGAAATAATGCTATCAAGGGATAAGTATAATTGATCCTCGTGTCTGGTTGTTTGCAATTCGCTCGTGAGCCTGAGCGGCCAGGGACAACGGCATCGTACTGTCAACCAGTGGCTTGATTAAACCTTTCTTAATAGCCGGAAGCCATCTTGAAAAGTCTTCAATATCGCCAACCAGTGTGCCTCGCAGCTGTTTTTGAGAAAAGAAGAAGTTACGAATATCTATTGTCGCCTGTGTGCCTGCCATAAAACCCATTGAGACTATAATACCCTGCGGGCGCACTACATTAATTGTTTTTTGAAGGGTATCGCCGCCTAAGTTGTCAATAGCAACGTCAACGCCTTTACCTCCTGTCCATTCATTGATAGCTGAAACAAAATCCTGTTCAGAGGTGTTAATAATAAAATCGGCACCACTGTCTTTCGCTATCTTAGCTGAACCTGGACTTTGTACTGTCGTTACTACGCGAGCACCCAGTGCTTTTGAAACCTGAATACTCATCATTCCCGTACTTGATGCCCCTGCATGTACCAGGACAGTCTCTCCCGCCTTAACTTCACCAACAATTTCAACAGAACGAATCGCGATGAGTAGCGGCACTGGAAGTGCGGCAATTTGTTCAACAGGTAAACCTGTATTATCAATGAGTAACCACTGCGCAGGCACAACAATATATTCAGAGTACGTTCCCTGAATATGAACACCCGGAATAGCGTAGCTACTGGCTACTGTAACCGGACGAACACTTGATTCCGATGGGTCCAACGGATAACCCGGCATAGAGATAACACGATCGCCGATATTAAATCCAGATACACCCTCCCCCAGTTTTATAACCTGACCGACGGCATCAGAACCCAATATATGGGGGAATTTTAATTCAGGCGAAATTTGACCTAAACGAACATAATGATCAAGTCGGTTGGTACCAACTGCGAGTGTTTTAATCAGAACTTCACCGCGGCCAGGCTGTGGCATCTGGATTTCTTCATATTTTATTTCTTCAGGTCCACCAAACTTATGAATAACAGCAGCTTTCATTTTAACATCTCCAGTCCATAGTGATAGATTACAATTTTCAACAATGATGTGGGCTAAATATACGATGCAAATATCAATTAATATATAATATTGAGTGCTATTTTAGCGCTTGTTTATTTTTTACGGAGTGCTGTAACGGTCTCTCCACCGACCCCCCAGTTATCCGTCATGATTTCATCGATGACGACAAATATCGTCGATTTAGGTTTGTCGAGAACCTGATTAAGCAGATTTGTAGCTCCTTCAATCAACCGTTTTTTTTGTTCGGCAGTAACACCTTCATCCGTCACTTTAATATTGATATATGGCATTTTATTTTCGTCTCCCTCAGGTGGTCATGAAATCACAATCCCATAATGTCTGGTCGGGCTCCAGAACCTGGGTTTGTGCATTTCATGTTGCAAACGAAGATAACTCATTCCTGAAGGTTGAAAAATAGAGGGGGTGTCATTACAGTTTATACATCATGTAACTAATCTATCAGGTTGTTATGCAGCGCTATTTTGATGACATGCAAACGGGTAGCATCGAATTATTCTGTCTTACCGTAGAAACCGGTAGTTTTACGTCTGCTGCTAACGCAGCAGGAGTCACTCCGGCAGCAGTCAGCCGTTCTGTTGCCAGACTCGAAAAGAGATTACAAACCCGATTGTTCATCAGAACGACACGCAGTATGAGAACAACCGAGACGGGGCAACGTTATTACCTGGACTGTCGAAATGCGTTGAATCAGCTCATTGAAGCCGAAAACAGAATTTCAGGAGAACATCAGGTTCCGGTCGGGGTACTCAGTATTAGCGTCCCGACTCTCTATGCGCATTACCGCTTGCTCCCACGGCTGAATGAGTTCTGTTCCCTCTATCCCCAGTTGAAAATCAATCTGGAGGTCAGCAATCAGAATATTAATTTCGCAGAGGATAACTATGATGTTGCGATCAGAGGCAGTGAGTTACAGGATTCCGGATTAATTGCCCGTCGCCTTGAGGATGCTGAACTCATCATTGTGGCTTCAGTCTCATACCTGCAACAGCATTCTGCACCCCGCGATCTTTCCGAACTAATGGAGCATGAATGTATTCAGTATTCCTTACCCAGTAGTGGCAGAAGAATACCGTGGACATTTCGTACACAGGGGGACACTGTAAAAGTGGAAACGTCAGGGCGTTTACTGTGTCAGCAGGATTTTCTTGCCACCCTGACATTAGTCAAAAACGGTGCCGGACTTATGCAGGTATATCGATTCACTGTCGAGCAAGAGTTACAACGAGGGGAACTGGTAGAAGTACTGCAAGAATATGCCGGAACAACACGTCCGTTCATCCTGATTTATCCCTATGCACGTTATATCCCCCTGAAAACAAGAAAATTCATTGAGTTCATGACGCCCTCTGACCAGAAATAAAAGATATTAAGCAAAAAAATGCCCGGGAATTTTCCGGGCGTTTATTTTTACGTTGCGCGTCAGGCGTCCCTCAGCACCCTCACCGTCGAAGCCGGGAACTTCTCCAGCTTGATCGCCGGGCGGATCGGCCGGCGCACCAGCTCGCCGCCGCAGTTCGGGCATTTCCCCTGTAAATGCTTTTCCGCGCAGTCGCGGCAGAAGGTGCACTCAAACGAACAGATTACCGCGTCCAGCGACTCCGGCGGCAGATTGATATCGCAGTATTCACATCCCGGTCGTAGTTCCAGCATTTACCCCATCCTCGTCGTCTTTTTTTACTCAGCATACCGTCCGTTTGCCGTCGGCGAAATACCGTTTTCGGACAACAAACGGACAGAACGGGACAGGGTCGCTGCCCCTGGGTGAATACCCGCGCCAGGCAGAACGGCACCTGTACAAGAATGTCTGCGCGATCAGTCCTGCTCGATGACCACCACGCACTGCCCGGCCCTGACGGCGGAGCCGGGTACGGCACGCACCTCGCGCACGATGCCGTTGCAGGGGGCCAGCAGCGGGATCTCCATTTTCATCGACTCCAGGATCACCAGCGCCTGGCCTTTAGTGACGCTGTCACCCACATTCACGCTGACCTGCCACAGATTACCGGCAATGCTGCTATCCACCGCGTAATGCCCCACCGCCAGCGGTTGATATTCGTCCTCAACCGCCGCTTCTTCCTGGCTGTCAAAGTGCGCCTGGCCAGAGGCTATCCAGCGCTGGCGTTCGGCGTCAAAGGCTGACTGCTGATGGTCGCGGAACGCCGTAATACTCTGGCTCTCCTGTGTCAGAAAATCCTGATAGTCGGCCAGCGCCAGCTCGCTCTGTTCAATTCTTAGCGGATAGCGCCCCAGCGGGAAGTCGCGGCGGATGGTTGCCAGCTCGTCGGCGCTGACCGGAAAGAAGCGAATACGGTCGAAGAAGCGCAGCAGCCAGGGCTTGCCGTTAAAGTCCGCCACGCTGCGATAGCGGTTCCACATCTGCAGGGTGCGGCCAACGAACTGATAGCCTCCCGGCCCTTCCATGCCGTAAACGCACAGGTAGGCACCGCCGATGCCGACGGAGTTCTCGGCGGTCCAGGTGCGCGCCGGATTGTACTTGGTGGTTACCAGACGATGGCGCGGATCGAGCGGCGTCGCCACCGGAGCGCCCAGATAGACGTCGCCCAGCCCCATGACCAGATAGCTGGCTTCAAACACCGTGCGGAACACCGCATCGATATCGGGCAGGTCGTTAATCCGGCGGATAAACTCCAGGTTGCTAGGGCACCAGGGCGCATCGCGGCGCACGGTGGTCATATATTTATCAATCGCCTGCTGGCACGCCGGATCGTCCCAGGAGAGCGGCAGCCAGACCTCACGCGAGGGCACGCGCAGATCCTGCTGCTGGCAAACCGCATCCCACAGCGGTGCAATCAGCGCCAGCAGTGCCTCCAGCGGCAGATCCTCCGGGCGGTAGTGAATTTGCAGTGAACGAATACCGGGCGTGAGGTCAATCATCGCCGGATGCTCCAGCGCTTCCAGCGCCTGCATCAGGGCGTGCGCACGGAAGCGCAGCACCAGATCCAGCTCCGCCGCGCCGATTTCCAGCAGCAGATGGGTATCCCCCGACAGGCGGGCAACCAGCCGCCGATCGTCGTGACCACGGTCCAGCACCACGGGTGAACTCACGGATGCGGCTTCCCAGCGGCTCACCTGCGGCTGAAGCGTTGCCACCTCGCTTTGACGAACGGCCACCAGCCGCCGCGCGGTCGCCACATCGACCGGCACAAAGCGCAGGCGGTCGCCCGCCTTCAGCTGGCCGAGCTGCCAGAGATCCGCTTCAATTACGGTGACCGGGCAGACAAATCCCCCCAGGCTCGGGCCGTCCGGGCCGAGGATCACCGGCATATCGCCGGTAAAATCGACCGCGCCCACCGCGTACGGATTATCGTGAATATTCGACGGATGCAGCCCCGCTTCGCCGCCGCTTTCCCGCACCCACTCCGGTTTCGGGCCAATCAGCCGCACGCCGGTGCGGCTGGAGTTAAAGTGAACCTGCCACTCGGTGGCGAAGAACACGCCGATCCAGTCGGCGGTGAAATACTCGGGCGCGCCGTGCGGGCCGTAAATCACCCGCAGGGTACGCACTTCTGGCAGCGGCGGGCACAGCGCCGCCGGCAGCGACGCGCCCACCGGCCCGCCATTGCCGGCGGCAAGATGCAGCACATCGCCGGTGCGTAAGGCGCGGCCCGCGTGGCCGCCAAACTGACCGAGGGTAAAGGTACTTTTGCTGCCGAGATACTCCGGTACGGCAATACCACCGCGCAGGCAGAGATAGCTGCGTGCGCCGGCGCTGGCGATCCCGCCCAGCCGCAGTACCGAACCGGCGGCCACCGCCAGCACGGTATTCATCGGCTGCGGCACATCGTCCAGTTCGATGGCGATGTCGGCACCGGTAATGGCGATAACGGCCCCGGTATTAAAGCGCAGCGTCGGGCCGCTGAGGGTGATTTCCAGCGCCGCCTCGCTCGCAGCATTGTCCAACAGCCGGTTGCCCAGCCGCAGCGCGCGGTCATCCATGGGGCCGGATGGCGGCACGCCGACCGCCCAGTAACCCTGCCTGCCGGGATAATCCTGCACCGTCGTCTGCGTGCCGGGCTGCAGCACCTCGACGGTCTCGGCTTGATACACCAGCTGCTCCAGGCACCGCGTCCACGGCTGGCCGCTGGCGAAAGGCCGGGCGGCCAGGATCTGCTGCAGGTACTGGCGGTTGGTTTCCACACCGTACAGGCGGGTGTCGCCCAGCGCGTTGCTGAGTGCGGCTGTGGCCTCTTCCCGGCTTTCTGCCCAGGTGATGACTTTTGCCAGCAGCGGGTCAAAGAACGGCGGGATCTCGCAGCCCGCCTCTACCCAGCTGTCAATGCGCAGCCGCCGGCCGTCCGCTTCCGGGAAGCGAACCTCGGTCAGCAGCCCGGGCGATGGCTGGAACTGGCGGGCGGGATCTTCCGCATACAGCCGCGCCTGAATCGAATGCCCCTGCGGCTGCAATTCTGCCGCCAGTTCCGCCAGCGGCGGCAGTTCTCCGGCGGCCAGTGCGATCATCCAGCGAACCAGATCCACGCCCCACACCTGCTCGGTGACGCCGTGCTCCACCTGCAGACGGGTGTTCACCTCCAGGAAGTAAAACTGCTGCCCTTCGCTGTCGTAAACAAATTCAACGGTGCCGGCGCTGCGGTAGCTGACCGCTTTGGCCAGCTTGATCGCCGCGCCGCACAGCGCCTCGGCCATGCCTTCCGGCAGATTGGGTGCCGGGGTTTCCTCTATCACTTTCTGGTTACGGCGCTGAATGGAGCAGTCGCGCACGCCGAGGGCGATGACTTCGCCGGCACCGTCACCGAAGACCTGCACTTCCAGATGGCGCGCACGGGTGATGTACTTTTCAATAAATACGCCGCCGTCGCTGAAGTTGTTTTCGCCCAACCGTTTTACCGTGGCAAAGGCGTCGGCCAGCTCGCCGGCGTCCCGACAGACGCGCATGCCAATGCCGCCGCCGCCCGCGGTGCTTTTCAGCATCACCGGATAGCCAACGGTTTCGGCGGTAGTCAGCGCATCCTCAACGCTGTCCAGCAGATCGCTGCCCTCGAGTAGCGGCACGCCCTGACGACGTGCCAGATCGCGGGCGGTGTGCTTCAGACCAAACAGCCGCAGCTGCTCCGCCGTCGGGCCGATAAAGCTGATACCGGCTGCCTCGCAGGCTTCGGCAAACGCCGCATTTTCAGACAGGAAGCCGTAACCCGGGTGGATGGCCTGCGCACCGCTTTCCCGCGCGGCGGCGATAATTTTATCCACCGCCAGGTAGGTTTGCGCCGCAGGGCCGTCGCCGAGGCTGATGGCCTCATCGGCCTGGCTGATATGCAGACTGCCGGCGTCCGCTTCGGAAAAGACCGAGACGCCGCTGACGTTCATGGCGCGCAGGGTGCGTAAAATACGGCAGGCCAGCGTGGCACGGTTGGCTATAAGGACTTTTTTAAACATGGTTGAAACTCACACTCGGGCGGGCCGTCCCGCCATCAATCCGATCTCCCGTGGTCGTCCACCGGAGAAAAATCGCCTTAGCGCGGGCGGGTCGATGCGCGCCCGCTGAGGTGGCCCGCCGGGTCGGACAGCACCGCGTAGTTTGCGGTGCGGGCCTCCAGCAGCCGCAGGCATAGCTGCCCCGCTCGCCGCCAGAAACGCGGCGGCATCATCAGTCGCAGGCGCTGGCGAATTAATCCCATATCAGCACCTCGGCAGCGGTCGGGTTCCAGCCGTTGCAGGGATTGTTCAGCTGCGGGCAGTTGGAGATCAGCACCATCGCATCGCATTCGGCGCGCAGCTCCACGTATTTCCCGGCGGCCGAAATGCCGTCGGCGAAGGTCAATCCGCCGTCCGGGGTGACCGGCACATTCATAAAGAAGTTGATATTGGCGGCAAGATCGCGCTTTTGCAGGCGGCCATCGTGCAGGCTGGCGCAGAGGAAATTGTCCCGACAGCTGTGCATATGGCGCTTATCCAGCGCATAGCGCACGGTGTTGCTCTCCTGCGAGCAGGCTCCGCCAAGTGTATCGTGGCGACCGCAGGTATCGGCGACGATGGTCAGCAGCGGGTTGCCGAGGTTGGAATAGAGGACGCTGCCTGTGGTGAGGTAGACGTTATTCTGCCGGCGCAGCGTGCGCTGGGCATCGTAGCGTTCCCGCGGGTTACGGGCGTTGTAGAACAGCGTATCCACCGCCTGATTGCCTTCAATGTCGTGCAGGCGCACCGTCTGTCCCTGGCGCACTTCGAACAGGAACGGTTCGCCCGCCGGGATGGTGTGGCGGTAAATCGCATCGCGAATGTCTCGGGTGCTGGCAACGGGATTCATAGGGTGGCTCCATGGCGGCAGAATTGGGCGGTATTGATCAGCGCGCGGGCGTTCTCGGCGCGGATGTCGGTACAGTTCAGCAGCGCGGCGGCATCCTCCGCCTCGCGCCAGCTCAGGCTGGCCGGGCGCGGGGCGTATTCAGTGGCGGGGTCCATCGGATGCTGCAGGGCGGTCATAATCACCAGCACGTCGAGCGGCGCGTAAAGTTCGATGTAGCTGCCCGGCGGGGAATAGTCGCGTTCAAAATGGAACTGACCCTGGGCATCCACCGTGACTTTGCTGAACAGGTTCAGGGTCATCAGCAGATCCTGCAGGTTCAGATCCCACTTGCCCATCTCGACCAGCAGGTTGTCGGTGCCGTTGCGGTAGAAGCCGTTTCTCAGCTCCTGATAGCGTCCCTGGCCGTATTTTTCCACTGTTTCAGCCGCGTTGAGCACGCCGCCGAAGCTGTCGTGCCAGCCGCAGGTGTCCGCCACGATGGCTGCCAGCACGCGGCCCATATCGGAATACAGGCAGTGGCCGGTGGTCAGCTTCGCCGTGTGCTGCGCCTTCAGGGTATCCGGCAGATTCAGGCGGTCGCTTTTTTCTGCGGCGTTCAGCATCATCAGGCTGACGTTGGCACCGCCGGTGGTATCAGTGATGCGCAGCACCTGCCCGCGTCGCAGAATAAATGAGGTGTGCCCGCCGCCGGGCAGCACTTCGCTCTCGGCATCGGCATGAGGGTCTTGAGTCGTATTCACAGGGAAAGCTCCTTTACGGCTGAACCCGGCGCGGCGGTCGTCACGATGCTTCGTGGCGACTGGCGCTGTTCGTTCAGCGGAATGTCATAGGTGATCCGGGCGCCGTACGCTTCCGGTTCGTGGGGATCGATACGCACTTTGTCAAACACCAGCAGCCGGGTGCCCAGATGGAACCCTTCGCTCAGATCGTGGGTGACCATAAACACCGTCAGGCGGGTTTCCTGCCACAGTTCCAGCAGCAGCTGGTGCATATCTTTTCGGATGCCGGGGTCGAGTGCGCCAAAAGGCTCGTCGAGCAGCAGCACGCGCGGCTGCATAATGAACGCCTGAGCAATCGCCAGCCGCTGCTGCATGCCGCCCGACAGCTGGGCGGGATATTTGTTCAGCGCGTGGCCAAGCCCCACCCGCACCAGCAGCGCGGCGGCCTTCTCCCTCGCCTGCCGCTTTTGCTGACCGAACAGACGGCCGCTCCAGCGCGAACGCGGCAGCTCCAGTCCGATGGTGACGTTGTCCAGCACGCTGAGGTGAGGAAAGACGGAATAGCGCTGGAACACCACGCCGCGTGAAATGTCCGGTTCCGGCCTGAGCACCTCCCCGGCCAGCCGGATTTCCCCACGGCTCGGTTTTTCCTGCCCCAGCAGCAGGCGCAGAAAGGTCGATTTCCCGCAGCCGGAAGCGCCCACCATGGTGCAGAACTCCCCTTCGGCAATCTGCAGATTGAGCCGTTCCAGCACCACGTGGCGCCCGTATTCCTGCCAGATGTTGTCGATGACGATAAAACTCATGACTGTGCTCCTGTCGACCACGGGAACCATTTGCGATTCAGATAGCGCAGGCCGAGATCCATCAGCCAGGCCAGCAGAGTGATCCACACCACGTAGGGCAGGATCACATCCATCGCCATATAGCGACGCACCAGAAAGATGCGGTAGCCCAGCCCGGCGGTGGCGGAAATCGCCTCGGCGGAGATCAGGAACAACCACGCCGCGCCCAGCATCAATCTCAGCGACACCAGCAGCCGGGAGAGCAGCTGCGGCAGCACCACGCGCAGGACCAGCGTCCAGCTGCTGGCCCCCAGCGTTTGCGCCTTGATCAGGATCTCCACCGGGATCTCCCGCGCCCGCTGCTCCAGATCCCGCGCCAGCATCGGCGTGACGCCAATGACAATCAGCATCACCTTCGACAGCTCGTCCAGGCCGAAGACGATAAACAGCACCGGCAGTATCGCCAGCGGCGGCACCATTGAAATCACCGTCATAAAGGTCGACAGCGGCGCACGCAGCATGGGGAAAACCCCGGAGGCAATGCCGAAGCACAGTCCCAGCAGCGCGGCAATGCCCAGCCCGGCCAGCAGACGGGCCAGGCTGACCAGCGTGTCCGTCCAGAACAGATAGTCGCCGCTGCGTTTATCCGCCACGAAGGCCATCCGGTGCACGGCGTCGATCATCTGCCCCAGCCCCGGCAGCAGCTTGTCCTGCGGATTGGCCTCCAGGCGGATGGCCGAACCGATCAGCCAGGCGGCAATCACCAGTACAAAAGGCAGCAGTATCAGCATCAGGCGCGCGCCTGGCGTCGGGTGACGGTTAATTTGCCGCATCGCGTTAACTCCTTGCGCCATCGGTTACAGCGTGCCGTCTGCGGCCATCTTCAGATAGCTGTCGTCGAAGCGCAGTTTCAGGTTGCCGCTGTCGCCCTGCGTCACGCCGCCGGGGAACTGCATGCCGATAAAGTCCGCGCTCTGTGCGCCATCGCCCAGCAGCCCCTTATCAAAGGAGAACTGCGCCACGCGCTGCATGGTTTTTGCCAGCTCGCTGCCGGTAATAAACTGCAGGTTATCGGCCGGGGTATAAAACAGATGGGTGGTTTTCAGCTGTGCCTGATAGCCCGCCAGATCGGTGCCGGAGGCGGTGGCCATTTCGGTCAGGGCTTTGCTGTCGCCGGCCTTCATCAGCGACATCATTTCAAACCAGGCACCGGTCAGCGCCTTGCCCAGCGCCGGGTTGTCCTTCAGCACGGCGGTGTTAACCACCATCATGTCGATCAGCTCGCCGGGAACCTGCTGAGAACCGAACACTTCGGTGGTGTCGGGGGTGGCTTTAATCACCGAGAGCTGCGGGTTCCAGGCCACGGCGGCCTGAACGCCCGAGGTGGCGAAGGCGGAGACGATATCAGCATCGGAGGTGTTAACCACGGTGACGTCTTTCTCCTGCAGGCCGGCCTTTTCCAGGCCGCGCACCAGCAGGTAATGGGAAACGGACAGTTCGGGCAGATAGACCTTCATCCCTTTCAGATCGCTGAGGGTTTTGCCTTTGCCCTTCAGCACCACGCCGTCGTTGCCTTCGGAATAGCTGCCGAGGATCAGCGCGGTGCTGTCCACGCCGCCGGCGGCGGGAATGGTCAGCGCATCCATATTGGTCATGGTGCAGCCGTCAAACTGCCCGGCGGTGTACTGATTGATCGATTCGATGTAGTCGTTGAGCTGGGTGACGTGGATTTTAATGCCGTACTTTGCGGCCCACTTATCGATGATCCCCGAGCTGGAAATCTGCCCCCAGGGCATCCAGCCGGCGTAGATGGTCCAGCAGACATTGAATTCTTTCTTGGCGGCGGCCTGCGTGGGCAGGCTGAGAAGTGCAGTGGCGGTAAGGAGACAGGCGCCCAGCAAACGGGATAGTTTCATATCGGACCTCGGTGTCGGCGGAAAAAATACGGGAGCAGCGCTACACCTGCGGTGTTGCTGTCTCCCGGGCTTTTGTCCCGCCGTGTAACCTCAACCGAGGTCGCCAGCTCTCGGACCAGACATCCATCGAAATGGACCGGAACCCTAGCCTGCTATTTATATTAGTTTTCTGGGTAACGCTGCTGCTTGGTAGGATCAAAGCAAAAGCTGTGCCAGAAGTTAAAGACATTGAATAACAATAAGTTAAGATGAACTACGTGTAATCTTCGCTTCTCGATGCCTCATTAACAGGCAGGCTGCATCACCGCGGTGCACCACGCCATGCAGACGAAGGTGACACGCCGGTCGTCGCCAGAGTATGATCCCTGCGCCGCACTCCCGCCGCCGCGTACTGTCCGGCGGCCTTAATATGGAAATGGAGTTACTGATGTCCTCACTGCGTTTACTGTTATCTGAATCCTGGGATCCGTGGTTTAACCTTGCGGTAGAAGAGTGCATTTTCCGTCAGATGCCCGCCACCCAGCGGGTGCTGTTCCTGTGGCGCAACGCGGAAACGGTGGTGATTGGCCGGGCGCAGAATGCGTGGAAAGAGTGCAACACCCGGCGGATGGAAGAGGACGGCATTCGCCTGGCGCGCCGCAGCAGCGGCGGCGGCGCGGTGTTTCATGACCTCGGTAACTGCTGCTTTACCTTTATGGCCGGTAAGCCGGAATATGATAAAAGCGTGTCCACCGGCATTATCCTGCACGCGCTGGAAGCGCTGGGCATGACGGCGGAAGCCTCCGGCCGCAACGACCTGGTGGTCAGCACCGCCGACGGCATGCGTAAAGTGTCCGGCTCGGCCTATCGTGAAACCCGCGACCGCGGCTTCCATCACGGCACCCTGCTGATGAATGCCGATCTTTCCCGGCTGGCCGACTATCTCAACCCCGATGAGAAGAAACTTCAGGCCAAGGGGATCACTTCGGTACGTTCCCGCGTGGCGAATCTGCAGGAGCTTCAGCCGGATATCAGCTACGAGCGCATTTGTGACGCTGTCACCGAATCCTTCTTTGAACACTACGGTGAACGCTGCCAGCCCGAGCTGATTTCACCTGAGGCGTTCCCCGACCTGCCCGGCTTTGCCGAAACCTTTGCCCGCCAGAGCAGCTGGGAGTGGAACTTCGGCCAGGCCCCGGATTTCGCCCATCGGCTGGATACCCGTTTCAGCTGGGGCGGCGTGGAGATCCACGTGGACGTTGAGCGCGGTGTGATTCAGCGCTGCCGGATTTATACCGACAGCCTGAACCCGGCGCCGCTGGAGGCGCTGCAGGATAAGCTACAGGGCGAGAAATATCAGCCGCAGACCGTTTCGCGGCTGACTGAAGCACTGATCGCGGCGTTTCCGCCGCAGCGGGAAGAGCTGATGCAGCTTGCGGCCTGGCTGGAAGAGAGCCTGCGCTGAATCCGCATGCCTGCCGTCTTCACGGCAGGCATGAATCAGAACACCCTGTCCGCTTTCGCCGCGTCGTACCACGGGCGGAACTCCTCCAGCAGCAGATCGTACAGCCGCTCGGATGACATTTTGGCAAAGTCGTCGATAGCAAAGAAGTGGCTGTTATCAACCCGACGATCGCTGAAGTCATCCAGATTCTCCAGAATGCCGTAGTTACTGCCGCCGAGGCCGACAAACTTCCAGAAGATCGGGTAGTTCGCCGAACGACGAATCGCCTCTTTGATCTGTCGCGTTTTACTGATGCCGCCGTCGGTGATAAACACCACATACACCGGCAGGTCGCTGTGGCGGAAGCTGTCGACGATCTCTTCCATCACCGGCGGTTCGTTATTTGTGCCGCCGAGTCCCGGCAGCAGCTCCAGCCAGCCGCGTTTACCGCCGGTGCGAATGGCATCGATATAGCCGTCGAGGTTGTCCAGCGTCACGTCCGGGTATTTGGCATGGCGTTCGGCAAAGCCCCAGACATCCATCGAGCCGTCGTCATCAAACTGCACCGCCAGTACCGCAATGCGGTCCAGCACCGCCTGCACGTTGCCCTGCTTAAACTGTTTGGTCATCGAACCGGAGGCATCCAGCACAAATGCCACCCGCGCCTGGATGTCGTTCAGCCGGTGTTTGCTGAGGCTGACGGTGGCGTTTTTCGCCAGGCTGACCAGCCTCGGCGCTTTCGCCTCCAGCTTTTTCTCCAGGCTGACGGTGGGTGCCGCAGAGGGTCCAGCGCTGCGTGACGGTGTCACGGAAGCCGGAACGGCGGCAGGCGGATTCTGCGCACCGGCAGACGCCGCAGGGGCGGCTGCGGGCGCATCCGCAGGCGGGCTGGCGATATCCACCCCATAGTTCAGCGCCAGCGGCTCCAGCCCGCCGTTAAAGCCCTGGCCCAGCGCGCGCAGTTTCCAGCTACCGCCGTGCCGATAGATTTCGGCGACGATCAGCGCTTTTTCGCTGCGGCCAGCGGTTTCGGGTTCGAAGCGCGCGATGCCCGGCACATCCAGCGACAGGCCGGTCAGTCCGGCGATGGAGTCCGCGCCGTCAATCACCAGCGTCACGGCAATTTTACTGACCCCCTCCGGGATAAGCGCCAGGTCAATCGTGACCGTACTGCCCTGCGCGGCCACGTTAAGCACCACGCTGCGATTGGGCGTTGCGGGCTGATTGTAGAAGATAAAGTCGCTGTCACCGCCCACCTTACCGGCAGCGTTCAGCAGAAAAACGGAGGTATCCGGCTCACCGCGAAACCCCGGCACCGTGGGATAGTGCAGGTTCAGGGTAAGCCGTGAGGCATTGACGACCAGATTCTGGCCCGACTGAAGCAGCATAGACAGATCCTGTGTGACGTGAAGCGCCTCCCGGCGCAAAGACGAAAAAAAACCCGGACTCGCCGGGTTTTCGTATTATCTGATGATCAGACGTTAACGCCGTGCTGGGAAGCCAGCGCGGACAGGCCACCGGCAAAGCCCTGACCTACCGCTTTAAACTTCCACTCAGTGCCGTGGCGGTACAGCTCACCGAAGACCATCGCGGTTTCGGTAGAGGCATCTTCAGACAGGTCGAAACGGGCGATTTCAGTGCCGTTGTCGTTGTTGTAGATACGCATAAAGCTGTTGCTGACCATGCCGAAGTTCTGCTTACGCGCTTCCGCATCATAGATGGTAACCGCGAAGACCAGTTTTTTCACATCGGCCGGGATTTTGCTCAGTTCAACTTTCACCTGCTCATCGTCGCCATCACCCGCACCGGTGCGGTTGTCGCCCTGGTGCTCAACGGAGCCGCAGCTGCTCAGCTTGTTGTTGAAGAAGATAAAGCCGCTGTCGTTCAACACTTTGCCATCTTCACCAACCATAAAGACTGAAGCATCCAGGTCAAAGTCCTGGCCGTCGGTTACGCGAGCATCCCAGCCCAGACCGGCCATGGCGATGTTCATGGTAGGTGCTTCTTTGGTGAGGGATACGTTGCCGCCTTTTACGAGAGAAACTGCCATTTTAATGCTCCTGCTGATAATGGGTGAGTCGGGCAGCGTCTCACTGCCCGGTTGGAACAAAGAGTGAAGCTATCAGGATGCGTTGATGCCGTACTGTGCACACACGGATGCCAGTCCACCGGCATAGCCCTGACCGACCGCGCGGAATTTCCACTCGGCGCCGTGACGATACAGCTCGCCGAACAGCATGGCGGTTTCGGTAGAGGCGTCTTCCGTCAGGTCGTAGCGGGCCACTTCGGTCTGGTTGTCGTCGTTCACCAGGCGGATAAACGCACCGGAAACCTGACCAAAGCTCTGACGGCGCGCCTGCGCATCGTGAATGGTGACCACGAAGACGATTTTGTCGACGTCGCCCGGGATCATGTCCAGTTTGATTTTCAGTGATTCGTCATCACCGTCGCCTTCGCCGGTGCGGTTGTCGCCGGTGTGGCTGACGGAACCGTCGGAAGACGTCAGATTATTGTAGAAAATGAAGTCAGCATCGCCACGAACCTTGCCGCTGGCGGCCAGCAGAAACGCTGACGCATCCAGGTCAAAGTCCTGACCATCGGTAGAACGTGCATCCCAACCCAGACCCACCAGAACGTTTTTCATGGTAGGTGCTGCTTTGCTCAGAGATACGTTGCCGCCTTTGGATAAAGAAACGCTCATTATATTTTCCTCATAATTAGATTTTCGAATTCGTTTTCAGAAGCAGGGACTACCGCCCTTACTTTTCTTCCTCAGCATCAGGTTTGCCCGGAAACATCACGCTGAGGATAATCCCCACCGCCAGCACGCCCAGAACCACAAACAGGCTGGTCGTTGCCGAGATGCTGTAACCATGATGCCAGATGTGGTCGGTGGCATTAAGACCCAGTTTCGCCGCAATGAAGAACAGCAGAACGATAACGGCCTTCTCCAGATGTACCAGATACTGTTTTAACGCTTCCAGAACAAAGTACAAAGTACGCAGACCAAGGATAGCGAACATCATGGCGCTGTAGACAATCAGCGGCTCACGGCTGACGGCGATAATCGCCGGTACCGAGTCAAAGGCGAACATCACGTCAGACAGTTCAACCACCGCCACGCACAGGAACAGCGGGGTTGCGTAGCGCCAGGCCTTCGCGCCGCGACCAATGGTCACGTCTTTGTTTTCCGGTTTCGCCAGCTCGGCGTCCACTTCTTTCTGGCTTAATACAAAGGCGTTGCCTCTGATTTTCGGCCAAATCGGGAAGAAGCGTTTTACCATGCGGTAAGCCAGATGCTGCGAGTAGTCTTCGATTTCTTCACTGTCGTCGCCGCTTTTCAGCATCATCACCGCGGTCCAGGCCACGATAATCGCGAAGACCACCTCCACGTACGGCCCGAGGCTGAGCAGCCCGGTACCAATCGCCACAAAGATACCCCTGAAGACGATGGCACCGATGATCCCCCAGTACAGCACGCGGTGACGGTAGCGGTCCGGTACGGCAAACCACGAGAAAATCGCCATCATCACGAACAGGTTATCTACCGACAGCACTTTCTCCAGCGCATAACCGGTCACAAACAGGCTGGCCACTTCCGCGCCGTGGTGAACGTACAGGAAGCCGGCGAAGCCCAGTGCAACCGCGACCCAGAACAGAGACCACAGGGCGGCACTTTTCAACGATATTGGCTTGTCATCGCGATGCATGAACAGGTCAATAAGAATGGCTCCGACAGCCAGTACTACAAAAACAATGACTGTCTCAGTCGGAAAGCCGATATGCGTGGATACCATAGTTAACCCTTAAAGGTGTGACATCAGAGGCCGAATTCAGCCGGTTCAAAGCCGAGCGCGACAGCAATTTCGCGAACGGCGCGCTGCTCATCCGGGTCAAAGTTACCGTCGCTTTTGGCGACTGCGATACCAACGCGCAGGGCCAGCTGAGCCGCTTCCGGCTGGTCTTTGAGGGCCAGGATGTACTTCATGGTTTCGCCTTTACCGATTTCAATATCGAAATCGAAGCTGGTCACCAGTTTGTTAAAGAATTCGATAACTTCGGTGGTATCGAACACCTTCAGCTCATCGGACGCGCGCAGGAAGCCAATCATCTTCTGCTTCTCTTCCGCGCTGACGCCGTCGCTGGCAACCGCAATGCGCGCACAAACGGCCACGGTGCCCTGCATGAATTTTTTGTTCTTGAAGCGGCTCACCTGCCTGGTCAACTCGTCGCGGCTGGTGTTGAATGCGCCTTTTACCTTGTCAAAGAAACCCATATCTACTTTCCTCTGTGAATAATTATTTAGAACCCGCTTTCCAGCGAAATCCCCAGCCAAAGGCTTCATCCATGTCGGAATGGCCTTTAAAGAACTGGTTAATACGTTCGACTTTGATATTGCCGTTTTCGTTCACCAGCCGGGCAATCGCACACATATTGCGGCGGTCCTGCCCTTCGGTCAGGCGCGTTTCAATCGACGGCTGGTCCGGGATATGCAGCGTGACGACGCCGTCGGTCTTATCCCAGCTCGGCACGCCTTCGTAGATAAAGGCGTAGATCAGCACTTCGCGGATCTGTTTCCACTCGCGGCCGTTGATATACATCCATTCGCCGTCGCTGACCGAGCCGGTGCGGTCATCGCCCTTCAGATGAACGTAAGGCTTGTCGTTCAATGAACCAAACGTGTTGCCCAGCGCCTGAATCACGCCCTTGCTGCCGTCGTTAAGCTCCACAAACGCGCCGATATCCAGATCGATGCCCTTATTGCCGCCGAAGAACCCTTTCAGCCCGCCCGATGAAGCCGGGGCGCGATGCCAGTTGAGGTTGATGCGGATCTCACCGAAGTTATCGCGCTTGGTCAGGCTGATTGCCGGTTTCTCTTTGGTCAGCGTCACCTTGCTCAGGCTGATTTTACTGGCCGGCGCGGGTGCTGGCGTCGGGGCAGGCGTCGGGGCCGGAGCCGGAGCCGGAGCCGGAGCGGCTGCAGGTGCCGGTGCCGGGGTATCCGCCACATCCACGCCAAAGTGTTCGGCCAGCGGCTTCAGCCCGCCGTTAAAGCCCTGGGCGATAAAGCGGAATTTCCACTCCGCGTTGCGGCGGTACAGCTCACCGAGGATGAGCGCGGCTTCCTGGCGTCCGCTGATATCAACGTTCCCGTTCAGCAGCACTTCGCCCGCGGATTCCACCTGAATCGCCAGGCGCTGCAGACCGGCCACGGTTTGCGCGCCGTCGCAGGTGACGGTAAACGCCACTTTCTGCACCGCGGCGTGCAGCCGGCTGAGATCGACGGTGAACGCCGTGTTATTGCCCTGCGCATTCAGGCTGATAGTGCCATCGTTGTTCTGCGGCTGGCCGTAGAACACCATATCGGCATCGCCCTGCACCTTGCCGTTCTCAAACAGGCGGAAGGCGGAGGCATCAACCGAGGCGCCGGACAGCACGCGCACGGTCAGCGTTTTAAGCGGAACGGGGGCATTGCCCCCCGGGGTCATATTCATCAGCGCACCACCGTGGCAACGATGTCGGTATGCATCGCATCGATTGTCCGGCCGCTGCACGCTTTACCGTGAGCGGTGAAGTCCCACAGGCCCAGATTGCGATGCAGAGAGGCGATAACGATGCCGGTATGTGCGCCCTGCTCGGTCAGCTGATAGCGGGCCAGCTCTTTACCGGCCTGGTCCACCACGCGACAGAAGGCGTTTTCCACATCGTTAAACGACTGACCGCGGAAGCTGTTAACGGTAAAAGCCAGATACTCAACGTCGGCAGGCAGACGCGTCAGATCGACATTGATGATTTCATCATCGCCGTCGCCTTCACCCGTCAGGTTGTCGCCGCTGTGAATCACCGAACCGCAGTCGGATTTGAGCTTACGGAACCAGATGGTATCGATTTCGCTACCTGATTTATCCAGCAATACGCAGCCTGCATCGAGGTCGATGTCACCATCGCCGCCAAAGATCTTACCAAACAGGCCTTTCTTCTTTACCGGATCCCAGCCGAGGCCGAAATGCAGTTTATTAATCGCGGAAGACTGCTTGCTGAGTGATACAGTCTGGTTCTTGCTTAATGAAACCATGGTCATAATTCCTTAAGATGAGTAATGAAAAAGGCAACTGACTTTTGCGTCACAATCCTTGAGGTAGAAAATCATATCATGATGAAGTTCCTGCACAAGACCCTTTTTTTATTTGCAAAAGGAAAAAGATTTATCTACATGATTTTATTGAATTAAATCCGAGTTTATTTCTGCAAAAAATAAACAGTTCACCGCGAAATTTACATTTCTTTAGATGAAAGTGGTACGTCTTTACGTTAATCATAATATGATTGACAACATTCTCCTGGCTCCCTACACTCGATGCTTATTTGCTGTGCAACTTCGCCCCTACCGGATAACTATAGAATGACAATGAACATTTGGCTGATGGAAGGTCTGTCCTCACAGCGCGATATTATTCAGGGCATCACCGCGGGGGCTGAAGCATCGCAGCAGCCGATTACCGTTTTTGCCTCTCACCGCCATCAGCGTAATGAAATCCTTTCCCAGGCCGACTACGCGCTGATTGAGCCGTCTGATGATGAACAGCGGCTGCCGTTTATTCTGGCGCAGGTCGCTCAGCACCGCATTCGGGCGATTCACACCGGGCGCAACGCGCGCTGGTTCGAATCCCATCGCGGGCAGATTGAGGCCAGCGGTGCCAGCCTCACCACCGGTGCCACTCGCCTTGAAATGCTGGATCTCGCCGACGATAAGGTCAGCTTTGCCGAAGCGATGGCGCAGTGCGGTTTGCCGGTGGTGCCCTCCGTTCGCGTTGAGTCCACGGCCCAGCTGCGCCAGCTGTTGCAGGACTCACCGTTTGGCGATGCGCCCCTGTGCGTGAAGCCGGTTACCGGTATTTATGGCATGGGATTCTGGCGTTTTGATGAATCTGCCGCGCCGATGGCCGCCTTTACCCATCCCGACAGCCGTCGGGTTCATCCCCACTTCTATTTACAGGCGCTGGAAGCCGCCGAAGCGGCTGAGCCGCTGGTGCTGATGCCCTGGCTGCCCGGCCCGGAATATTCCGTGGATATGCTGGTAGAAAAGGGTTCGGTGCTGGCAGCCGTTGCCCGGCGTAAAGACGGTGCGCTGCAGCATCTGGAAAACAGCGGTGAAGCTTACGAACTTGGCCGCGCCTGTGCCGAAGCGATGGAGGCCGACGGGCTGGTGAACGTGCAGACCCGTCACGATGCGAACGGGAAACCGCTGCTGCTGGAGATCAACATGCGCCCTTCCGGCGGCATCGGCTATACCCGCTTCAGCGGCGTTAACCTGCCCGGCCTGTTCGCCCTGCGCCGCCTGGGTCTGATAACCGCAGAGCAGGTCCGTGAAAGCGCCAGTCGTGATTTTGCTCCCGCCACCGTGCGCTCCCTAACCGACGTCGTGCGCTATCAACCGCTGACTAACCTGATCCCGTAAGGAACCGAGTATGACCGCTATCCCTTCGCCGCAGTGGCGCAAAACCCTGACCTGCGGCACGCTGAGCGTCACGCCCGTCGGCAACACGATCCCGCTGGACGACCTGTTTGACGTGGCCGAGCGCCGCAACCCCAAGCGTGCCTTCCTGTTTGTCAGTAAAGTGCTCGGCCGCCATATTCCGGTCAGCCCGACCACCATGCGCGGCGTTTACCGCCAGCTGGCAGCTCAGTTCCCCACGCTGTCCGATGGCCCGGTGCTGTTTATCGGCATGGCGGAAACCGCCGTGGGCCTCGGCGCGGGCGTGTTTGACGAGATGCGGCAGCGCATGCCGGATGCGGTGTATCTCAGCTCCACGCGCCATCCGGTCAGCGGCGAACTGCTGTGCGAATTTAAAGAGGACCACAGCCACGCGACCGACCACCTGCTCTATCTGCCCGATGACGCCGAACTGCGCCGCCGGGTGCAGAACGCGCGAACGCTGGTGCTGATCGATGATGAAGCCACCACCGGTAATACCTTTATCAATCTGCTGGCCGCGCTGCGAAACGACGCCGGGCTGACCGGCATCGAACGGGTGATCGCCGTTACGCTGACCGACTGGAGCGGGGAGGCGATCGCCAAAGCCTGCCCGCTGCCGGTAACCACCGTAGCGCTGGTGCGCGGCGACTGGCACTGGGAGAAAAACCCGGACGCGCCGGTCCCGGTGATGCCGGCGGTGAACGTGACCGCCCGCGGCAGCGTTCCGGTGACCGGGCGGCAAAACTGGGGCCGTCTGGGAATGGCCTCGCCGGCCGGCGATCTCGGCAACGATATCGCCGTGGCCCCCGGGGAAAAGATCCTCGTGCTCGGCACCAGCGAATTCATCTGGGAGCCGTTCCTGCTGGCGGAGCGCCTTGAGCAGCAGGGAGCCGAGGTGAAGTACAGCTCCACCACCCGTTCCCCGATTGCCACCGGATTTGCCATCCAGTCGGCGATTGCGTTCAGCGATAATTACGGACTGGGGATTCCGAACTATGTTTACAACGTGGCCCATCAGCAGTTTGACCGCATCCTGCTGTGCAGCGAAACGCCGGCGGACAGCCTCGACCCGATCCTGATTGCGGCGCTGTCGAAGGTAGCTCCGAAGGTTGAGGTGCTGAGCTATGAATAAGCCGGTAATTTTTTCCGATCTCGACGACACCCTGTTCCAGACCCGCCGCAAGATGGTGGACGAGCTGGCGCTGGAGCCGTTCCGCACCGGCGCGCTGGACCGCAGCCTGCAGCCGCGCAGCTTTATGACCGAAGAACAGGCGATGCTGGTTGACTGGATGCTGGAGCACGGCGATCTCATCCCGGTGACCGCACGCGGCAGCGAAGAGATCGCCCGGGTGGAAATCCCCTTCCGCTCGTGGGCGGTGGCCACCCACGGCGCGGTGATCCTCAACCCCGAGGGCGAAGCGGATGCCGAATGGCAGGCGCTGATGCTGGCAAAGCTCGCCCCCTATGCGGCGCAGCTGCTTGCCATGCAGCAGCAGATCACCGAACTGATGGCGGAACGTAATATCAACGGCTGGGCGCGCATTAATTATGAATACGATCGGACGCCCGTTTATCTGGTGATGAAGCATCGCGACAGCACGAAGCTGGACGAGCTTTACGCCATCGCCGACGAGATCGAGCAGCGCTTCCCCACCGCGGGCTGGTATATCCATCGCAACAGCAACAACGTCGCGTGGCTGCCGGTGGTGGTGGAAAAAGGGCTGGCGGTCAGCTTCCTGCTGGAGCGCCTGCGCGCCGAGCGCGGAGTGTTTCCGGTGATTGGCCTCGGCGACAGCCTCAGCGATCACCGCTTTATGAAGCTGTGCAGCTGGTACGGCCTGCCGCGCCAGAGCCAGTTTGCCGACCATATTAACCAGGCGCTGTTCAGGGAGCCGGACCATGACTGATTTTGTGCCGTTTTCAGGATCCTATCACCCGGATGACGTTCACTTTCTGCTGACGCCGGTTGAAATGGAAATGACCCCGGTCGATCGCAAAGAAGCGCTGATCCAGTCGGGCGCGAAGCACTATTCCGAGATGCTGAGCCAGGAGCCGGAGCCGACCGAATGGCATCTGGACCTGTTTGCCCGCGCGCTTGATCAGGGCGCAGCGCGGCTGGCAAAAGAGGTGGCGATGCTGGCGCAGGCGCTGATTGAGCGCTTCCCCGATACGCCGGTGGTGCTGGCAAGCCTGGTCCGCGCCGGGGTGCCGCTGGGCGTGATGCTGCAGCAGGCGCTGCGCGATTGTGGCAAAGAGTCTTATCATTACGGTATCAGCATTATTCGCGATCGCGGCATTGACAACGCCGCGCTGGACTGGATTGAACGGCGTCACGGCACCGAAGGCCTTGTTTTCGTTGATGGCTGGACCGGCAAAGGCGCCATCACCGGCGAGCTGGTCCGCTCCCTGAAGGATCGCCCCGGCTATCCGGCCTACCCGCGCCTCGTGGTGCTGGCCGATCCCTGCGGGCGGTCGTGGCTGTCGGCCAGCGACGACGACTGGCTGATCCCGTTTGGCATTATGGGCGCGCCGGTATCCGGCATGATTTCGCGATCCATCTGGCGCACTGATGGGTTCCACGGCTGCGTGATCTGTACTCATCTCGAACGCTTTGAGTGCAGCCGTCACCTGGTTGACACGGTCGCCGCGCACCGTCGCCGGCTGGGAGAGGTTAAGGCCTGCGAGTGGGATCCGGCGCAGAATGAAGGGCTGCGGCAGCAGAGTGAAGCGGTGATTAAGCAGCTGGCGCAGCAGTACGCTATCGCCAGCACTAACCGCATCAAACCCGGCATTGCCGAAGCGACCCGCGCCGTACTGCGCCGCGTGCCGGATCACGTACTGGTCCGGTCAACGGAGGATGCCGATGTGGCGCTGCTGCTGCATCTGGCGCGTGAAAAAGGTATCGCGGTGACCGCCGTGGGCGAGGCCATCGGCCAGTATCGGGCGGTCACCATTATCAAGAAGGTACTCTGATGAACGAACGGCTTTCCCCCTGGCGTCTCGGTGCAACGCTGTATATGCCCGCCACCCGCACGGATATCGCTGAAACCGTCCTGGATAATAAGATTGCCGGCCTGCGTTCGCTGGTCATCTGTCTGGAAGATGCGGTCAGCGATGCCGATATCCCCCTTGCCCGCCGCAATCTGCAGCAGGTTCTGGCGCGCCTGGCGGAAGCGAAAAAGTTACAGGGTAACGCCTGCTGGCCGCTGGTATTTGTCCGTCCGCGCGATATCAGCATGGGCGCGGAGCTGGCCGCCGACTGGGATCTGAGCGGCGTGGACGGGCTGGTGCTGCCCAAGTTTACCCGCCACTGCCTGCCGGTCTGGTGGGCGATGCTTAAAGACTCGCACCTGTGCATGATGCCGACGCTGGAAACCGAAGAGGTGTTTGACGTGGTGCAGATGCGCGAACTGGCCGCGGCACTGGCCAATCACCCCTGCCGTCAGCGTATTATTGCCCTGCGCATCGGCGGCAACGACCTGATGAACGTGGTATCGCTGCGCCGTTCGCGGGAGTTCACCCTGTACGACGGCCCGATGGGCTACGTGATTAAAATGCTGGTGTCGGTCTTTGCCACGCGGGATTTCGCCCTCACCGCCCCGGTCTGTGAACATATTGACGACAGGCAGATCATGGATCGCGAGCTGGCGCTGGATATGCTGCACGGCCTGGTCGGTAAAACCGCCATTCATCCGAGCCAGATTGGCATTATCGAAGCGGCGCTGATGGTGTCGGCCAGCGACCATGCGGATGCGCTGCGCATTCTTAACTCCAGCCAGGCGGTGTTTAAGTCGCAGGGGGCGATGTGCGAACCGGCGACCCACCGACGCTGGGCTTCGACCATTCTTGCCCGCGCCCAGGTGTACGGTATCGTCAGCGAGAAAAATCCGGATGCGCTCAGGCTGATGACGGCGCTGAGCAAAAGCTGAGCGAACCCTCCGGCGATCCTGCCAGCAACAGCGCGTACCGTGCTATGCTGCCGGGCTATAAAACGATAATGATTAATGCAGGCAGCGAATTATTATGCATCTCAGTACCCGACAGGCCCGAATTTTTAAACTGGCGACGCTGCTTGGCGCGGGCAAACCCGTTTCCGCCGAGAGCATTATTACCGCGCTGGACTGCTCCGAGCCGACCCTGACCCGCGCGCTGAAAGAGCTGCGCGAGTCTTACGCCGCGGAAATCAAATACAGCAAAGCCAGCCATTCCTATCAGCTTACCGCTGCGGGTCAGCTGGATAAGAAAGCGCTGCGCCGGATGAACGAGGCGCTGGCTGAAAATGCCGAGCTGAAACCGGCCGAAACGGTCAGCCGGGTCTTTCTCGATAAGGATAAGAAAAAAGCGGTGTCGCTTTCGCTGCGCATGTCGCTGCTGCGTAAAATCGACCGCCTGTCACGCCTGCAGGAGATCACCCGCAGCGAAGCGGTGGAAATGGCCGTGGCGCACGGCATTGATGAACTCATTCGCACCGCCATGGCGCAGAAAAAGAGCAGCTGACCCCTACGCTGCTTTTCCCCTCAGCCCTACCTCGCTTCAATTCCGCATCGTGTTTCAGAGAGCCGTGCTGCATTTGCCGTTTAAAACGCATCCTGCCAGCCCTGACCGCCGCTGCTTCCGGCGTTAAACCGCCACCTGACCGCCGCAGTACGCTTCCCCCGACCGGTTAACCGCACTTGACACATTACCGTTTCTACTGAGATAACAACCGGATAAACTTTAGTCGCAAAATCCCCCCCATCTCAACAGCAGGAAAGCCTAATGAGAAGACTGCCGGTTTACCTTTTACTTGATACGTCCGGGTCGATGACCGGAGAGCCGATTGAAGCGGTGAAAAACGGCGTGCAGATGCTGCTTTCCACCCTCAGGCAGGATCCCTACGCGTTGGAAACCGCCTGGGTTTCCGTGATTACCTTCGATTCCACCGCCCGCCAGGCCGTCCCGCTGACCGATCTGATTAACTTCACCCTGCCCGACCTGACCGCCAGCGGCACCACCGCGCTGGGTGATGCGCTGTCGCTGGTTGCCACGCGCATCGGCGAGGAAGTGCAAAAAACCACCGCCGAAACCAAGGGCGACTGGCGGCCGCTGGTGTTTATCATGACCGACGGCGCGCCGACCGACGACTGGCGCAAGGGCGTCAGCGAATTCAAGGCGGCCCGTACCGGTGTGGTGGTGGCCTGCGCCGCAGGCCACGCGGCCGAAACCAAAGTTCTGCAGGAAATCACCGAGATCGTGCTGCAGCTGGATACCGCCGATTCCTCTTCGATCAAAGCCTTCTTCAAATGGGTTTCCGCCAGTATTTCGGTCGGCAGCCAGAAGGTGGAATCCGGTAAAAAAGAGGTGATCGGGCTTGACGATCTGCCGCCGCCGCCGCCGGAAGTTAACGTCGTTTTATAAGGAGAGATTATGTCAGTCAGCTTAAAAAAAGGACAAGGCGTCAGCCTGCGTAAAAACGAGCACGATCTGTCATCCGTGACCATCGGGCTGGGCTGGGACATTAACGAAGAGAAAAAAGGCCTGCTGGGCGGTCTGTTCGGCAAAAAAGAACCGGAGTATGACCTCGACGTGGTGGCGTTTCTCTGCGATGCCGCAGGCAAAGTGGCCGACTTAGGTAAAACGGAAAACGGCAAGCCGACCCTGGTCGACGGCGACATCATCTTCTTCAACAGCCTGCGCCATAAATCCGGCCAGATCTGGCTGACCGGTGACAACCGCACCGGCGAAGGCGACGGTGACGATGAGCAAATCATCGTTAAGCTCAATACGCTGGATGCCCGCTACGAGAAGATCGTCTTTATCGTGCAGATTTATAACGGCGTGCAGCTGCAGCAGCACTTTGGCAAGGTACAGAACGCCTTTATCCGCGCGGTCGATGCCCGCAATGTGGAAATGGCCCGCTTCGATCTCTCCGGCGGCAGCGCCTTCAGCAATCAGCGTTCAATGCTGTTTGCCGAACTGGTGCGTGAGAGCACCGGCTGGAAGCTGAACGCCATCGGTGAGCCTTCTGAGTCCGACACCTTCGTGTCACATCTGAAGAACTACATGCGATGAGAAGATTACCGGTCTATCTGCTGATTGATACCTCCGGGTCGATGCGCGGTGAATCCATTCACGCGGTTAACGTCGGCATCCAGGCAATGCTCAGCGCGCTGCGCCAGGATCCCTACGCGCTGGAAAGCGTGCATATTTCGATTATCACCTTCGATAATGAAGCACGCGAGCATACTCCGCTGACCGCGCTGGAAGCCTTTCAGTTTACCGATATCGTGGTGCCGAGCGCCGGAGGCACCTTTACCGGCGCGGCGCTGGAGTGCCTGATGCACTGCGTCGACCGCGATATTCAGCGCTCGGACGGCGACCGTAAAGGCGACTGGCGTCCGCTGGTGTTCCTGATGACCGACGGTACGCCGTCGGACAGCCTGGCCTACAGCGAAGCGATCCCCGAGATAAAAAAACGATCGTTTGGGGCGATCATAGCCTGCGCGGTGGGCAGCAAAGCGAAGCACGAACCGCTCAAGCAGCTCACCTCCCAGGTGGTGGCGCTGGAAACGCTGGACTCCACGGCCTTCTCCGGCTTCTTCAAATGGGTGTCGGCCAGCGTTGCGTCCGGCAGCAGCAGCGCCGGGATCAACGCTACTCAGGACAGCCTGCCGCCGCCGCCGCCGGAAATTCAGCTGGTGCTGTAACTCTTCGGGCAGCGCGTTCTTACACCGCTGCCCGATTTTTGCCGCCCGGCCTGCCGCTGCGGCGTATCTGCCCTTTCTGGGGAATGTCATCATGAGAAGACTGCCCATATTTTTTATCCTCGACTGTTCGGAATCGATGGTCGGGGAAAATCTGCAAAAAATGAACCAGGGTCTGCAAACCATCGTTAACGACCTGAAGAAAGATCCCCACGCGCTGGAAACCGCCTGGGTGTCGGTGATTGCCTTTGCCGGCGTGGCGAAAACTATCGTTCCGCTGGTCGAGTCGGCGTCGTTTTATCCCCCACGCCTGCCCATTGGCGGCGGCACCAGCCTGGGTGCGGCGCTGCGCGAGCTGACCCGTCAGATCGATCTGCAGGTGCGTAAAACCACCGCCGAACGCAAAGGCGACTGGAGGCCGGTGGTCTATCTGCTGACCGATGGCCGCCCCACCGACGATGTGTCGGGCGAAATCCGCCGCTGGAAAGAGCACTACGCCAGCCGCGTCAATCTGATCGCCATCGGCATCGGCTCCGGTGCAGATCTGAATATCCTGCGCCAGCTGACCGAGAATGTGCTGCTGTTTAACGAAGCGAAAGAGAGCGATTTTACCCAGTTCATCAAGTGGATCACCGCCTCGGTTTCCGCCCACAGCCGTAGCGTTGGCGAATCCGCCACCGCCGCTACGCCGCTGCCCACCACCGGCTCGATTGTCCGACTGGCAAAAGACGAGGTGGCCCGCGCCAGCGATGAAACCTGCGTGATCCTCACCGGCCGCTGCTCGCGTTCACGCCGTCCATATCTGATGAAGTACGAACGCCCGGCGGTTAACCTCTCCTCGCTGGATTTCAAACTGAATATCAACGGCTTTAATCTGGCGGGCTGCTATCCGATTGATGAAGACTATTTCGCGTGGAGCGATGCCTCCGCGTCGGCGCTTCAGGTCAATACCGCCGAGCTGCACGGCGTGCCCGGCTGCCCGCACTGCGGCAACGGCAGCGCGTTTGCACTCTGCACCTGCGGCGGGCTGCTGTGCATCAACGGACCGGACGATGTTACCTGCCCGTGGTGTGACAAAGGGCTGTCCTTCAGCGATGAAGGCGGCGAACAGGATTTCGACGTTAATCGGGGACGAGGATGATGGAAAATACGGAACTTCGTCAGCGGCTGCTGGCGGTGCTGTTGGACGGGCACAGGGCGCAGAACGATGCGGGCGAGCGCGATGCCCTGCTGGCCGACCCGTCTGTTGCATTTCTACTTAACCGACTGATTGAGCGGGTGGCGCAAAAGCTGACGCCTGGTGACTCCGCCAGCGCAGACAAAATCCAGGTAGCGAACGTTGATACGGCGGCGAGTGTATTGTCTGCTCCGGTGTTGAATCAATCAATCAACCCGGCCATGCCACCGCCCGCTCCACACGCGCTGACCTGGCTGCCGCTGGCGTTTTATTTCGCGGAGCTGGTTAGCGGTAAGGCTGTGACAAAACCGGAGAGTGAGATCGAAACATCGGATAAATCGGCCTACGATGACGGCATCACCGGCGCTGACAATACGATTA
This sequence comes from Erwinia sp. SLM-02, assembly GCF_037450285.1. Taxonomy (NCBI): domain Bacteria; kingdom Pseudomonadati; phylum Pseudomonadota; class Gammaproteobacteria; order Enterobacterales; family Erwiniaceae; genus Erwinia; species Erwinia sp. SLM-02. The sequence continues at coordinate 1,534,003 of NZ_JAQISN010000001.1, read as the reverse complement.
GCGCTGATAATACCGCGCAGTCGCAAACGCCTGAACTGTTGCAGAATGGCGTTGTTGCACACTCTGACAGCCCCCTTCTAAACGCCCCGTTGCCCCTGCGCCCCGGCCAGGTGCCCGTCGCGGCGGTCACAGCGCCGCCCGCACCGGTTCCGCCGCTGCCGCGCGCAAAAATCAGCCTGCCCAATGCCCGCGTCGGCACGCCGTTCAGCGCGCAGGTTGAGGTACGGCTGGATAACGGCGAGCCGGTCAGCGTGGAAGACGTCACTTTTCCCGACGCGTTCGGACTGAGCTTCGACAAAACCAGCGGCGTGCTGTCGGGAACGCCGACCACCAGCGGCGATATCACGCTGCTGGTTCACTGGCGCTGGCGGGATCGCCCGCCGTACCCGCAGGAACAGCTGTTTATCATCAATCCCGACCCGCGCAGCCTGTGGAAGATCATCGAGCCTCCGGCGGACGATCGCTACTTCAAACCGAATATCGACCACCGGCAGATCGTGGAGCCGGGAACTCGCATTGCCGCCGCCAGCCGCCGCGGGCGATCCCATGAACACGTCGGATCGTTTCGCGATGATGATTTTGCCATCCACCACTGCAGTGAAAGCGGCTGGAGCATCATGCTGGTCGCCGACGGCGCAGGCAGTGCAAAAAATTCGCGGCGGGGATCGCAGATTGCCACCCGCTGCGTGGCTGACCACCTCGTCGCGCTGCTGAGCGGCGAACGGGGGCAGTCGTTGGGACACCAGGTGCAGAACTGGAGCAGCGAGGATCGGCAGGCGGTCGGCGCCACCTTTATTCGCCAGTTCCATCAGGCATCGATTGCCGCGGTTAACGCCATCACCGGCGAAGCCAGCCAGCTTGCTGAAAGCGTAAAATCCTATTCCACCACCCTGCTGGCCACCGTATCCCTGCGCTGTGGCGATGAGCTGTTTGCCGCCGCGTTCTGGATGGGCGACGGCGCAATCGCCGCCTACGGCCCGGCGGGAAAAGTGCGCGTCCTCGGCACGCCGGACAGCGGCGAATATGCCGGGCAAACCCGCTTCCTGGATGCCGAAGCCGTCGCCGACCCGGAATTCAGCAAGCGCATCAGCATCGGCAAATGGCCGGAGATTTCGCACCTGCTGCTGGTCACCGACGGGGTTTCCGACCCGTGGTTTGAAACCGATAACGGCCTGCGCAACGCGGATAAATGGGATGCCCTGGTAACAGAGATCGCCCCGTGCCTGGCCGACGAGCCGCACGCGGCGGAAAGGCTGGCCGAATGGCTGAACTTCTTCTCCCCCGGCAACCACGATGACCGGACAATTGTCGCATCCTGGTAAGCAGCGAACCTGATTTCGGGTAAATGACTATGGCAAATATTATTACCTGCACCACCACGGATGGGGAAACCATCCAGTACGTTGACGAGATCATCGGTTCCGGCTCGATGAAAGATGTCTATTTCTCGCCGGATAAGTCTTACGTGGTGGCGTTTTACAAGCAGCCGCAGAACGCCCAGGCCAAAGAGCGCATCGATATGATCACCGGGCGCTACCGGAAAAATATCTTTGAGCAGTCCGGCGGCGACTACTGGCGCAGCGTGTTCTGCTGGCCGACCAGCGTGGTTGAGCACGATGGGAAAACCGGGATTGTGGTCCCCTGCTATCAGCCGCACTTCTTCTTTAAGTACGGCTCGAAAAATAACGATTTCCTCAACATCAAGGGTCGGGAGAAAGAGGGAAAATGGTTTGCCAGCGCCAGCAACCAGAATAAATTCCTCGATCCCCGCGAGCGCGGCAACACCCTGAGCTACCTCAAGGTGTGCCTGCTGCTGACGCGCGCGGTGCGCCGGATGCACGCTGCGGGCCTGTGCCACAGCGACCTGAGCTATAAAAACGTGCTGATCGATCCGGAACAGGGCCACGCCTGCGTGATTGATATCGATGGCCTGGTGGTGCCGGGCAAATACCCGCCGGACGTGGTGGGCACGCCGGACTTTATCGCCCCGGAGGTGGTGCGCACCAGCCATCTGCCGAAAGAGGATCCGCTGCGTATTCTCCCCAGCATCAGCACCGACAGGCACGCGCTGGCGGTGCTGATCTATATGTATCTGTTTTATCGCCATCCGCTGCGCGGCGGAAAAATCCACGATATGGATGATGAAATGCGCGATGAGTCGCTGGCGATGGGGGAACGCGCGCTGTTTATCGAGCATCCGGCCGATCGGAGCAACGCGGTGAAAGTCAGCCAGGTCAGCCCGGCTTCCCTGCCCTGGGCCGATCCGCAAAAGATCCCCTACACCATCATGGGGCCGTATCTGACACCGCTGTTCGATAAGGCGTTTATCGACGGACTGCACGACCCGGCTAAGCGACCCACCGCCGACGAGTGGGAAACGGCGCTGGTGAAAACGGTGGACCTGATCCAGCCCTGCCAGAACAAAGGCTGTGAGCAGGAGTGGTACGTTTTCTCCGGTAAAACCAAACCGGTGTGCCCCTACTGCGGCACGCCGTACAAAGGCAAACTGCCGATCCTCAATCTGTATTCCTCGCGCAAGGCGGGCAGCTATCGCCCGGATGACCACCGGCTGATGGTGTGGAGCGGCCAGTCGCTCTACGCCTGGCACGTTAACCGGCTGATCGCCCCCAACGAACGCACCACCGACGCGCAGAAAAAGCGCGTGGGCTATTTTGTGTTCCATAACGATCGCTGGTGGCTGGTGAATGAAGGCATTACGGGGCTGATGTCGCTGCCGGATAAAAAGGCGATCGCCATCGGCGATAAGCTGGCGCTGGAGGACGGCACGCAGTTTGTGCTGTCGACGGAGGAAGGTGGCAGGCTGGTAGTTGTACAGCTGGTGACGAATTAACACCGTTCAGCGGCCGGATCCGCGGGTTTGCCTGCGGATCCGGCCGCGTGATGACTGCGGGTGGGCACCCGCAGCGCATCGCATTTCACCCAATCAATCAGCGGCTAATCTGGTGGCCAATAATGCCCCCGACTGCCGCGCCGCCGACGGTGCCCAGAGAACTTCCTCCGGTCAGAACCGCACCGCCAATCGCACCAATACCTGCACCAATCGCCGTATTTCTGCCACGGTTGGACATATGTCCACAGGCAGTAATAGAGAGCGTCAGCAGTACCACAACGGCGACAGAAAAGCTGCGTTTTAAAAGCATGATTAACCTCATTACCATCAGCAACAATGGCAGGTAGAAATGTTGTTTATGATTGTTTTTTGTCCGGCAGCATCCCCGGTGTTGACCCGCGCTGCCGATGGCTGAAATCTACTGCTTGTCCTCACGGTGAAACAGGTAAAAATTCCTATTTCTCAGCGGCCTGAACGCCGCAATTCTCAGTTTAGGAGAATACCTGGCTGAGCGGAGAAATTTGCTATTCGACTAACCTGATGAACAGCCTCGTTGGCCCTCCTTCACGGCTATAAAGCACCCTGATTAATCGGAACAGAATTCTGATGACCGTTCTTCCGCTAAATACCGTCCCGGCGATTTCCCGGTGATTTTACGAAACATGGTGATAAATCCGCTGGGGCTTTCGTATCCCAGCGTCAGCGCCACATTCTGCACGGCATCGCCCTGCCGCAGCTGCTGCAAAGCCAGCATGATATGCAGCTGCCGTCGCCAGCGACCCAGGCTCATGCCGGTTTCCCGCAGCAGCTGGCGGGACATATTGCGCTCGCTCATCCCGATGCGCCTCGCCCACTCTGCCGCAGGGGTTTTGTCGGCCGGGGCGGCCATCAGCTGGGTGACCAGTTTATTAAGGCGGCCATCTGAGGGGAGCGGCAGCGAACAGGCCTCGGTGGTGGCCACCGCCAGTTCATCCTGCAGGGTGGCCAGCAGGCGCGTCTGTCGCTGCGTTAACTGCGCATCATGCGAAAAATGTGCGGCGCGGTGCAGCAGCTCAGCCAGCAGCGCCGTCGGCCGAAGCGTGGCGCAAAACGGCGGCATCCGCTCGTCCTCGTACAGATGAAAGCAGGTTATTTCACCGCTGCCGCTGGCCGCGTGCAGCTCGCCACGCGGGATCCAGATTGCACCACGCGGCGGCAGCCACCAGTTCCCCTGCGCCGTGTCGCAGCGCAGCTCACCGTTCAGACTGTAAATCAGCTGGCCGAAACGGACAACCGAATGGCCGGGCCGACCAGTGTCGGCCAGCAGCCGTTGCTTTACGCTAATGCACTTAATTGATGCCATAAGGATTGCCCATATGATGATTAACGCTTCTCACTTTCCCCGCGTCTGGCTGCATCTGATCGATAACAGTCAGTCGACGGAAGAAGGATTCGATTTTTACCGTCAGCTGCTTGAGCGCGGTGAATCCTTCGTTTTACTCAACGCGGAAGGACTGGATTTTTCCGCTTATCCACAAAGCAGGGACGAGATGCAGTACGTCGCGCAGTGGCGTAAAACGCACCGCAGCCTGCTGCGCCAGCGGGTGCTGGCGGCGATCTTTATCGAACCGGACGCCGCCAGGCGCGAAGCGGCGCAGGATTTTGCCGTGGGATACGGTAAGTTTTGGGGATATCCGATGCTGATTGTCGCCAGCGAAGCAGATGCACAGGCGACGGCCGATCGCCTGCTCCCTTACTGACTCAGAAACGGAACGTTGCGGTGCCGGTTATCTGCCGTTCAGCGCCGTAGTAGCAGGCGGTGGTGGCATAACATCCGGCAACGTACTGTTTATCAAAGAGGTTATTGACGTTAAGTCCCAGCGATGACCCCGGCAGATTGAACCGTGCCAGGTCGTAGCGTAGCGCGGTGTTCCACACCGTCACCGCCCCGACCTTGAACGCGTTGGCGTTATCCCCCCACGTGGAACCAATGTAGCGCGCGCCCATGCCCAGCGTCAGGCCGCTGAGCGCCGAGCTGTGGAAGGTATAATCTCCCCACAGCGAAGCCATATTTTTCGGGATCTCATACGGCTGATTGCCCTGGTACAGGCTGTCGTGGGTGAACTTCGCCTGGGTATAGCTGTAGCTGGCGATCACATCGACGCTACGGGTCAATGCTGCTTTCGCTTCCAGCTCAATGCCGCGTGAGCGAACCTCCCCGTTCTGCGTTGAGTAGTAAACATGGTCCAGATCGGTGCTGAGGTTTTTATCCTTAGTCAGCTGATACACCGCCGCGCTGGCGGAAATCAGTCCCTCGGCAGGGGCATACTTCACGCCCGCCTCATACTGTTTAGCGCGGGAAGCCTGGAACGTATGGCCGTAATAATCGGTGCCGCTGGTCGGTAAAAACGACTCGCTGTAGCTGATATACGGGGCAATACCGTTATCAAACAGGTAGTTCAACCCGCCGCGCCAGGAAAACTCGCTGTCGTTCTGTTCGGTCAGCGCGTTGCTGGCATAGCGATTCACGGAATCACTTTTCGCCCAGTCATAGCGGCCGCCCAGCGTCAGCATCCAGCGCTGCCACTGCGCCTGATCCTGCAAATAGACGCCGGTTTGCTGCTGGTGATCCACCTGGCTGCTTAAGCTGTAGTAAGAGACGTCGGTGTTGCCGTAAACCGGGCGGGTCAGGCTGAGGTTTGACGCGCTGCCGAAAGCGTGCCAGATATCATTGCGCAGGCGGCGGTAGTCCACTCCGATCAGGCTGGTGTGATCGATCTCGCCGGTGCTGTAGCGGTTTTGTAGCTGCGTGTCGACGGAAAAGGTACTGAGCTGTTCTTTCATCTCCAGCGCGCCCCGCGTTAACTGTGTGGCATCGCTGGCGGAAATCGTGCTGCCGTAAATCGTGTGATAATCCATTTCTGCCGTGGCATAGCGCAGGTTCTGCCGCAGGCTCCAGCCGTTGCCGAACTGATGTTCAGCGTCATAACCCAGCATCATTTGCCGACGGGAGATCTTGTTGTATCCCGGTTCGCCATCGTTAAAATTCGTCGCCAGTTTGCCCGCCGCCCCAGCGGTGACGGTACCTTCGGCAGGCAGATAACCGAACCAGCCGATATCCGGTTCATCGCTGAACTGGCTGAGCAACGTGATGCGGGTGTTATCGTTCGGCTGCCAGGTCAGAGCCGGAGCCAGAGAATACCGTTTAGCTTTCTCCCCCTCCTGCTGCTCATCACGATCGCTGGCCACTCCGGTCAGACGCCAGAGAAATTCGCCGTTGTCATCCCCCGCGCCGCCGAAATCAAACCCGGTCTGATAAAGATTATGATTGCCCATCTTGAACTGCAATTCACGCAGCGTTTCCGCCGTCGGGCGCTTGCTGACCAGCGCAATCACCCCGCCCGGATCGCTGGCACCATAAAGCACCGAGGCCGGGCCGCGCAGCAGCTCTACGCGCTCCAGCAGATAAGGATCAACCTGAAAACTGGTGTAACCGTCGCCAGCCAGCTTGAGGCCATCCAGCCAGATATTGTCTGAAATCTGCGAGAAGCCACGAATATTCACCGAGTTAAATCCGGACACCGAGCCACGACTTTCCACCATCACTCCGGGGGCAAAGCGCAGAGCATCCTTAATCGTGGGCGGGTCGAGTAAATCCAGTTCGTCGCGGGTAACCACCGATACAGACTGCGGCGTTTTCACCAGCGGCGTATCGGTTTTGGTGGCGCTGGCACTGCGTTTAGCCACCAGGCTCCCGACGGGTCCCCAGGCGCTTTCCTGCGTGCTGGCGCTGACCGTTAGCGTCTCCTCACCGTTGGCGTTGGCGACAGGGGAACATAGTGTGCTGCCCAGCGCAGCGGCAATCAGTACCGCAACCGGCCGGCGAACGGGATCAATCCTGCAATCATTCATGGTTTTCAGCTCTTCAGAACAGAGGTTAGATAACGGATAAAGGAGATGTTTTATGACGACACCGCAAAAACGATCGTCATCGATCCTGCAAACATAGGATGTTTAAAATCCTATCATCCTATGTTTTAACTGGCAATGAGAATGATTTTTAGTCACGATTGGGCTGGGATGGTGCTGGAATTGATCGGATGATAGGATAATGTTTTGATGAACAATCAGGTTCTGAAACGATGAAATCACCCCAGGCAATCGTGCGCCAGCCGCTGGTCAATACGGTTATTGATGCCCTACGCGCCGCAATTGGCGACGGCAGCTGGCCGGTTGGCGAACGTATTCCTACCGAAGGCGAGCTGGCACAGCTGTACAACGTCGGCCGCAATACGATCCGCGAAGCGGTACGTGTCCTCTCCCACTCCGGCATGCTCGAAGTCCGCCAGGGCGACGGAACCTGGGTGCGCAGCGCGCTCGACCCGGCGGAAATTATGCGCCAGGTCGACAGAAGCAGCCTGCGCGATCACTTTGAATTGCAGTGCATGATCGAATCAGAAGCGGCTAAGTATGCCGCCGAGCGGAGAACGCGCGAAGATTTAATCGCGATGAAGCGTGCGCTGAAGCAGCGCGGCGAATATTCACCGGGCAGAGATATGGCCGAATTCGTTACGCTCGACAGTTGCTTCCATCAGGCGCTGGTCGATGCCTCACATAACGAAGCGATGCGTGCCCTGTATCACTACTTCAGCGTTTCGGTACGGCATCACATTGAGCAGTTTCTGGCACTGAATCTGTTCCCCGAGCCGAATTTACAGGCGCATACTGCGGTTTACGATGCGATTGCCGCCCGTGACCCACAGCTGGCGCAGCTGGCAGTCAGGCAAATGCTGACCCCAACGATCAATTATCTGGCTCAGCTGAAGTGATCCCTGTGCAGCGGAAGCAATCAGCCTGCGACCGTCACTCATCCGCCTCTCCGCACATGGCGATGAGACGAATAGCGTAGAAAAATGAATGAGTCGGGCAAGACTATTTCCGCCACGCTGCTTCTTTCATTTCATGAGTCATTTTGACGTCGATACTCAGGTCTGCGGTTGGCCGCAGCAGTAAGCGCGGCAGGCCGATAGGATCGCCGGACTCCTGGCAGTAGCCGTACTCACCCTTTCTGATGCGGATCAGGGCGGCGTCGATTTTCGGCAACAGACGGCTTTCACGATCGATCTGACGCAGCAGCAGCCGCAGCTCCTCTTCGCGCAGCGCTTTATCGGCCTCATCGCCCTGGTTGTCCCCCCACTGCAGACCGGCTTTCAGCTGGTCAATATGCGCCAGCAGTACCTGTTTATCCTGCTGTAAACGCTGCTGAAAAAACGCCAGCTGCTGGGAATTCATGTAATCTGCGGGCGACATCGCCAGCAGCTTCTGCTCTTCTTTACTGCTCTGTGCCACACGGGCCTCCAGGATTAATCATCAGGTCAGTTTACGACTTCAGTCTGGCCACGCTTGTTGGCCAGGGATCGGCAAAAGTCCCGCCCTGCCGCCACCAGTCGATCTCTTCCTCGCTGAGGAAGCAGCGCCGCAGTGCCGAGACAAAGGGATCGAGCTGTTCGGCCAGTCCGATGACCGTCAGGCTACAGCGGCGATCGCCAAAACGCCCCGGCATGGCGTCCAGCTGCTGCTGCAGGATGCGCCGTTCTTCGCTATTCAGCAGGCTGTTCTCGTGCCGCAGCACGCCCGCTTTCCAGTAGCTGATAAATTCCAGGCTGATGCTGCCCGCTGCCTGATTCCACAGCAGCGCCAGGTCGTCCCGTCCCGGCAGCCAGAAAAACCCCTTGCTGCGGTGGATACCGGCACCCAGATACTGTTGATAGGTGTCCCACAGCCGCTGTGGGTGAAACGGTCGGTCATCCGTAATCACCCGGGATTCGATATCGTAAGGTGCGCGGGTATCGCTGAACTGCTCTACCTCAGCCTCCAGCTCCTCAACCAGCTTCGCCACGCGATGAAAATCGTATTCGGGGTAAGCCAGCAGTTCACTTATCGGTAAATTTCCCCACGGCAGCGCCATTACCGCCACCGCCGGATTGATGGGATGCACGGCGTGCGCGATATCCAGTACGCTATCGGCGTTCAGGCGATCGACTTTAGTCAGCATCAGATGGCTGCAAAACAGGATCTGCCCTGCCAGCAGGTTTTCGACCCCGCCACGTTGCTGTTGCAGATTGCGCTGCCAGCGTGGGATCAGCTGTTTCCCACTTTCGTAGTCGCTTTGCAGCATCACCGCATCAATCAGCGACAGAAAGCCCCGTAGCTGTACCTGAGGATGATCGCGCAGCAGCTTAATCAGCGGCAGCGGATGACTGCTGCCGGAGGTTTCCAGCAGGATCATATCGGGATGATTAACCGCCAGCCGTTCAAGCGCCTGCGCAAGCTTGTTCACTCCGGTCGGGCTGCTGATGCTGTCGGCAGCAATGGAGATAAAGTTTTGCCGCTGCTGCCCCACCAGTTCGGTATTGGCAATCAGCACGCCGTCAACGTCCAGTTCGCTCATATCGTTGACAATGACGCTGACGTTCAGCCGCAGATTCTGTGCCTGCATCAGTAAGCTTTTCAGTAAGGTGGTTTTTCCGGCGCCCAGAAAACCGTTCAGAATGGTCAGGGGGATGCGCTGCATAAATCGGTCCGCGATGATGGTTTTTATTATGTTATAACATAACAAATAATCAGGCCATCTTTATCAACAGAACGCTTCGTCACGGTGAGTTAAGAATAATCTTAGTTTCAGCAGGTTATCGTCAGTTGAGGCAATAACTTTTCTGAGTAAGATGAAGGAAATGTTTCAGGGATTTGACAGTTTTCGCCACGCAAACGTTACCCTGAAGCTAAATCAGATGTCGTTCATGCCCTGCTGAACGGCATTGCGTACGTCACTAAGGAAGATATATGAGTCGTAATCCCTCCCTCATCAGTGAAACTAATGCATTAAACGTGGATGAAGCTAAAAATTTCATTAAGTCCGGCGGCGAGCGCGTTCGTCTGGCCTGGGATATCAGCAGCGATGAGTTTTTCCGCATTGCCAGCGCTTCCGGTCGTGAAGGCATGCGGATGGTAAAAAAAGGTCATGACTTCTTCCTGGAGCGTATGCCGGGATAAAACGTTCGATTAGACGAATTTGAAAACAACAAAGGCCCGCTGATGGGCCTTTGTACCCGCTAAAAACGGCTACATTTCTTGCCGTTCCCGCACAAGACAACCTTTTAGCTTTTGTCGCAATAAACTCGCAGATGATTGTTTCGCGCCCATAGTCAGGCTGGCTTTATACTCAGCAATACGTTCCTGCGCATTGCCAGAGCACATTTCAAGTTCAGCGCAAATTAAAGCCTGAAACACGGTCTTCTGACCGTCGATCGGGGCATGTTGCGCATCCCTTTTTGGCTTAATGTAATATGACATAACAGGCTCTCCTCCGTGTCACCGTTTTGTATGCATGTAACCCTTTCGGTATTAATGGCCGCGGCGTTTTTTTCAGCAGCCCCGTGCGCAAATTATAGCGCGGTACACTTTTTAACCCAAGCAGATAGTCGTATAACTCTTCCAGCGAAATGCGCCGCCCTTTATCTACCACGCCACCTGATGCCGCCTGAAAAACAAAACCTCCAATGTTAAATTGTTCATAGTGCGCGACCAAAGCCAGTGAAACCCTCTGCAAAACGACAGCACTGCCTAACCCGGTAAATCTGACATGGCGAAAATCGGCTAATCCCTCCATTCCGTCGAAAACGTCAAAATAGACCTCAGCCATTCCCTTAACCGGAAATTGAATGTCAGCAGGCATTTCGTACCCGATCCGGGTAAACGTAAGTTCGTCAGCAAGCCTGCCAATAATGACCGTGTAAACTTCGCTACCGGCAGCAAAAACGTAACTGTAATGAACCCGACGATCGTAGACGAACTTCTTTCGCCTGATACCATAATCGTCGAGAAAGACCTCTTCCTTGATATGCAATTAACTTCCCTCATGCATTATCCATGCTGCGCGTACCGTTCCCCGACTCGCGATCTAAATCAGTCCTTTCTGGCTGAAGGTGACGCGCGTTGCCTCGTTCAGATCCAGCTCCCCTATCTTCTCAGCGGCTACCCAGCGTACTTCCTGAAACTCTTCATTAAACGAAATAGTCCGGTTCGCACTGATGCAGTCGAAGATAAGGTAAATCATGTAAATCTCTTCGGTTGAACCGTCGGCGTAGGTTTTGGTCCGAATGTCATCACGGAAAGCCCAGGGTCTGACTTCCGTAATTTCCAGCTCGTTCCCCAGTTCTTCCTGAATCTCCCTTCTCAGCGCGGCCTCCATGGTTTCGCCCGGCTCCATCCCACCACCGGAAAGCGCCCACTGGCCGGGAAAAACCCCGCGATCCGCAGCCATTTTGCATAACAGATACTCACCTTTATTTTGAATGATGGGGCAAACGATCGTCCTCTGGCGCATGACTCCTCCTGATTAACACCATAAAATACAAGGTTAAATCTTCATCACCTAGAGTGCCAGCCTAAAAATGGAAGGCGCCTCGACAAATGGGAAGAAACAGGTATGAAACAACCCTGGCTGAATCACTGGGCGGATTGCGCTGGGGAATTAGTGTCTGGGGTTCAGCTGTTACTGCCGCCTTTGATAATGCTATCGTTCTTGAGTTTGGTAATGAGAAGTTGCTGTGAAATAGGTATTTGAGGTTCAGCCTCTGCTGCTGCTTCAGGGCGGTCCTCGCGCCGCGTTGCGGTGCCCTCGGTTACGCCATCGCGCCGACGGATCGGCCAGGATTGAACGTCCCTGTTCAAACCCGGCCTGACGCCAGCATCCCTGCTGTCGTCTCCTGGCTCAATGCCTCCACCTCGGCTCTGCGGATGCCCTTACGCAGCAGCAGAGGCTGTCCCAATTTATAATTTCATCGCTTTCAGATTTGGACAAAAGCCAAATCTACTAACAAAGTGTGATTCCGCATGCGGTCACTTTAAAGAGCAAACAATCAAATCACGTTCGCTATAAAGAGGAAGTCACCTCGCTGCCTGAGTGGCAATAGCTTCAAACCCTTTATTTGCCGGCAATCCAAAAGTCACAGAGCAGGCTGGCAGTGTCCCCGAGAGTGCAATCCACAGCCCTGAACGCAGAAAGGAAGCCAGGACTCCCCCATACGAATTCGGCTGACAGGCTACTATCATCCCAGCCCTTCCCGCAGGCAACGCTGAACTATCAGGCCGAGCGGCTGTGCCCTCGAACGGGCAATCCGCAGCGCTGAACGCAGAAAGGAAGCCAGGATTTGGCCGCAGGGACGCGGACAAAAAGTACAGCCGGGGCAGGACGCCCCGTCTGTACTGGTCCTGAAGGCTGACGCACGAAGTGAGGGGACCGCGAAGCGGCGCGAGGACCCGCCCGAGCGAGGACACAGCCGGTCAGGCCGATCGCCAGACGTCCAGCGTCCAGCGTCCAGCGTCCAGCGTCGCCGATCGTCCAGCCATACCTTCAGCCATCGCCATACCTTCAGCCCTAAATCAAAATCAAACCGCCACCCACCGCTGCTCCCGCGAAGACCGAATCGCCGCATCAATCACCTGCTGGATCTCCATCGCATCACGGAACCCCGGCCCGCTGAACTCGCCACCGGCTACCGCCCGCAGAAACTCCGCAATCTCAATGGTCTTCAAATCGTTAAAGCCCAGCTGATGGCCCGGTGCCGGGCAGAATGCGCCGTAGGGTGCCTGCTGTGGACCTGCCTCAATCTTCTGGAAACCGCGCAGCCCACCGGCGGCATCGTGACGATAATAGTGCAGCTCGTTGAAGCGTTCCTGGGTGAAATGCAGCGCCCCCCGCGTGCCGTAAACCTCAAAACCCAGCTGCATATTGCGGCCCATCGCCACCCAGCTGGCCTCAATACTGCCCTTGCAGCCGCGCGCAAACTCCACGGTCAGGCGGGCGATATCATCCACCTCAACCGCGCGCTGCTCGTGCGCACCGGCCGCCACCGGGCGCTGCTTAATCACCGTTTCCAGATCCGCCTGCACCGCCACCACCGGCCCCAGCAGGAAGCGCGCCATGGCGACAATATGGCTGCCGAGATCGGCCACTGCCCCCGCGCCCCCGGCCGGATCCAGCCGCCATGACCACGGCGTCAGCGGGGAGGCCATAAAATCTTCCGCGTGAATGCCGCGAAAGCTGACGATATCACCGAGTTCGCCGCTGTCGATCATCTCCCGCGCCAGCTTAATCAGCGGGTTCTTCAGGTAGTTAAAGCCCACCTGAGTGATCACCCCCTGCGCTTCGGCGGCATCGGTCATAATCCGCGCCTCTTCGCTGGTCGGCGCGATGGGTTTTTCGCAGTGCACGTGCTTACCGGCTTTAATTGCCGCCAGCGCCTGCTCCAGATGGAAGCGGTTCGGCGTGGTAATCGACACCACGTCGATCTCCGGATCGTTAATCAGCGAGTGCCAGTCGTCGGTATGGCGACGAAAGCCGAAGCGCTTTGCCGCCCGCTCCGCCGCGGCGCCGTCCACGTCGGCCACCGCAATCAGTTCCGGAGCCGCATCAGCGGGAAAAATGCCCGCTGCGGCGCGATAGGCCAGCGCATGTGATAACCCCATAAATCCGGTACCGATAATACCAATGCCCATTTTTTTCATTTTCTCATTCTCCGTCAGGGATTAATCAACAGTCACAGGCCTGCCGCTGGCGGCAGAGCGCGCGGCACATTCGGCCAGCTTCAGCGCCATCAGGCCATCAAAGGGGGTCACGGGAATGGCGCGGTTGCCCAGCGCAGCCTGAATAAAGGCATCCATCTCCAGCCGGTAGGCCTGCTCATAGCGCTCAAGGAAGAACGCCTCAAGCGGTGACTGCACCTCCGTGGCGGCAGCGGTATAGCGGCGCACGCTGTTAGCACGCTGGTTATTATTCAGCAGCATTCCGGCGGAGCCGAACGCTTCCAGCCGCTGATCGTAGCCGTAAACCGCGCGGCGACTGCAGTTGATATGGCACTGCCTGCCCGATGCCGTGATCAGCTGCACCATTACCGTGTCGTAGTCGTCAAACTCCCCCAGTTCCGGCTTTAGCAGGCGGCTGGCGCTGGCGTATACCTCCACCGGCTCCTCGCCCAGCAGCCAGCGGGCCATATCGAAATCGTGGATCACCATATCGCGGAAAATCCCGCCCGAATGACGCAGGTAGTCCAGCGGCGCAAAATCCGGATCGCGGCTGGTAATCACCACCTGATGCAGTTCGCCGATTTCACCTTCGGCAATGGCCCGCTGCAGCTCGCTCGCGCTGGGATCGAAACGGCGGTTAAAGGCCACCATCACCGGCGCGTTTAATTCATCAAGCTGACGGCAGGCGTCGGCGGCACGGCTTAAATCCAGGTCGACCGGCTTTTCACACAGGACTTTTTTTCCCTGCCGCGCGGCGGCCAGCATTAAATCAACGTGGGTATCGGTGGGCGTAGCAATAATCACCGCATCGATATCCGCGTCGTTAATTAATTCCAGAGGATCGGATACGGCTCTGGCGCCATATAAATCCGCCAGCGCGTTTGCGCTATTAATAAAAGGATCGGCCACCGCCACCAGCGTTGCCTGCGGGTGACTGGCGATATTCGCGGCGTGGATTTTCCCGATGCGGCCAGCACCGAGCACGGCTGTTTTCAACATAATCAGTTCCTGTAGAGGACGGGTATTTATTATTCGCCTGCCGTTAAACGGCGTGCGCGTTATTTATTTGTTGGTAATTCACAATTAAGTTTTCTTCCAGCTCGCCGGTGAAATAATGAATAATATTATTCACGGCGGAAACCGACATGCGCATCGCCGCTTCCTCGGTCAGTCCGGCGGAGTGCGGGCTGAGGATCAGTCGCCAGGACGCATGCAGCAGCGCCGAGTCGCGCGGCGGCGGCTCCTGGCTGAAGACATCCAACCCCGCGCCGCCCAGGCGATCGTTTTTCAACGCCTCGATCAGCGCCTGTTCATCAACAATGCCGCCGCGTGCGGTGTTGATCACAATCGCCTGTGGCCTGAGCAACGCCAGCTCGCGGCGGCCAATCAGCGGCTTGCTGTCGCTGAGCGGCAGATGCACGGTCAGCGCATCGGCGATTTTTAATCCAGCATCCAGCTCGGTGATGCGCTCCACGCCGAGGGCATGGAAGATTTCATCTGCGACGTAAGGGTCGTAGGCCACCACGAACATGTTGAAGCAGCGCGCCATTCTCGCCACTTCCCGCCCGATGCGGCCAAAGCCCAGTACGAACAGCGTGCGGCCGGATAATTCCATCGCCGAGAAGCTGTTACGGCAGTTCCAGTTACCGCTGCGCAGGTTTTCATCGTAAACCCGCAGCTGTTTCGCCACGCCCATCAGCAGCGCAAAGGTATGTTCCGCCACCGACAGCGAGTTAACGTCACCGACGATGGTCAGCGGAATGCCGCGCTGGTTCAGCGCCGCCACGTCGACTGCGTCGTAGCCCACTCCGTGGCGGGATACCACCTTCAGCCGGGGAGCCTGGGCGATCTCGGTGGCAGTCAGCGGCTGGGTGCGCAGCAGCAGCGCATCGGCGTGTTCAATAAAAGGCGCATAGCTGGCGGTGCTCACTTCTTTCACCAGCTCAAAAGTAAAGCCGGGCGCGTTTTGCAGAATCGTCAGGCCGGCCTGATGAATACTGCCGGCAATCAGTACGTGCGGCATTTCAGTATCCTCCCTGCTGGACTTTAGCCTGCGGCGCAGCGCCGGTCAGTTGGCGAAAACGCGTGGCGCTGGCGGCGGCGGCACCGCGCAGCAGCTGCACATCGTTAGAAACGGTGACCAGGTCGAAGCCCCACTCCACCGCCCGTGCGGCATACTCCGGGCTGCCGTTGTGCAGACCGGCGCGGATCCCGGCGGCGTGCGCCCGATCGAGAATATGGCGGATGGCGTCGATGATTTCCGGCTCTTCGCGATCGAATCCTGTACGGTAGCGGCGGCCGGTCAGCGCCAGGGTCAGGTCCGCCGGGCCGATGTAAATTCCGTCCAGCCCCGGAGTGCGCACGATCTCTTCGATTTTTTCCACCGCTTCGGCGGTTTCAATCATCGCAAAACACACCACTCCGCTGTCCGCGTGCTGGCCGTAATCCTGCCCGGCGGCGAAGGTGACGCGCGTCGGGCCGAAGCTGCGGGAACCGAGCGGCGGATAACGCACGCAGGACACCAGCTGCCGGGCCTCTTCTCCGTTGTTGATCATCGGGCAGATAATGCCATACGCCCCGGCATCCAGCGCTTTCATAATGTCGCCCGGTGACAGCCAGGGAACGCGCACCATCGGCGTCACGCCGCTGGCGCGCATCGCCTGCAGCATGGTGGTGGCCGTTTCGAACCCCACCAGGCCGTGCTGAATATCGATGGTCAGCGCATCGTAGCCCTGCGCTGCCATAATCTCAGCGGTGAACGGGCTGGCAACCGACAGCCAGCCGTTCAGCACGCTGTGCCCTTCTGCCCATAAACGCTTAACGTTGCTGTTGATCATTGCGGCTTCCTTACAGGACCACCTGCGTCAGTTTGACATTCATATATTCGAAAATACCTTCCGAACCGCCTTCGCTGCCCATACCGCTGGCCTTGATGCCGCCGAACGGCACGTCGGCCGAGGCCAGGGCAAAGCTGTTGATGCCGACCATGCCCGCTTGCAGCTGCTGCGAGACGCGGCGAATACGTGCGGCATCGCGGGTAAAGGCATAGGCGGAGAGCGCCAGTTCGCTGCGGTTCACCCGGGCGATGACGTCGGCTTCGTCAGTAAAGGTGGTAATGGCGGCGATCGGGCCAAAATTCTCTTCGGCCAGCGCCAGCGCATCGTCCGGCACATCGGCCAGCACGGTGGGCGCAAAGTAAAAGCCCGGCTTATCGGCAAGGCGTTGCCCGCCGGTCACCACGCGCGCGCCCTTTTGCCGCGCGTCGTCGACGATATTTTCGATGGCTTTCAGCCGGCGAAGGTTAATCAGCGGCCCCATCTCACTGCCTTCATCCAGCCCGTAGCCGACCCTGATGGCCGCTGCCCGACGGGCAAATCCTGCAATAAAGGCCGGGGCGACCGATTCATGGACATAGAAACGGTCGGCGGTGACGCACACCTGACCGCAGTTGGCGAACTTGGTTGGCACCGCCAGGTCCAGCGCTTTTTCGATATCGGCATCGTCAAAGACGATCATCGGCGCGTTGCCGCCCAGCTCCATGCTGACCCGCTTCAGGGTGGCGGCCGAATCGCGGATCATCTGCTGACCAATCGCCGTAGAGCCGGTGAGCGTCACTTTGCGCACCACAGGCGATTCAATCAGCGGCTGATAGGTATTCGCCGTGGGTCCGACCACCATGTTGACCACGCCCGCGGGCAGCCCGGCTTTTTGCAGGCAGGTCATGATGACCATTGCCGAACCGGGCACTTCGCTGGAGGGGCGCAGTACCACGGTGCAGCCCGCCGCCAGCGCCGGGGCCAGCTTGCGGGCAATCAGCACCACCGGGAAGTTCCACGCGGTAAAGGCCGCCACCACGCCCACCGCCTGATGAGAAACCTCACAGCGCCCGCCCGGTACGCGGCTTTCGACGATGCGACCATACACGCGGCGGGCTTCCTCGGCGTACCAGGTAAACTGGTCGATGGCCAGCGTCCACTCGCGGCTGGCCTGCGCCAGCGGCTTGCCGCTTTCCAGAGAGATGGTGCGTGCCGCCTGCTCGCGGGCCAGTTCCATTTCCGCCGCCACGCGGTGCAGCGTGCTGGCGCGCTGCCAGGCATCCAGCCCCTGCCAACCCGGTAATGCCGCTTCTGCGCTGGCTATCGCTTCCAGCGTGTCCTGGCGGGAGGCGGCGGCAATTTCGCCAAGCCGCTCGTCGCGGCCCGGATCGGTAACCACGATGGTGTCGCCACTGCTGCCCTGACGCCAGCCGCCGTTAATAAACTGCCCGTAGTCGTTATACATAGCCTGATCCTGTTTTCCTGCCGCCCAACGCGGGAGCGGTATGTGAATTCGGCGGAGGTTCACTGCCCCCTCTGCGCCACCGGTTATTAACTTAATTGCAAACAAAGAAATTATGCAATAAAAATTGCAGGATGATTTTGAATGCAAGTACGGGAATCAACGCCGCACAGAAAAAGTTATTAAATTGAATAATTATAATGAGTTACGCATTTCAACACGGGGCGAAAATTTTAATCAGAGCGGGATTTCCAGTTAAAACTGAATGCAGAAATTCTGCAGTCGATCACGCTTTTGGAAATTAGAATTGCAATGAAAATTGTAATGCAATTTTAGTTGCGATAGCCTGCAGTCAGAATTAAACGCAAGGACAGACGCCGATGGCCAGCCGCAAAGAGACAGACAAGAAAGATCCCCCACCGCCGCATAAGAACTATGAGCAGGTGGTGAACGACATTACCGCCCGCTATTCGCAGCTGTCGGATCGTTTTCAGCAGGTGGCGCGTTTTATTACGCAAAACCCTAACGCCGTGGCGCTGGAGTCAATCAATGCGATTGCCGCCCGCTGTGGTCTGCACCCTTCCACGCTGGTGCGCTTTGCCCAGCACTTTGGCTACAGCGGTTTTAAGCAGATGCAGGCGGTGTTTCAGACCCGGCTGGCGACCACCGCCCCGGGTTATAACGAACGCATCGTGGCGCTGGAAAACGACCTGCAGAAGAACCAGCAGCAGGGGAACCTCGGCTTTCTGCAGGATCTGGTGGTGCGGGATATCGCCACCCTGCAGGGCATGCTGGAAAGCGTAGCCGCCGCCGATCTTGACCTGAGCGCTCAACTGATGGGCCGCGCCGACACCATTTTTATCGCCGGGCAGCTGCGCTCCGAGCCGGTGGCCATTTTGCTGCGCTATCTGCTGACGATGCTGAACCGCAAAGTGGTTCTGCTGGATATGTCCGGCGGCCTTGCGCCGCACATGGCGATGAATATGACCCCGCGCGACGTGCTGGTTGCCGTCTCCTTCCGCCATTACGCGCAGGAGGTGGTGAGCATCGCCGAGATTGCCGCGCAGAAAAACGTGCCGCTGATTGCCATTACCGACAGCGTGCTGTCGCCTCTGGCAAAAGATGCGCGGGTGCTGTTTACCATCCCGGAAGAGGAATACAGTTTTTCCCGTTCGCTGGCGGCACCGGTGTGCCTGGTCCAGTGCATTGCGCTGGCGCTGGCCGCCGAGCTGCACCCGGAAGAGGAACAGCCGCGAATTGCCACGCTGACCGAGCGTTCGCAAAGCCGTGAAGACGGGAAAAAAAGCCTCAGTAAATAACGCAAGTCCGGTTTATCGCTCTCCCTTCGGGGGGAGCTACGCCCGAAGTTGCAACTAAAATTGCTTTATATAAATTTCAGCAAATTAAATTCCACAACCGGCCTGATTACGGGCCTTACAGCAGGTAGAAACTATGTCGACCTATCGTTGCACCACTGCACAGGCGGTGGTCCGTTACCTGAGCAATCAGTTTATCCACGTTGACGGTGAAGACGTGCCGCTTTTCCCCGGTGTGTTCGGCATCTTCGGCCACGGCAACGTCACCTGCATTGGCGAGGCGCTGGAAAGCGTGCAGGACGTGCTGCCGACCTGGCGCGGCCAGAATGAGCAGTCAATGGCCTTCGCAGCCGTGGGTTTCGCCAAAGCGCGTCTGCGCCAGCAGATTATGGTGGTCACCGCCTCGATCGGTCCCGGCACCACTAACCTGCTGACCGCCGCCGGCGTGGCCCATGTCAGCCGTCTGCCGATGCTGATGATCTGCGGCGATGCGTTTGCCCGCCGCGTGCCGGACCCGGTCATGCAGCAGGTGGAGCACTTCAGCGATCCCAGCCAGACGGTCAACGACGCCTTTAAGGCGGTAACCCGCTACTGGGACCGTATCACCTGGCCGGAGCAGATCCTCTCTTCGCTGCCGCAGGCGGTGGCGACGATGCTCGACCCGGCGGACTGTGGCCCGGCCTTTATTGGCCTGTGTCAGGACGTGCAGGAAATGGCCTTTGACTATCCGGAGGCGTTTTTTGCCCGCCGCGTTCACACCATCCCGCGTCCGCGCCCCGATCGAGATCTGCTGGAGCAGGCGGCCGAGCTGCTGGCTTCCGCCCGACATCCAATTATTATTGCCGGGGGCGGCGTGCGCTACTCCAGGGCCGAGGCCGAGCTGGAAGCGTTCGCCCGCCAGCGCGGTATCCCGGTGGTGGAAACCATCGCCGGAAAAGGCACCCTGACCCACGATCATCCACTGCATATCGGGCCGGTAGGCATTCTCGGATCGACCTCCGCCAACGCGCTGGCGGCAAAGGCCGATGTGATTATCGCCATCGGCACCCGGCTGATGGATTTTGTCACCGGTTCCTGGACGGTGTTTTCACCGGAAGCCCGTTTTATTGCCATTAACGCCGCGCGCTTTGATGCCCACAAGCACTTCTCGCTGCCGCTGGTCGCCGATGCCCGCGAGGGGATCCGCGAACTCAACGCCGCGCTCGGCAGTTATGCAGTGGACGCGAGCTGGCTGGACAGCGGCAAAACCGCCTTCGCCGCATGGAATCAACTGATTGACCAGCGCCAGCAACGCACCGTGACCACCGGCGTACCGACCTACGCTCAGGTGGTTGGCGTGGTCAATGAACGCGCCGCTGCCGAAGACTATGTGATCAGCGCGGCGGGCGGCCTGCCGGGTGAGCTGGTTAAAGGCTGGAAGGTGAAAAATCCCGGCACTTTTGACTGTGAGTTCGGCTTCTCCTGCATGGGGTACGAAATCTCTGCGGGCTGGGGCACGGCAATGATCGATGCGGATCGCGACGTGTTCGTGCTGATTGGCGACGGCACTTACATGATGATGAACTCGGATATCTATTCCAGCGTGCTTTCCGGCCACAAGCTGATCCTGCTGGTGTGCGACAACGGCGGCTACGCGGTGATTAACCGCCTGCAGAACGCCAAGGGTGGCGCGTCGTTTAACAATCTGCTGAAGGACTGCCGGGTCACCGAACCGTTCCACGTTGATTTCGTGGCTAACGCGCAGTCGATGGGCGCGCTGGCCCGCAAGGTCAGCAGCCTGGACGAACTGGCCGCCGCCGTGGACTGGGCAAAGGGCAACGACCGCACCACGGTGATCTGTATCGATACGCATCCGCACGAGTGGACGCCGGGTGACGCCTGGTGGGACGTGGGCGTGCCGGAAGTCAGCCAGCGCGAAAGCGTGAATCAGGCGCGGACCGAACAGGTTGAGGGCCGTAAAAAACAGCGTTTGGGTATTTAACTTTCAGCCAGAGGAAACAGAACATGACGTTGCACGCAAAACTGGGTATTGCCCCTATCGCCTGGTCCAACGATGACCTGCCGCAGCTCGGCGGCGACACCCCACTCTCCGTCTGCCTGGCGGAGAGCCGGCTGGCCGGTTTTTCCGGCGTGGAAACCGGCGGTAAATTCCCGCGCACCGCCGCTGAACTGCAGCCGCAGCTGGCGGAATATCAGCTTCAACTGGTGTCCGGCTGGTACTCCGGCACCCTGCTGGATAACGATCTGGAGAGTGAGATCGCCAAAGCCACGCCGCAGATGCAGCTGTTTAAGGCGTGCGGTGCGGCCTGCCTGGTCTACGGTGAAACCGCAGGCACCATTCAGAACCAGCAGCAGGTACCGCTGAGCCAGCGCCGCAGGCTGACGGAAGAACAGATCCGCGAGTACGGCGCGAAGCTGGATCTGTTCGCCAGCTGGTGCCGCGATTTCGGCGTGCCGCTGGCCTTCCATCATCATATGGGCACGGTGATTGAGGACGAACGCGACATCGATCTGCTGATGGCGGCCACCGGTCCGCAGGTGGGGCTGCTGTTTGACACCGGGCACCTGGTGTTTGCCGGGGTCGACCCGCTGAGCGTCCTGAGCAAGCACGGTAAACGCATTAACCACGTACATACCAAAGACGTTCGTGCGGACGTGCGCGCCGGGCTGGACTGGCAGCGCGACTCGTTTCTCGATGCAGTGCTGAAAGGCGTTTATACCGTACCTGGCGACGGCAGCATTGACTTTGATGCGGTCATCTCGCGGCTGGCGGGCATTGGCTATCAGGGCTGGTTTGTGGTGGAGGCCGAGCAGGATCCGGCGCTGGCACCACCGCTGGAATATGCGCGGATTGGCTATGCCAGCCTGAAATCCTCGCTGACCAAAGCCGGATACGCTATCGATCGGGCCGCGAAACGCTGAACGGCGGCGGTGTAATCATGACCCCGTCACCGGCGGCCAGCGCCGCTGACTGACGACCCGGCAGCCGGGGATTATCCGGCTGCCGCTTAACCGGGCAGGATGATGCAAAAATGATGAATATCGACAAAATGCAGGATATCACCGACTTCTATCAGGATTTTTTGCAGGCCATTCGCAGCATCAGGAGCAGCATGCTGCACCGCGATGCGGAGAAAAAGCGGATGCTGCTGCGCTGGCTGGACGCCCGGCAGAAGAAACGCAGCTGCCGCTCGCACTGTAAAAGCGAAATTCTCAGTATGTATGCGGAAGTGGAGGCCCATCCGCCGGAGGTGCTGGAGCGCCGGATCTGCACGCTGTACGAGAACTGCGCCTGTATTCTGGCCCGGCTGCGCGCGCCTGCCGTTCGCCGCTACGCCTGAATTAGTGGCAGAGTTTCAGTGGGGTCGATGCGGCCCGGAACAAAGTTGTCCCAATCCCATCGCTTATTGTCCATCAGGCTACTTATTGCGATTTTCCCTCCTCTCTATACTGGCGCGGTTCGGCGGTATTCCGCTGCCGCTCAGATGGAGAGCCCACATGAAACTCACTCAGATCCGCAACGCCACGCTCAGGCTGGACTATGCCGGCAAAACCTTTCTGATCGACCCGATGCTGGCAGATAAAGGCGCGCTGCCCGGTTTTCCCGGTACCGCCCGCAGCCATCTGCGCAACCCACTGGTCGACCTGCCGCTGCCGGTTGCCGAGATCATTAATGCCGATGCGGTTATCGTCACCCACACTCACGAGGACCACTGGGATGAGGCCGCACAGCGCTTAATTGCTCGTGATATCCCCCTGTTCAGCCAGAATCAGCAGGATGCCAGACAAATCCACGCGCAGGGTTTCACCGCGGTGACGGTGCTGGATGATCGTACGGAAATTGACGGGATTACCCTGTGGAAAACCGACGGCCAGCACGGCAGCAATGCCGCCTACGCGCTGCCGCCGCTGGCAAAGCGGTTGGGTGAAGCCTGCGGCCTGGTATTTCAGCACCCCGCTGAGCCGACGCTGTATATAGCCGGGGACACCGTCTGGGTTCCGGCCGTTGAGCAGGCGCTGGCAGCGTTCAAACCCGACGTGGTGGTGCTGAATGCCGGAAGTGCGCAGATTGACTGCTTCGGCGCGATTATCATGGGCGAGGAGGATACGCTGCGGGTTCACCGCCTGCTGCCGGAAAGTCACATCGTTGCCAGCCATATGGAGGCCATTAACCACTGTCTGCTCGGCCGCCAGCCGCTGCGCGATTACGCGGAGCGCAACGGCTTTGCCCATCGCCTGTGGGTGGCCGAAGATGGCGAAAGCCGGACGTTCTGAGTGGTAAGATAGCCGTCCTTGCGCCGTCATCAGGAGAAAACTATGCCGTTACCGTCGGTCGCCGTGCTGGTGACACCCGGGTTCAGCCCGTTTCACGTTTCGGTCCCCTGCACTATTTTCGGCCCGGTGCTGGCCGACAGCCCGCTGTTCGAGCTGACGCTGTGCGCCGAACGGCCCGGCACGCTGAAATCGCTGATGGGCATGAGCATTGAAACCCCGCACGGGCTGGAAGTGCTGGCGCTGGCTGATTTGATCGTCGTGCCCTGGTGGCCGCATCCCGGCGAGCAGCCGTCCCCTGCATTATGCCAGGCATTGCGCGACGCCTGGCAGCGCGGCGCCAGAGTCGTGGGCCTGTGCCTCGGCACCTACGTGCTGGCGTATGCCGGCCTGCTTGACGGGCGTCGCGCCTCAACCCACTGGGAGTTTGAGCAGGACTTCAGCGCGCGCTTCCCGCATGTGCAGCTGGATACCAACGCGCTTTACGTTGACGAGCAGCGGCTGATCACCTCCGCCGGGACCGCCGCAGGAATGGACTGCTGCCTGTACCTGCTGCGCCAGTTTTACGGCAGCGCTGTGGCAAATCGGGTCGCACGGCGGATGGTGATCCCGCCGCACCGCGACGGGGGGCAGGCGCAGTATATTTCTCACCCTATTCCGCAAACCACTCAGGACGAGCGCATCAACGCCCTGCTCGGCTATCTGCGCGACAGCCTCGATCGCCAGCACGATCTCGATTCGCTGGCGGCCCGGGTGATGATGAGCCGCCGCACCTTTACCCGCCATTTTCTGCGCGCCACCGGCATGTCGGTCGGCGAATGGCTCAACGCCGAGCGCCTGCAGAACAGCCAGCAACTGCTGGAACTGACCGAGCATTCCATTGAAGCTGTCGCCACGTTGAGCGGCTATCAGTCGGTGATTTCCTTCCGCCAGAGCTTTAAGCAGCGCTACACCGTAAGCCCCAGTGAATGGCGGCGTACCTTCCAGGGCGGTAAGGCTGAGCCGTAACGGGCACGGTACGGCGGTATTTCGCGTCGCTCAGAGGGAGAGCTACCGATGAAACTCAGTAAGATCGCTACTGACGTTATTTCATATAACTGGTACGGTACCAATCTCTTTAACGTCCCCTCCCGTGGAAAGAATGAATAACTGGGTTTAATGAAAATACGCAAGGAGCGATTATGTATGGTAACAGTGAAGTCATCAGTTATTTACAGGCCAATAAGATTCTTGCATTAAAGCTCGATCGTGCTCTTTCTGCCGTCGGTCAGCAGGTCAGAAAACAAGTTGATACATTAGGGAAAGGTGCGACCCGTCTGCTGTATTACACATCCTGTTTCACTGATGAATATAATGACGTTTGCCAGCAGCAAAAGACCGAGGATCTGCGCTTCAGGAATGCTGTTATTCGCATTATCCAGCATGGTGACGTTGTCTATGAGATGCTGCGGGTCTACTTTGAAGAAATATTCAAATACAAAACCAATGCCCAATTAGAGCATATTAAAAAAGCGCTTATGGCCGTGAATGTTCATATCGCGGCCAGCTCCCTTTCCGGAGTGGGGTACGCTTTAGCGGTAGCTACCAGCGTTCGTATTGGATTGAATCTAAGTATGCAACTCAGTGCCCTTACGGGACGTGCAGCGGGTACGGCTGCCGGAGTTGTGGCCACATATGGCCTGGTTCAGAAAGCGGCGGATAGTGCTCGTCGTCTACACGTCCAATATCCAGCTTATTACTCTGCACTTTACATGCAACAACTGGAAATGATGTATTTCCTGATTGAACCGGTCTTCGAGCGCGCGGGCGCACTTGAAAAGCAATGGTCGTCTGATTCTGGTATAGCAAATATCATCACTCGGATGATCAGATAACCATGATTCGATCACTAAAGAAATTCCTACTGTGGCAGCTCAGGTTTTTATCTTCACTGTACGGACCAGTAATTTTTACGATCGTTTTCGCACTGCTTCAGGGGTATTTTTTTCCAGATAGCCCTGTCTGGCCTGTAGGCGTATTCGCCATAATTATGATTTTTGTTTTCACGCGTTACTGTAAATGGTAATAGCGTCGACATTACAGTTACTTAAATCATCAGTAATAAGGGAGATACATAGGAAGGATGATTCAATAGCCATGATGATGTATATCAAACGTTTTTTACGGTGGCAGGGGCGCTTCTTCTTTTCTGTCTACGGCCCAACCGTATTAACCATTATTTTCGCCCTGGTTCAGGCGCATTTTTTCCCCAGTAGTCCAGTCTGGCCAATAGGTGTTTTTTTCATAGCAGTAATGATTATTTTTGGTCGTTATGTGAAATGGTGAAACGCTAACCCCCCCCAATATTTAATACTCAGTGATAAGGAAATTACATGTCCACTCCCGCACACTTATGGCTTGAAGATGAAAATGGTTCTCCGATTGTGGGCAGTTGTTCAATGCCACAGCGTCTGGGTTCTATCGAGTTAAAATCATTTTCCCACGGAGTCACTATTCCCGTTGATCCGAGCTGGGGGAAACTTACAGGTACGTGCGTTCACCGCCCTATCACGATAGTGAAAGACTTTGATCAGACAACACCACTTCTGTACCGCGCTGTCTGCGAAGGCCGAACCATGAAGAAAGGTACAATCAAGATGTATCGCATTCTTGAATCAGGCGTTGAGGCCGAATATTTCAATATCATTCTGGATAACGTCAAAATCACAACAGTTGCGCCCTATCTGGCTCCTAACGGTGTGAGTAGCACTCACCTTGAAACGCTCGAGTTGCGTTACGAGGCGATCACCTGGAAGTATACGGAAGGTAATATCATTTATCGTGATTCATGGAACGATCGTTGTTGTGCCTGATTAAGGTTATAAGAGGAGGCAGGGTGCGAAAGCCAGCGCCGGGCCGGACGATCTTTTAGTAAAAAATTAAGCTTGTGAGCCACCTCGCAGATCGATAAAAGATCCAGGAAACCTCAAAAGTAATCGATTACATTCATCTGACACAATAATGTAATCGATTACTTTTCAGGAAGGGGTCTGACGATGGTTTCTTCACTTACCGCTGGCAACGGTTCGCGGCAGCAGCATGTGATGCTGGTACCGCGGCTGTCATTAATGATGTTTTTACAGTTCTTCATCTGGGGAACCTGGTCGGTTACGCTCGGCCTGGTGATGACCCAGCATAATCTCGGCAGCATCATCGGCGACGCCTTCTCCGCCGG
Organism: Erwinia sp. SLM-02; assembly: GCF_037450285.1. NCBI lineage: Bacteria > Pseudomonadati > Pseudomonadota > Gammaproteobacteria > Enterobacterales > Erwiniaceae > Erwinia > Erwinia sp. SLM-02. Next base: position 1,507,506 of record NZ_JAQISN010000001.1, on the reverse strand, counting down.
GCCGATTGCTTCCATTCTCTCGCCGTTCGTACTGGGAATGGTGGTTGACCGCTTCTTCCCGTCACAGAAGGTGGTGGCCCTGCTGCATCTGGCCGGTGCGGTGATTCTGTGGTTCGTCCCGCAGGCCCTGCTGGCGGAGAACGGCTCGCTGCTGATCGCCCTGCTGTTCGCCTACACGCTGTGCTATATGCCCACCCTGGCGCTGACCAACAACATCGCCTTCCACAGCCTGAGCAACAGCGAAAAAAGCTTCCCGGTGGTGCGGGTGTTCGGCACCATCGGCTGGATCGTGGCCGGGATCTGCATCGGCGTCAGCGGCATCGCCGCCAGCACCGATATCTTCCGCCTGGCCGCCGTCTTCTCTGCGGTGCTGGCCGCCTACAGCCTGACGCTGCCGCACACCCCTGCCCCGGCTAAGGGCCAGCCGTTTGCCCTGCGCGATCTGCTGTGCGCCGACGCCTTCGCGCTGCTGAAGAAAAGCCACTTCCTGATCTTTGCCATCTGCGCCACGCTGATCTCGATCCCTCTCGGGACCTACTACGCCTTTACCGCGTCGTTCCTCTCCGACGTGGGTATTGCGGACGTCAGTACCGCGATGTCGTTCGGCCAGATGTCCGAAATCTTCTTTATGCTGATTATCCCACTGCTGTTCCGTCGGCTGGGGGTGAAGTACATGCTGCTGATCGGTATGGCGGCCTGGTTCGTGCGCTACGCGCTGTTTGCCTTCGGCGTCAATGAAGAGACGCGCTGGCTGCTGTACATCGGCATCCTCCTGCACGGCGTGTGCTACGACTTCTTCTTCGTTATCGGCTTTATCTACACCGACCGCATCGCCGGCAGCCAGGTCAAAGGCCAGGCGCAGAGCCTGATCGTCATGTTCACCTACGGCATCGGCATGCTGCTGGGATCGCAGATCTCCGGCGCGCTGTACAACCAGTTAATCAACCACGGCGGCGTGCATCAGCCGGAAAACTGGACCACGTTCTGGCTGATCCCGGCGGTTGCCGCTGCGGTTATCGCGGTCATATTCCTCTTCACCTTCAAGTACAAAGAGCAGGAATAGTTTTTGACAAACTTCAGGAGTAAGCAATGAAAACGTTAAAAGGGCCTGGCCTGTTTTTGTCCCAGTTCATCGGTGATATGCCACCGTTTAATACCCTGGAAAACCTCGCCAGATGGGCGTCGGGGCTGGGTTTCAGGGCATTGCAGATCCCCTGTAATCATCCGACAATTTTTGATGTGGAAAAGGCGGCCGGCAGCCAGGCCTACTGTGATGACATTACCGCGCTGCTGGCGCGCTACGGGCTGGTGATTAGCGAGCTGTCGACTCACCTTGAGGGGCAGCTGCTGGCGGTGCACCCCGCCTACGAACTGGCGTTTCGCGACTTCGCCCCGGCGGCGCTGCGCGAGGATGCGCCGGGCCGCCAGCGGTGGGCAGCGGAGAAACTCCTGCAGGCGGCAGCCGCCTCGGAAAAGCTGGGGCTGAAATCGCATGCGACCTTCTCCGGCGCGCTGGCCTGGCCGTACTTTTACCCGTGGCCGCCGCGCAAGGAGGCGCTGATCGAGGCGGCCTTCAGCGAGCTGGCCGCCCGCTGGAAGCCGATCCTCGACGCCTTCGACCGCCACGGCGTGGATGTCTGCTACGAGCTGCATCCGTCGGAGGATTTGCACGACGGCGTGACCTTCGACCGCTTCCTGGCGGCGGTCGACCATCATCCGCGCTGCAATATTCTGTTCGATCCGAGCCATATGCTGCTGCAGCAGATGGACTACCTGACCTTTATCGACCTCTACCACCCGCGTATTAAAGCGTTCCACGTCAAGGATGCCGAATTTACCCCTTCCGGGCGCAGCGGGGTTTACGGCGGCTATCAGCCGTGGAGCGAACGCCCCGGCCGCTTCCGCTCGCCGGGCGATGGTCAGATTGATTTTAAAGGCATCTTCAGTCGGCTGGCGCAGTACGGCTACGACGGCTGGGCGGTGCTGGAGTGGGAATGCTGCCTGAAGGAGGCGGAAAGCGGCGCGCGGGAAGGCGCGAAGTTTATCGCCGAACATATTATTCCGGTATCCGCGCGGGCGTTTGATGACTTTGCCGCCACCGGCAGCGAAGACGACAGCATCCGCACCATGCTGGGGCTGGATGCGGAGCAAAAAAATGATTAAGGCGGCGATTATCGGCTCGGGCTTTATCGGCCCGGCGCATCTGGAAGCGATCCGCCGCCTGGGCTTCGTAGAGGTGGTGGCCATCTGCGACAGCTCGCTGGAAAAGGCGCAGGAGAAAGCGCGGCAGCTTAACGTACCGCACGCTTATGCCGACGTGGCTGAACTGCTGCGACATGAGGGATTGCAGGTGGTGCATAACTGCACCCCCAACCATCTGCACGCGGCGATCAATCGCCAGGTGCTGGCGGCGGGCAAGCACCTGTTCTCCGAAAAGCCGCTGTGCATGACCGGCGAGGAGGCCCGCGAGCTGGTGAAACTGGCGGAGGCGGCCGGCGTGGTGCACGGCGTGAGCTTTGTCTATCGCCAGTTCGCCATGGTGCAGCAGGCCGCCAGCCTGATCCGCCGGCAGCAGGCGGGCCGCATTTTTGCCGTTCACGGCAGCTATCTGCAGGACTGGATGCTCTACGACAGCGATTTTAACTGGCGCGTATCCGCAGCGCAGGGTGGCGCATCCCGGGCGGTGGCCGATATCGGCTCCCACTGGTGCGATACGCTGCAGTTCGTAACCGGGCGGCGCATCAGCGCGGTGATGGCTGACTTTTCTATCGTGCATCCGGTTCGCCGGGTGGCGCGCGGGACCGCGACGACCTTTGCCGCGGCCGACGAGAACGGCGAGTACGATGAGGTGGCCGTGGACACCGAAGACTTCGCCTCGATCCTGCTGCGCTTTGACGACGGCAGCCGGGGCAGCCTGACGGTTTCACAGGTCAGCGCCGGGCGCAAAAACCGGCTGGCGTTTGAGGTAAATGCCAGCGAAATGTCTATCGCGTGGGATCAGGAAGTGCCGCAGCAGCTGTGGCTGGGGCATCGCGACCGCCCGAATCAGACGCTGAGTGACGACCCTTCGCTGGTGAACCGCGACGTGGCCGCCGCCGTGCACTTCCCCGGTGGTCACATTGAAGGCTGGCCGGACGCGTTTAAGAATATGATGCTGAACTACTATGATTTCATCCGGCAGGGTAAACGGCCGGGCGTGGACGCGGCTCACTTCGCCACCTTCCACGAAGGAGCCGCCGTGCTATTGATCGTGGAAGCGATGCTGCAAAGCCATCAGCAGCAGCGCTGGGTTGAGGTGGCCACGCTGGATTAAATGTTCACCCCGCCCCGCGCTCTACGTCAGGTCAGGGCAGGTTTCTCGCCCTGACCTTTTGCAAGCGCCGGAGGGTGATGGCGCAGGCGCCGGTGTGCGCATCCTCAATATGCTCGCGCATCAGGCTCACCGCCCGCTCCTTCTCCCGCTTTTCTATCGCCTCCAGCAGTTCAGCGTGCTCGGCGTAGGTTTGCGCAATGCGCACGTCATACTCAAAATCCAGCCGCCGCATAATGCGTATCCGGTCGGTGATATTGGTCAGGATAGCCGTCAGCTCGCGGTTGCCCGCGGCTGCGGTCAGCGCAATATGGAACTGCTCGTCCATGGTGGCGATTTTCTCCCCGGCCTGCTCCTGCTGTTCCGGCGGTATCACCCACAGCTCTCGCAGCCTGGCCAGCACGCGGCGGTCGACTTTCGACGACTCCGGCCCGCACAGGCGCGCCACCGTATCCACCTCAATCAGGATACGGGTGGCATAAAGATCTTCGTAAACGTCGAAATCAATCGGGCAAACCTCCCAGCCGTTGCGAAAGCAGCGCCGGATTAAATCGTCATTCTGCAGGGTCAGCAGCGCCTCGCGCACCGGTGTGCGGGAGCACCCCAGGCGGCTGGCGATATCCACTTCGGTGAAGCGGTCCCCCGGCATCAGAACAAACTCATAAATTTCCTGCCTGAGCTGGCGGTAAACCCGGACAGAATGCGGAAGAAGCCTGGTCAGTTCTGATGCCATTTTGCCGATGTTCCTTAGATCAGTGCGGTGACTTCTGTGCGCGCATAAAGCGGGCGCGCCAGGGCTTGAGTACCCACAACGCCAGACCGGCGGTAATAAAGTCAAAGGTAATCGCGCAGCCAAATACCAGGTGCCAGTTGTGCGTATGCTGATACATCAGCGCCGCCAGCGGCCCGCCAAAGATTGAACCGATGCCCTGCGAAATATACAGCCAGCCGTAGTTAGCGGAGGCGTTTTCACTGCCGAAGGTATCGGTCAGCGTGGACGGGAACAGCGAGAAGATTTCACCCCAGCCAAAGAACACTACGCCGGAAAGCAGCACGAACAGCAGCGGATCCTCGCGGCAGGCCAGCCACAGCGTCATCGCCACGCCTTCCAGCGCGAAGGCAATAAACATGGTGTTTTCGCGGCCGTAGCGGTCGGAGATAAAACCAAACAGCGGGCGCGTCAGGCCGTTGGTAAAGCGGTCGATGGTCAGCGCCAGCGGCAGCGCGGCCATCCCGAAGATCACCGCCTTGCTGATGCCGAAGTCTTCGGCAAAAATCGCCATCTGCGAGGTGACCATCAGCCCGGAGGTGGACATCATGGTCATCATCAGAAACATCAGCCAGAACAGCGGCTGGCGCAGCATTTCACCGGATTTAAACTGGCGCTGTCCCTGCACCGGCGAAGCCGTTTTACTGACCGGCATCATCGTGCTGTTTTCAGGCAGTCTCAGCCCCTGGCTGGCGAGGAAACCGACGGCGGCGAAGATCAGGCCGAACAGGGTCATCGTCTGTTCCAGCCCGTAGCTGCCGAGCGAAATGGAGATCGGGAAGGTGGTGAAAATCGCCCCCATGCCGTAGCCTGCCGCCACGGTGCCGGCGGCAAAGCCGCGCTGCTGCGGGAACCACTTCATCACCAGCCCCACCACGCCGATATAAACGATGCCGGTGCCCAGCCCGCCGAGGCAGCCATACACCAGATACAGCGAGGCCAGGCTGTCCACCCGGGCGGCGATCACCCAGCTGAAACCGGCCATCAACGTGCCGATGGAGATCAGCAGGCGCGGGCCAAAGCGCTCAACCAGCCGTCCCTGGAACGGTGAGAAAAAGGTCTGCAGGATAATCAGCAGCGAGAACGTGACCTGCACTTCGGCCAGCCCGACGCCAAGTTTGGCAATCATCGGTTTGGTCAACAGCGTCCAGACGTACTGCGGGCTGGAAATGGCCGCCATACAGAGTAACCCCAACAGGAGCTGTACCCACTTACTGTGTTTCGCTATTACCACCGGTTCGCTTATTGAGGTCATTGATATTTCTCCAAAATTACGCTCTGTTATCCCGTCGTGGTCGTGCCACTTTTTTCACGGGCGCTGATGTTTTACTGCGCACTCATCCCAATCGATACCTGCTGATGTCGGATCCGGACTGTCTTCACCCGGATACACCGCTGTGTATACAGAGAACCAAAGCAGAAAACGTGCCAGTTTTAAAAAGCGTTTAAAATCAGCAAGAAAGAGATTTCATGGCGGGATAAGTGTGATGCAGTGCAAAAATTTGGTGCGCAATGATGGTGCGAAGGAAACGGTTCCGCTGATTGACCCGGCACTGCGGTTTATGCCGCCCCGGCACAGCCTGTTGAAACTGTGTTAATCTGTGCGGAATAACGTTTAGCGTGGACAGTGATGGGATGTCGATTCAGAAAATTGCGCGCCTTGCCGGTGTATCCGTAGCCACCGTTTCCCGCGTGCTTAATAATCAGGGTACGGTCAAACCGCAGAATCGCGAGCGCGTGCTTCACGCAATTAAAGAGAGTAACTATCAGCCGAACCTGCTGGCCCGCCAGCTGCGCACCGCGCGCAGCAATATGCTGCTGGTGATGGTGTCTAACATCAGCAACCCGTTTTGCGCCGACGTAGTGAAAGGCATTGAGGCCGAGGCGGAAAGCAACGGCTATCGCATTCTGCTGTGCAACTCCGGTTCGGACGTCAAGCGTTCGCAGTCCAGCCTGCAGCTGCTGTCGGGCAAAATGGTTGACGGGGTGATCACCATGGACGCCATCTCCGCCCTGCCGCAGCTCAGCACGCTGATCGCCGACGCGCCCTGGGTGCAGTGCGCGGAATATGATGAAGAGTCATCGGTATCCAGCGTGGGCATCGACGACTATCAGGCATCGCGATTTGTGGTCGGCCAGTTTATTGCAGGCGGCCGCCGGAGCGTGGCGATGATCAACCATGATTTGACCTACAAATACGCCCGCCAGCGCGAGCAGGGCTATCTCGACAGCCTGCAGGAACATCATCTCGACGGTTTCCCTGTGGAATACGCCGCGGAATTAAGCTTCAACGCCGGGAAAGCGGCGATGCAAAACCTGCTGGCGCAGCCGGTCAGGCCCGATGCGGTATTCGCGATTTCCGATACGCTGGCCGCCGGGGCGATTCGCGCTATTGATGAAGCCGGTCTGCGCATCCCGCAGGATATTGCGGTGATCGGTTTTGACGGCACCGAACTGGGTGAAATGACTTCCCCGCAGCTTTCGACCATCGAACAGCCTTCGCATCAGATTGGTCGCCAGGCGGTAGCGCTGCTGCTGAATAAGATTAACGACCCGTCCGGGCCGCCGGAGAGATCGCGGCTGGCGTGGCGCTTTGTTCAGCGGCTTTCCAGTTAATCAGGGAATTCGGGCAGGAATCAACGATGCAAACAGATAACATTACCCTCAGCGATATCAACCTTCTCTGCGAATGGCTTGCGTGGGACGAACTGCCGACGGCGGGCCGCTTTGACGCCGATCTGATCGTGCTGGCCGGGCATGCGGTGGTGCCGGCAATCCTGGGCGTGATGCAGCTGGCGGCCACCACCGGGATTCCGCTGCTGCTGACCGGCGGCGTGGGTCACTCCACGATCTTACTCAAGCAGGCGCTGGCTGAAAACGCGTTAACCCGAAGCGCCACCTTCGACCAGCACAGCGAAGCGGAGATTTTCTTCGCGCTGGCCACTGACTTCTTCGGTATTCCTGCTGAGCGGCTTTACGTTGAGAACCGCTCGGCGAACTGCGGGCAGAACGCGGAGTTTACCCGCGAGATGATTGCCGGAATGGGACTGAAAGCCGAGAAAATCATTCTTTCGCAGGACCCTTTAATGCAGCGCCGCACCCGGGAAACCTTTGAATTCAGCTGGCGGCAAAAAAGCATGACCGCTGAATTTGTTAACTGGCCGGTATTTGTCCCCCGCCTCGTTTCCGTTGCGGGCAGCACGGTAATTACCGGCGCGCAGAGCGCGGGGATCTGGGATACCGAGCGCTTTATCTCCATGGCGCTGGGCGAGATGCGCCGCCTGCAGGATGATGCCAGCGGCTACGGGCCGAAAGGTGCCGGGTTTATCGGCCACGTCGATATCCCGCTGGACGTCACCGCAGCGTGGCAACGCGTGACGCAGACGACGCTGGGCAATCTGAGCCGCGCCTGAGGGCGAATGCTCCGCAGAGGGCTTCCTGAAACCGGTGTGCCGAATTGCTCTGCGGCACGCCAGTCACCCGAGACATAATCTCTCAGTCAATTTTTTCGCCGCCGTCCAGCACGTTCAGGGATTCACCGGTAGCGTAAAACTGCCCGCCCGCGACATAGTGCAGGCTGCGCAGCGCGGGATCGGCGCGATCGAAATGCCAGTGGCCGTCGCTGAACACCCGGCTGTCAGCCCAGGCGCCGACCACTTCACCAATAAACAGATCGTGTGCCTGCTGGTTATGCGGTTCGTTAATCAACCGGCAGGCCAGCCACGCCGAGCAGCCCGCCACAAACGGCAGGTCGAAGCCCTCGAATGAGAACAGTTCAACGCCGCAGTTCGCCAGCTTGTCCGCTTCAGTAAACAGGCTGCGGGTGCCGACGGCATGGGTCAGCTTAATCTGCGCGACCGTCGGCACCTGAATGACGAAGGTTTCGCTCCCCTCCACCAGCTGGCGGGTTTTGGCAATTTTATCCAGCACCACCAGAATTTTGGCCGGTGAAAAATCCAGCCCGGTGGCCCAGGCGGCGGCCATGACATCTTCCACGCCCTCGTGACGTGCGGAAACCAGCACCGTCGGTCCGTGATTAATCAGGCGATACGCTTTTTCCAGCGCGACGGGGGTAATAAATTCGTTCATGGATCCTCTCAACGGTCAGCATGTTACGCAGTAAAATTCAGGATAAACCATCAGGCCGCTGCCTGTCGTGCCGGCGTTCAACGCGCAGCACGCTGGGATAACAGGGAAAGAATAAGTCTAATAACGGGATTCATTACGTCAGTGATTGTTTCATTGTTAATCGGAAACTAGAATAGCTATCAGATACTTAAATTCAGGAACCGTTATGCGAAATATTAAAATTCACTCAGCCGAGGGAATTGAGAAGGCGCGGATCGCCGGAAACCTCGCGGCCAAAGTGCTGGCGATGATCGGTGAACATGTGAAGCCCGGTATTACCACCGAGCAAATCGATGATATCTGCCACGACTATATCGTGAATACGCTGAAATGCGTCCCGGCCAATATTGGCTATCACGGCTACACCAAAACCACCTGCACCTCGGTGAATCACGTGGTGTGCCACGGCATTCCGAACTCGAAAAAAGCGCTTCGCGATGGCGACATCGTCAATATTGACGTGGCGCTGATCTGCGACGGCTGGTACGGCGATACCAGCCGCATGTACTACGTTGGCACCCCGTCGATTCGCGCTAAACGCCTGGTGGAAGTCACCTATCAGTCAATGGTAGCCGGCATCCGTGCCGTGCGCCCCGGCAGTACGCTCGGCGATATCGGCGCGGCGATCCAGAAAGTGGCCGAAGGCGCGGGCTTCAGCGTGGTGCGCGAATACTGCGGTCACGGTATCGGGCAGATTTATCATGACGACCCACAGATCCTGCACTACGGCATTGCGGGCCAGGGGCCGGAGCTGAAGGCGGGAATGATTTTCACCATCGAGCCGATGATAAACGCCGGTAAAGCGGTGGTCAGCGTGCTGGCCGATGAGTGGACGGTCGTCACCAAAGACCGCTCGCTGTCGGCGCAGTGGGAGCACACCGTGGCGGTGACCGATACCGGGTTTGACCTGCTGACCCCGTGGCCCGACGGCACGGGAGAATACGAAGCGATCTGAGCCGCGGATTAATGAATCAGGCTCATTACAGCTATGATCGTTGCCGCCTCTTTCTCTGCGCCTGAATGGCCTATGATTGTCGGGTATCCGTTCACGGACGCCCGATTTTCATTTTACGCAGAGGAAACCTGATGATTGATATTATCAAAAGCGGCAGCAAAGCTCCGGTTGCCGGACCCGCCGACTATTTCACCGGCACGGTCACCATTAACGCCCCTTTCCAGGCAACCGAACCTGCCCGTGTGGGTGGCGCAACCGTGTCGTTCAGCGCCGGCGCGCGTACCGCGTGGCATACCCATCCGCTGGGCCAGACGCTGATCGTCACCTCCGGCCAGGGCTGGGTACAGGAGTGGGATAAGGAAGCGCAGCCGATCGCCTCCGGCGATATCGTCTGGATCCGTCCCGGCGTTAAGCACTGGCACGGTGCATCAGCAGACAATGCGATGACCCATATCGCCATCGCCGAGGGTGAAAACGGTAAGGTGGTTGACTGGCTGGAGCACGTGAGCGACGAACAGTATCCCTGATTAATGCAGAGCGCCTGGATTCGGGCGCAATTATTCACAATGTCTTTAGCATATCGCCTGACGAAATTTAAATCTGTAATAATCCATCAATCATTCTCCGTTTAATCAGAGATATCTTATTTTTGACTTACCTTTCCACTGCCAGAATATCCCCATATTTTTATATAAATATTAATAACGGAAATTAACAACGTCGACACCGTTATTATTCTCACCACGCTTACGATGACAGCGGAATAGTTATGATCAAAATAACCTTACTGGCCGGAGTGCTTCTCACCACATTAACCGGATGCTCCGTGGCAACCTACAGCCATAAACTGGAGGACGTTGAATCCGGCGATCGCGTTGGAATCAGTTTTGATAACCGAAACCTCGACTATATGCGCGTCTATCCCAATACCGCAGAGTGCATTAATCTTGATTCCCCCGATAACGGTTACACCAATAATGCAATCGGCTTCCAGACGAAGCTAAATAACAAACTGCTCGGCTTCCCGGAGATCCCGGAAACGTCGGTGATGCGGCGTGAATTCTGGGTGAGTGCGAAAGACAATATCGCTATCCGCATGATCGCCGATAACGGCAGTTTCCATACGGTGTCCTTTAAGCCGAACCTGAGTTCGTATTACTACGTTACCGGCTCGTATAAAACCGGCGAAGTGTTCGTTTATGAGGTGTATAAAACCCAAAAAGGATACTACGACAAAAAACCGGTCACCGATTTACAGCTGAAGAACTGCGACGACGGCAGCTTCAGGTTGCAGAAGTTTTAACCCTCTCCGGCACCGTCGGACTTAACCGGTGAGCTTCTCGCCGGTAAAACTCCCGGCGTACCAGGCATCCATGACCTGCAGCAGTTTTTCTGCTTCCTGCGTGGTGAATCCGAAGTAGCGCCCCCGGCCTTCAATATTCAGCAGCAGCATCGGCACATCTTCACGGGAATGGATATAGTCGAATACGTACACCACATCGCTGTGTTCAAACAGGTAACCCACGGCATTGCCCGCTTTACGCTTCACGGTTACACGTTTTCCCCCTGCCATATTGGCTTTCGACCAGGTGACAAAGTCACGGATCGGCTGCGTCTGCCGGGCATAGTCATCCCGAATAAAACCGAAATAGCTGGAATTTTGCGACGGGCTGAAATATTCGGCCAGCGCGATGCGGTTATTATCATCCGAAATTTTGACATCGAAGGTGTAGGGTTCAGCGCAGGCGTTAAATTTGGTTTTAAACTCACAGGCGTGCAGGTCATTAGCGCGATATATCTCGTAATAACGGCCGGTGGCGTATTTATGCATGGTGGAACAGGAGGCCAGCGCCAGGCAGGAGATTAATAACAGTGATTGATTAAACGTTTTCATTTTTCTTTCCCTGAACAGAGGTACACTTATTTTAATGAAAAGCGCTGATGAGCCATTTCAGACCTGTCTGAATTAACAATCAGCAGGACAACATCAACGGTTCAGGATAAAATCAGGCCGCTGATGACTTCCCCTTTTCTCTTACCGACTGAAAGGCCCACAACGATGAGCACCCTGCCCGCTGTTAAAATTCAATACTGTTCCCAGTGCAACTGGATGCTGCGCGCCAGCTGGATGGCCCAGGAGCTGCTGCATACCTTCAGCACCGATCTGGCCTCCGTGACCCTGGTGCCGGGTACCGGCGGGATCTATGAGATTACCGTCAACGATGAGGTGATCTGGAACCGTAAAACCGATAACGGCTTCCCGGATGCCGCCGAAATTAAGCGCCGCCTGCGCGCGATCTGCTTCCCCGAGCGCGATCTTGGCCATATCGATCAGCATGCGAAGCCGGCGGAATAATACGTAGTTCAGGCGTTCAAGCCGGGTGGATAAATACCCGGCTTGTTCAGGCGACCCTGCATCACAATTACTGCTACTGCTACTGCTACTGCTACTGTTTTTTTTACTGCTGCGCTATCCCCTCGCAGTCTTCGCCGTAAAGTTCGTCGGCGCGGCACAGCTGAGTTTTAATCGCTTTAATTCGCTGCGGATTTGGCTGAATACCATGCCCACCGTCGCGATACATCGTAAATAAATCCTGAATATGGGTTACTGCACGAGAATCGGCTGATTTCCCCTCTGAATAAACATCCAGCAGCGCCGTCGCTTTTTTATAATCTTTGGCCCAGGACTCCCCTCCCTGGTAATAGAGGTCGCCGATCTGATAGCAGGAGAGTTTGAATTTCAGATCGCAGGATTTTTGCAGTAATGCCAGCGCCTTGACGCCATCAACAGCCACACCGTTACCTGCCAGATACAGCGAGGCAAGATAATATTCGCCGGAGCCGGGGCTGGAGGTTTTATCTGAGGCCGCGTAGCGTTCAAAATAGTTTCGCGCCTGCGCATAATCCTGCGGCGCGCCTTCGCCGCGTTTATACATAATTCCCAGTGAAAGCACGGCATCCATATCGCCTTCTGCTGCCCGCTGCTGATAAATGTCCAGCATGGTTTGCGGCCGACGGCTGGCGTTGAGCGTCTGCTCCACTTCAGTAAAAAGCTGCTGATCTTCGGCCGAAGGGTTGCTCTTGCTCTTCAGGTAATAGGCCATCACGCCCAGGCGGTCCACCGCTTCATGACTTCCCTGCTCTGCGGCCTTGCCCAGCCAGTACGCTGACTGCGGCATATCATGGTCGTTAAAATAGCGTTCCCCCAGCGCCAGCTGGTATTTCACCATGCCGGATTCAGCCTGTTGAAGGATATATTTATGCTTATTATCTTCTTTGATTTTGTAAGTAAGGGCTGATGCAGCGGAAATAATAATAACGGCAGAGATAGCGAGGGTGATTTTTGAGCGGGGCTTCATATTTCAGTCCTTATTGACAGAGACTGATGATGAATTGACCCTGAAGGTCAGCGTCTCCGGGAAACGAGAAAACTACCTTCTGAAGACTATCTTGTACAGGATTATAAAAAAAATAAGAATATCCGCACGGCTATATATTTACGCCACACAATTAACTATTTCCATGTTGTTCTTGCCGCATAAAAAGAAACCCCGCGATTAAACGCGGGGTTGAGTACAGGTTCAGCTTTAACAGCGATTAGAAGTCGACGTTCACGCCCAGCTGGAAGCTGCGGCCCGGCATCACGGCCAGCGCGTTATCATAGCCGTCCTGCGCGGTATTCTCCGTCAGCTCGCGGCTGCTGAGGTAATCGCGGTATTTGCGATCGGTAAGGTTATAAACCCCACCGCTCAGCTTGACGTTTTTGGCCACTTTCAGCCATGCGGTCATATCCACCATCCCGTAGCCCGCAATACGCATATATTCTGCGGTAGAGTCGGTGATTGGCGTCCCCACGTTGGTGTAGCTTTCGCGGTTGGTGGCTTCAGCCTGCTTGCCCTTCACGAAGGTGGCGGTCACCGCAGCACCGTAGCGCTGTGCCGGATCGTCCCACGCCACACCCACGATCGCTTTCATCGGGGCGACGCTTTCCAGATCGACATACCGGTCGCCGTTATAGCTCGACTTAGACTGACCTTTGCTGTACGCCACGCCAAAGTTAGCGCTCAGGCCGTTAACCTCTTCAAACCAGGTGCCAAAGTGAACCGTGGTGCTGATTTCACCGCCCCAGATGTAGGCTTTATCGCGGTTCTCAGCCTGATAGGTGGTGTAAATGTTAGACGGCACGTTAACGAACTTGTCCGGGTTCGCCGCACGACGATAGCGGGAATAGGCAATAAAGTTCTTGTAGCTGTTGTAGTACAGCGAGGTGTTCAGCGTGACGCCCTCAACGGCTTCACCCTTCACGCCCCACTCGAAGTTATTGCTGGTTTCGGTATCCAGATCGGTGTTGCCGATCAGCGCATACTGTGCCGGACCGGCATAGCTTGAGCCGAGGTTCCACGAACCGTACAGCTGGCTGGCGTTCGGGAACTGTGCGCCGCGCTTGTACTGGATATAGGTCATCAGCGTTGGCGTCAGGTCGTAGTTGAAGCTGATGGACGGCAGCACCTGGGTGTCTTTGTTGGTTTTGCCGTACAGCGTTTCAACCGACGCGCCGTTCAGCGCGGTGCTGTTGGCGGTCAGATTATCCAGGTTCTTCGGTTTGGTTTCCTGATGGGCGACGCGCACGCCGGGCACCACCGAGAAGTTGTGGCCGCTGAGATCGAACTGGATATCATCCTGTACGAAGCCACCGAGCACCGAGGTACGGCTGTCGCCCTGCGGCTTCATCACCACGCTGAACGGACCCGGTGCCGGAGACTGGCGGAACGGGCGTTCGGCATCGCTGATGCGGCCGTTCAGACCGGCGCTCAGGTTATGGCGACCCAGCGTTTTCGCCAGCTGCGTTTCCAGCCCGTAGGTTTTCACGTTGTAGTCGGAGTAGACGCGCTGAATATTGCCCGTCGTTTCATCCGGCATCAGCGTGTTGTCATGGGCTTCCGTTTGCTGCCAGTAGGCTTTGGTGGTCAGGCTGTCGACCCACTGGCTGGAAGGCGTCCACTCATCTTTCACCGAGGCACCCCAGCGGCGGGTATTGCTCTGCTGGTTGGCCGGGCCGAGGATCGCGCTGCCGGCATTATTCCAGCTGTCGTAGTTGGTGTGCTTAACCTTGCTGTAGAAATCCAGCACGCCGGTAAATTTGTGCTCGTCGTTCGGCTGCCAGATGCCGGAGGTTAGCACCGCATCGGAGTGCCAGTTCGCCGGATAGGTTTCATGCACGCCGCTGTTGTTGCGGGTTTCCTGACCGTCACGGCGGCTGTAGGCAATCAGGCCGCGCAGGGTCTGGTCGCCGGCGGCGGCGGTGATGCCGTTATGCCAGCTGCGGCTGGAGGAGTCGTAGTCGCTCTGATAACCGAAATAAGTATCTTTACCCGGCTGCAGGTAATCGTCGGCGGATTTCGGCTGGAACGAGACGGAGCCGCCCATGGCGTTGTTGGCGTAGGACGTTTCGGTGGCACCGGCAACGATATCGATCTGCCCGTAGACGTAAGGATCGATGTAGTCGCGGCCGATACCGAAGGTGTTCACGCCCGCGCGGCTGGCGTAGCTGCGGCCGGTGGCATCCGGCTGCGGAATGCCGTCAACGTCCAGCGCCACGCGGTTGCTTTCCAGCCCGCGAATGTTGTACCCGGTGTAGCCGCCGCGATCGAAGCCGCTTTTACCGTCGGACGAACCGCTGTTAGAACCGGTGGCGCTGACCGCCAGCTGGTTGCGCATCACCGATCCGAAGTCGTTGCTGCCGCGTTTTTGCAGCTCATCGGCAGTGATAGTGGTCTTCGTCCCGGCAACTTTCTTAATATCCGGGGCGGTCACGGTCATAACCGGTTCGCTGTTTTTAACCGGTTTGACCAGATTCTGTTTCTGGCTGGTGTTAGCAACGTCGTTTTGCGCAGCAGGCGCTTCTGCGGCATTCACGGCAGCGGTAAAAAACGTCCCCATGACGAGAGACGTCTGTAGCAATCCCCTGCGGGATGAAAATTTGAGCATGTCAAATACCCTGATCTATTTTATTGGTATTTGCCCGGCATCGGCTTCCTGTACTAACGGGTGTGTAACGAATCTAAAAAGGGTATTGCAGGTGAATCTTTATATTTTGCGACATCATATATAAATGATAACCATTATCAATCTCAAATTAATAATTATTTACACTTTGCGGCGGAACTTTTTCACCGGTTAAACGTTGCGCTGTCATTGAAGTGTGCAGTGTAGCCGCTAACGCGGAACGAAAACCATCGGTAAAACATTGATTTAGCGATATAAATAAGGTAGCTCTATCGCTGGAAAGTTTTAATCCGCGTTCAGAACCCACCCGACGGCGTTCCTGTGGCCTGAACGCCTCGGTGAGCTTAAGGTTACTGACGGCTGATTAAGCCAGTGACTGACAGGCTGATTTATGGACGTGTTGGCTGGTTGGCTGGCTGCTGGTTATAAACGGTGAAGCAGCGAACCAGCCGGTCAGGCAGGATTTACAGATAATCAGGACGCGGCGAAGTCGGTCAGCACCGCCCCTTCCATCCGGTAGCGCACCCACTCATCCTGCGGCGCGGCACCGATGCTTTTGTAGAAATCGATGGCCGGCTGATTCCAGTCCAGCACGCTCCACTCCAGGCGTCCGCAGCCGCGCGCGACCGCCAGCTGGGCAATATGCCGCAGCAGCTGTTTTCCCGCTTTCTGGCCGCGAAAACGCGGGGAAATGTACAGATCTTCCAGATAAATTCCGTTTTTTCCCAGCCAGGTGGAGTAACTGGTAAAGAAGACCGCGTAGCCTGCCGGCTCGCCGTCAATTTCGCAGATTAACGCTTCAGATTTACTGTCAGCGGCAAACAGCGTCTGCTCAATATCCGCCTGAGAAGCGACCACTTCATGCAGTGCTCTTTCGTATTCAGCCAGCTCGGCAATCATTGCAAAAATCAGCCCGGCATCCCGGCGTTCCGCGTTGCGGATAACAATTGTCATGGAAATTCCTGTCGTGCATTGAGTTGATGGCGGGCAGAATAGCCGCTAATCTCCGATGAATGAAGTGCATTTTTAACAGCATACAGTGAATATCATGCATCCTAACTTACGTAACCTCGACCTGAACCTGCTGCTGGTGTTTGATGCGGTTTACCGCCACCGGTCGGTCGCCCGCGCGGCGGAGGAGCTGGCGCTGAGCAACTCGGCGCTCAGCCATGCGCTGAGCCGGCTGCGTCGCCATATGGGCGACGAACTGTTTTACCGCGTCGGTCACGAGATGCAGCCCACCCTGTTTGCCAGCGCGCTGGCGGAATCGGTGAACCACAGCCTGTCGCGGCTGAATCAGAGCGTGCAGAAGCGGCCGCGCTTCGACCCGGCCACCAGCCAGCACGAATTCACCTTCGCCGTCACCGATTTCACCACCTTCAGCCTGTTTCCCGCGCTGATGGCGAAGGTTCAGCAGGTTGCGCCGGGGATCCGCTTTCAGCTGATCAACAGCGAGCAAAAGGTGGCGCTCCACGAGCTGATGGCCGGTCGGGTGGATTTTGCGCTGGGTTTCAGTGAGGTTCACGATCGCCCGCTGCCGGACATTGAAGAAATGGACTGGATGGAAGATGAGTACGTGGTGATTGCCTCACCGCGCTTTTTCCCGGGGGACCGGCCTGTTGACCTCCAGCAGTATATCGCCGCGCGGCATCTGGTGGTCACGCCGTGGAATGAGGAAACGGGCTACATCGACAGTGAACTGGCGCTGCTGGGGCTGGAACGCGATATTGCCCTGCGTATGCCGTCGGTGCTGGGCGCGCCTTTTATTATCGCCCAAAGCCCGCTGCTGATGACCATTCCGCGCTATGCCGCCGAACGCCTGCAGCCCAGCGTGGAATTCCGTATCCACCCACTGCCGTTTGCTATCCCGCGCTACCGGGTCAAAATTTACAGCTGGCAGAAAAACAGCCAGCGCGATGCCTGCCGCTGGCTGCTTGAACTGCTGCACGCGCTGAAAAATCAGCCAGCGTGAGTCAGCTGCGGTTCGGTTTTACCCGCATAGCGGTTCTCACGCGCCGGCAGATCCAGCCGCGCCCGCAGCGTGGTGCGATCGTCCTGATGCCAGTAGCCGCGTGCGGCAAGGATCGGCAGCACGTAGCGGGTCACGTCGTCCAGCGCCTCGTTCAGAACCGGGCCGCAGATGATAAAGCCGCTCGCGCCGCCCTGCTCCACCCAGCGAATAAAGGTGTCCGCCACCTGCTCCGCCGTGCCGAAGAACTCGCCTTTCGGCAGCGTCGTCCGGTAGGCCACTTCGCGCACCGTCAGCTGTTCTTCTTTCGCCAGCCGCTTGATTTGATCGGTGGTTGAGCGGAAGGTGTTTTCCCCCAGCGTGCCGAGATCCGGGAACGGACCATCGGGATCGTACTGGCTGAAGTCATGGTGGTCGAAGAAGCGACCGAGATAGCTGAGGGCATCGTCCAGCGACAGCAGCGACAGCAGGTAGCGATATTTTTCTTCCGCTTCGGCTTCCGTTTTGCCGACGATTGGCGTGATGCCGGGGAAAATGCCCGGCGTTGGTTTCTGCTGCGCCCGTGCCTCAGCGTTCAACCTGTGCGCGTAGCTTTCGGCTTCTTCCAGCGTGCGGGCGTTGGTGAACACCGCATCCGCCGTTTTGGCCGCCAGCGCGATACCGGTATCCGAGGCGCCGGCCTGGAAGATCACCGGCTGACCCTGCGCCGAGCGCTGGATATTCAGCGGCCCGGCCACCGAGAAGTATTCGCCTTTGTGGTTCAGCGCGTGCAGTTTTGCGGCGTCAAAGAAAACCCCGCTCTGCTTGTCGCGGATAAAGGCGTCGTCCTCCCACGAGTCCCACAGTCCCTGCACCACCTGCAGATACTCTTCGGCAATGCGGTAGCGCTCGGAGTGCTGAGGATGCGCGCGGCCAAAGTTGCGGCCCGACCCTTCCAGCGGGGAGGTCACCACGTTCCATCCCGCGCGTCCGCCGCTGAGTAAATCCAGAGAGGCAACCTGGCGCGCCACGGTAAAGGGATCGCTGTAGGAGGTGGAAATGGTTCCGGCCAGGCCAATGCGGTGCGTCACCGAGGCCAGCGAGGAGAGCAGCGCTATCGGCTCGAAGCGGTTAAGGAAGTGCGGCAGCGACTTTTCATTAATGTGCAGACCGTCGGCAACGAATAAAAAATCCAGCCCCGCCTCTTCTGCCTGATGCGCCAACTGGTGATACCAGTTAACATTGACGCTGGCGTCTGCGGGGACGTTATGATGCCGCCAGGCATTCATATGACCGCCCGCTCCCTGTAACATCAGACCGAGTTTAATCCGGCGTGCAATCTGGCTCATAGGCTAACTCCGTGGTATTCCGTGGTAATAAGTTATGCCTTCAGATTTCCATAAAATCGCCGCAGATTTAAATATCAATATTGGCTTTGCATTGCCGCTTTGTGTCTAACTCACTGGAAATATTGCCATGATCGTTCGTCCTCATCAGCACTGGTTCCGCCGTCTGTTTTCCTGGCGCGGCGCGGTGCTGTCCAAAATAATGTTTCGCCTTGGCCTGAATCTGCTGATGTCGATTATCGCGGTGTTCAGCCTGCAGTGGTACGAAACGCTGGGCGTGCACCTCACCACCGCGCCGTTCAGCCTGCTGGGCGTGGCGATTGCTATCTTCCTTGGCTTCCGCAACAGCGCCAGCTATGCGCGTTTCGTTGAGGCCCGCACGCTGTGGGGTTCACTGCTGATTACCACCCGTTCGCTGCTGCGGCAGGCCAAAGGCGCACTGCGCCGCGATCCGGCGGCGGTGGCCGAATTCACCGCCCTGCTGCTGGCCTTCAGCTGGGCATTGAAGCATCAGCTGCGTGGCACCGACAGCAGCGAGGATATCCGCCGCCTGCTGCCTGCCAGTCTGCAGGCGGAGGTGCTTGCCAGTCCGTTTCGCGCCAACCGGTTGCTGCTCTGCCTGGGGGAGTGGCTGGCGCAGCAGCGCGATCGCGGCGCGATCTCCGACCTGCTGTATAACGGCATCGACCATAATCTGAACACCCTGTCGCAGGTGCTGGGCGGCTGCGAGCGCATCAGCAACACCCCGATCCCGTTTGCCTACAGCCTGATCCTGCAGCGCACCGTTTATCTGTTCTGCACCCTGCTGCCGTTTGCGCTGGTGACCGACCTGCACTATATGACCCCGGTGGTATCGATGTTTATCTCCTACACCTTCCTGTCGCTGGAGTCGCTGGCGGAAGAGCTGGAAGATCCGTTCGGCGTGGACGCTAACGACCTGCCGCTGAACGCCATCTGCAACACCATCGAGCGTACCCTGTGCGATATGAACAATGACGCACTGCCGCCGTCGCTGAAGCCGGACGCCCGCTTTAACCTGATTTGAATCCTCCCCAGCGATTTCACCCGTCAAAACAGCGCGCAATGCGCTGTTTTTGTTCGAAGATTAGTGTTTGCTGGCGCAGTGAGCAGATTGATGGTTTTCCATCATAAAAGCGGTTTCACCACCGAAATCCGCTGTTTATAGTGAAATATCGCCGTCGGTGGCGAACCCATCCGCTTGATGCCCTACACATAATAATCAGGAGCTGCCATGTTTCCGTCCTCACTACCCAAGGCCCGCACGCTTGACCCGCACGCCGTTCCTTCCCTGCGCTGGGGAATTATCGGCCCGGGCTGGATTGCCGAACGCTTTGCCCACGCGCTGAAAGAGTTCACCTCGCAGCGGCTGGTGGCGATTGCCTCACGCTCGCAGGATCGTGCCAGCGCCTTCGCCAGCAAAATGGGCATTCCGCAGGCCTTTGGCAGCGCCGCCGAACTGCTGGCCTCACCGGACATTGATGCGGTGTACATCGCCACCCCGCACAACCATCACTATCCCGACGGCCTGCAGGCGCTGAACGCCGGCAAGCACGTTCTGATCGAAAAACCGCTGGCGCTGAACGCACAGCAGGCGCGCGGGCTGGCCGAACTGGCAAAAGCCAAAGGCCTGCTGTGTATGGAGGCGATGTGGTGCGACTTCCTGCCGAAGTACGACGTTATTTCCCAGCTGCTGGAGGATGGCGCGCTGGGCGATCTGCACACCCTGCTGGCCGACCACGGTGAGTTTTTTACCCCCGATCACCGTATTTTCAACGCCGACCTGGCGGGCGGGCCGATGATGGATCTCGGCAGCTATCTGATCGGCTTCAGCGTGAAGGTAGCCGGTGCACCGGTTTCCATTCATGCCAGCGGGCAGCAGGTTCCGGGCGGCGTCAACGGTCAGGCTTCGATGCTGCTGACCCACAGCAACGGCATGCACTCGGTGCTGAACACCACCCTGTTCAGCAACACGCCGTGCGCGGCGGTGATTGCCGGTCGCGATGCCACGCTGGAGATCGGCGGCGCATCGTTCTACGCGCCGGGGCCGTTTACCCTCACCTCCAGCCAGGGCGGCAAGGTACTGCACTTTGATGAACCCCGTAACCGCTACGATCAGCTGTTCCACGAAGCGGTTCACTTCGCCTGGTGCGTGGGACAGGGGAAAACCGAATCGCCGGTTCGCCCGCTTTCCGCCTCGATTGATACGCTGGCGGCGATGGATGAAGTGCGTCGTCAGATTGGTCAGGTGTTTAACGAAGAGAAGTAGTTTCAGCGTCTGAAAGAGAACGAGTAAAAGCCGCCTGTTTTTCTGGCGGCTTTTTTAATTCCGGTCATGGCAGATCCAGCGCACGGATATTGTTAGTAGCGACGATAATTCCGCTAAACGCTGAGCATGATACCGACCGCCAGCGGCGATCGGCTGCGGTGATATTTTACAGCAGCTCAACCCGGCAGAAGGTGCCGGTTTCCAGCGATTTCACCGCCGCTTCGGCAATCGCCTGCGCCTGTAGCCCGTCGTGCAGGCCCGGCACGGATACCGCTTCGCCGTTCAGCGAGCGGACAAACGCATCCAGATGCAGGTAGTAGGTTTCCTTTACGCGGTTGAACCAGTCGGCATACAGCGGCGGGCGGCTGATGCCACCGGTGCTATAAAGCGTGGCCCCCTGCGGGCTTTGTGCGGCGGAATCGGACATCCCTTTTGACCCCAGCACGGTAATGCGCTCATCGTAGCCGTAGCCGGTACGACGGGTATTATCCAGCTGCGCCAGCGCCCCGCTGCGCATTTTCATCATCAGCACCGAGGTGTCGACGTCGCCAAAGCTGGCGATTTCCGGCATCGCCAGCGCCGATCCCATCGCACCGATGGTGTCCACTTCATCTTCCGTCAGCCAGCGCAGCAGGTCGAAGAAGTGAATCGCCTGGTCGCGCATCTGGCCGCCGGAGGTTTGCAGATAGCTGAGCGGCGGCAGTTCGGACGCGCGGCAGACCATCTGGATCAGTTCAGCCTGACCGATCAGCCCCTGCTGCAGGTGCTGCTTGAGCTGATTGTGGCTGGGGTCGAAGCGGCGGTTGAAGCCGACCGTCACCGGCACCGGATGGCGGGCCACCTCGTCAACCACCCGGCGCGCTTTTTCCAGCGACAGGTCGATAGGTTTTTCGCAGTACACCGCCTTGCCTGCCGCCGCCGAGGCGGCCAGGAACTCGGCGTGTGACGGGGTGGAGGTGGCAATCAGGATGGTGTCGATGGCGTCACTGTTTATCGCCTCGGTCACCGTCCCCACGCGGGCACCGTAGCGGCGGGCAATCTCATCGGCGCGGCTGCGATCCTGGTCGGCCACCATCACCAGCTCAATATCCGGGTGTGCCGCCAGGTTTTTAGCATGTACCTGGCCGATAAATCCCGTGCCCAGCAGGGCAAACTTACGTTTTTGTACCATTTCGCGACGCCTTTATTGGTTAAACATCAGTGTTCGATTGCCAGGATAGCGCCAGTGAATATACTGGCTGAATCGACTTTTTGATGGAAATCCATCATGTGGAGTAAAGAGTGAAGAAGATCACGCTGGAGGAGCTGGCAAAGCAGGTTGGCGTGGGTGTTGCCACCGTCGACCGGGTACTGAACGAGCGCGGTGGCGTCTCTCCGGCGACCACCCGCCGCGTTCTGCAGGCAGCGAGAGAGGCGGGTCTGAGGCGCATCCTGCCGGACGCCCATCATCAGCCGTGGCAAATTGAACTGTTGCTCAGCAGCAGCGAGGCGTTTTTCTTCAGCCAGCTGAGCCAGGACTTCAGCGATCTTGCCGGTCAGCTTGGGTACGGTCAGGTGACGCTGCACCGCACGCTGATTGCCGAAGATAATCCGCAGCGGCTGGCGGCGCAGATCGTTAAGGCCAGCGAACAGCGCGACGGCATTATTGTTTTTGCCCATGAGCATCCGGCGATTTACGCAGCGCTGGAGCAGTGCGCGCATCGCCAGGTGCCGGTGATCACCCTGGCGACCGATCTTCCCGGCGCAAAACGGCTGTGCCACGTCGGCATTAACCAGCTGCAGGCCGGACGTACCGCCGGGCTGCTGATGGGGAAAATGATCGGTGGCCCCAGTGAAGTGATTATTATCAGCGGCCGCATGGATTACCTGGCGCACCGCCAGCGGGTTGAGGGCTTCAGCGCGGTGCTGGCCAGCCAGTTCCCGCACCTGCGGGTGCATAAGGTGCTGGCGGCGCTGGACGATCGCCAGCAGGTCAGCCGCCTGCTGGAGCGGCAGCTGTATGAGAGCAAAACCATTCAGGGCGTCTACAACACCGGGCTGGGAAATCGTGAAACGGGCGAGGCGCTGGCGCGCTACCGGCTGCTGAACAAAGCGGTCTTTATCACCCACGAGCTGTATCCCACCACCCGCACGCTGCTGGAACAGGATGCGCTGGCGCTGACGCTCGATCAAAACACGCGGGAAATGGCGCAGCGCTCAATGACGCTGATGCTGAAATATCTGGAGCAGCAGATAGCGCCGGATGAATACGCCGACGGCAAGATAGAGTTTGTGCTGTATACGCGGGAGAACTGCCGGTAATCAGCGCGGCAACGTGATGCTGCCGCGCGGACTGTCAGACTTCTTTAACGATCTGGCGAGTCAGTTCGCTACGAATATCGAAGCAGAGATTGCGCAGATTGAACTGGTATTTCGGCAGGGCAATATCGTCAATGTCGCTGCCGATTTTGCCGCGAATTTCCATATATTTGTTCAGCTGGCCGTTAATACGGTCGAAGCGCTGGCGGTACTGCTGATAGACCGTCACATTATAGGACTGCAGAGCATCCAGCTCGTCACGACACTGGCCAACCCGCGCATCAAAGGCACTCAAGGTCGGATTTTCCACAACCGGCTGTGGCGGCGGCGGCGGAGGCGAAACGCGTGGTTGCGGATGAACAGCACAACCCGTGACTAAAAAAGCCATCATCAGCGCCGGAACTAATTTATTCATATCATCACCAGATTGCGTTCCTGCTAGCGCAGGAGAAAAGGTAACCGTGCAACGCCGTTCATTGCACGCAGTTCAAGACCCGTAACAGGTTGAAGGAAGCGCTGAGATAATAGCAAAAAATGTCGCAAATTATCTACTTACTCAACCTTAAAGCCGTTCACTTTTCTTTAAATCAGGTTAATAACTACATTCGCTAATTAATGACTGTCCCGGCGATAAAAAAAACCGCCATCGTTAGCCGATAGCGGTTTGTCATATCTGAACTGCGCGGCCCACCGCAAACGGTCAGCCTTTCAGTTCAGGGAACCCGGCAGAAATTACATCTGCACCAGGTTTTTGATTTTCACATCCGGATTCACGTCAGCCGCGTAGTCCACGCCTTCCAGGCCGAAGCCGAACAGGTGCATAAACTCGGCTTTATAGCCCGCGAAATCGGTCAGTTCGTTCAGGTTTTCGTCGGTGACCACGGACCACAGGCGGGCGACTTCTTCCTGCACTTCCGGCTGCAGCTCTTTGTAGTCAGCGCGCAGACGGCCGGTTTCATCCAGGATTGGCGACGCGTTGTACAGGCTGTCTTTGAACAGGCCGTAAACCTGCTCGATGCAGCCTTCGTGGGTGCCTTTCTCTTTCATCACTTTAAACAGCAGTGACAGATACAGCGGCATCACCGGAATGGCGGAGCTGGCCTGGGTTACTACGGCTTTCAGCACGGAAACGCGCGCGTCGCCGTTGCCGTGAGCGGCCAGGGTGTCGCGAATGGTCAGAACGCGTTTGTCCAGATCCTTCTTCGCTTCGCCGATAGAGCCGTTCCAGTAGATATCGTGGGTGATTTTCTCGCCCAGGTAGGTAAAGGCGGTGGTTTTCGCACCGTCAGCCAGCACGCCGGCTTCCAGCAGGGCGTCGATCCACATCTGCCAGTCTTCGCCACCCATAACCGCCACGGTGCCGTCGATCTCTTCCTGTGAAGCCGGTTCCAGCGCCACGTCGTGGATGGTTTCTTTGTCGGTATTCAGACCGCGGGTCACCAGCGGTTTACCGATCGGCTTCAGGGTTGAGTTGAACACTTCACCGGTTTTTGGATGGGTGCGGCGCGGCGCAGCCAGGCTGTACACCACCAGATCAACCTGGCCGAGATCCTGCTTGATCAGCTCAATGGTTTTCTGTTTAACCGCGTCGGAGTAGGCGTCGCCGTTGATGCTTTTCGCATACAAACCTTTCGCGGTTGCCAGCTCTTCAAAAGCCGCTGAGTTATACCAGCCGGCAGTGGCGGGCTTGCTCTCTTCGCCCGGGCGTTCAAAGAACACGCCCAGCGTGTCTGCACCGCAGCCGAAAGCCGCAGAGATACGCGCCGCGAGGCCGTAACCGGTTGAGGCACCGATGACCAGAACTTTTTTCGGGCCGGAAGCGATTTCGCCCTGAGCAGTAACGTACTCAATCTGTTTTTCTACGTTAGCTTTACAACCCGCCGGATGGGCAGTAACACAGATAAAGCCACGAATGCGTGGTTTAATAATCATGTCGACCTCAATTTAGGAAACTTTTTCGGCGCTAGAATACCGCTTATGCCCTTCCAGTCAAAGCACGGATGCGTGCTTATCGCCCGACAGGCTACTCTCAGCGCGATGACTGTCTATTCTTTAAGCGCAGCGTCCGCCGCCGCGAGGTACGTTGCCATCTCATCCTGCGGCACCATGCCGCCGCCGGTGGCCCACACCAGATGCGTTGCGCCCGCCAGCGCCGGGGTCGGGATCCCCTGCTTCGCCAGCTGTTCAGGCTGCGCGGTTATCCGCCACGGGCCAGCCATGCCGGCCAGCGCCGACGGCTCCAGCGCCAGCTGCTGATGACGCGCCGTCAGGCCCAGCAGCGCGTACATCTCGTCATCACTGAGAGTATAAAAGGCACTCAGCAACCGTTCCATCGCCCGGCCAACAAAACCCGAGGCGCGTCCCACGGCCAGCCCGTCTGCGGCCGTCACGTTATCAATGCCCAGATCCTGCACCGAAATCGCATCGTGCAGGCCGGTATGCACGCCCAGCAGCATGCACGGTGAATGCGTGGGTTCGGCAAAGATGCAGTGAACGTTATCGCCAAAGGCCAGCTTGAGGCCAAACGCCACGCCGCCGGGGCCACCGCCCACGCCGCACGGCAGATAGACGAACAGCGGATGCCCGGCATCCACGCGGATCTGCTGCGCGGCCAGCTGCGATTTAAGCCGCTCTCCCGCCACCGCGTAGCCGAGGAACAGGTTGTGCGAGTTTTCATCGTCGATAAAGAAACAGCGTTCGTCCGCCTCGGCCTGTTTCCGCCCTTCCGCCACCGCCACGCCGTAATCCTGGTCGTACTCCACCACGGTCACGCCGTGGCTGCGCAGCTTCTGCTTTTTCCACGCGCGCGCGTCGGCGGACATGTGCACGGTCACCTCAAAGCCCAGGCTGGCGCTGATAATGCCAATCGACAGGCCGAGGTTGCCGGTGGACCCCACGGCGATGCGGTGCTGGCTGAAGAACTGGCGAAACGCCGGCTGCGCCAGGCAGGCGTAGTCATCCGCGGGCGTCAGCAATCCGGCCTCTGTGGCCAGTTTCTCCGCATGGGCCAGCACTTCATAAATTCCGCCGCGCGCTTTGATGGAGCCGGACACCGGCAGGTGGCTGTCCTTTTTCAGCCACAGCTGGCCTGCGAGCCGCTGGCCGTAGCGGGCATCCAGCGCCGTTTGCAGCGCGGGCAGCGGACAAATCGGCGATTCAATAATACCGCCGCTCGCCTGCGTTTCCGGGAAGGCGATCGCCAGCCAGGACGCAAAGCGCTGCAGCCGCGCGGCCGCATCGACCACCTGTTCGGCGCTTAGTCCTACATACGGATAGCCTTCCTGCAGACGGGTATAGCCGGGATTAAACCAGGTGACTGGTTGTAGTGCGCATAAATCATTTAGCAGTGGAAAATTCTGCTTCAGGCCTTCAACGTTCGTTAACATAGTTTCTTCTCCTGAATCCGTCGGAGCGGTGGCTCATTCAATGCCGGCCGGCCTGAAAATCGGGCGCTGACGGCAAAGTATGATCGCATTCAAATTTCTGAAAAATATAATAAAAAGAACACTATGCAGTTTACCTGCATAACTATCAGCTGGAAACCGTCCGTTAAGCAACTCTGGCCGCACGCCGAGGGTAACTATGCAGTTTGAGGCCAAAAACCTGCACCAAAACGGAGCAATTTACAATTATTTAATAAGTTTGAAACTTTTTTTTGGTGTTAAATTGATGGCAGCTCAGTGCGATGTCCTGAGCAATCCACGGTAATTAGTAGTTATAACTAAGCAACGCGCGCCGGCGTCTTAATCGCCACCGACGAAGCGGGGCTAATAAAATAAAGGTTTGTTATGGAAAAGCTATCTTACGTATCTGAAGGCAGCAAGACAGCCTGGTCAACCTACCTGCAGCAGATCGATCGCGTTGCCCCCTACCTCGGTGAACTGTCGCGCTGGATTGATACCCTGCGCCATCCCAAGCGCGCGCTGATCGTTGATATTCCCCTCCAGATGGATGACGGCACCATCCGTCACTTCGAAGGCTTCCGCGTGCAGCACAACCTCTCACGCGGCCCGGGAAAAGGTGGCGTGCGCTACCATCCCAACGTTGACCTGAATGAAGTGATGGCGCTGTCCGCCTGGATGACCATTAAATGTGCCGCGGTCAACCTGCCTTACGGCGGCGCGAAAGGCGGCATCCGCGTCGATCCTTTCGCCCTGTCCGAAGGCGAGCTGGAGCGCCTGACCCGTCGCTACACCAGCGAAATCGGCCTGATTATCGGGCCGCAGAAAGATATTCCGGCACCCGACGTCGGCACCAACGGCAAGGTAATGGCCTGGATGATGGATACCTACTCCATGAATCACGGCACCACCATTACCGGCGTGGTAACCGGTAAGCCCATCCACCTTGGCGGCTCGTTAGGGCGTGAAAAAGCCACCGGTCGCGGCGTGTTTATTACCGGCCGCGAAGTGGCCCGCCGCAGCGGCATCGAACTGGAAGGCGCAAGAATTGCCGTGCAGGGCTTCGGTAACGTTGGCAGTGAAGCCGCACGCCTGTTTGCCGCTGCCGGCGGCCGCGTGGTGGCGATTCAGGATCACACCGCCACCCTGTTTAATGCGCAGGGGATCGACCTGGCCGCATTAACCGAATGGCAGGCGGCCAATAAGAAAATCGCCGGATTTACCGGTGCTGACGTGATTAGCGATGACGCTTTCTGGGACGTGGAGATGGATATTCTGATCCCGGCCGCACTGGAAGGACAGATTACCCGCCAGCGCGCGGAAAAACTGCACTGCCGGCTGGTGCTGGAAGGCGCGAACGGCCCCACCTTCCCGGAAGCGGATGACGTGCTGGCCGAGCGCGGCGTGACCGTAGTGCCGGACGTGATCTGCAACGCCGGCGGCGTGACCGTCAGCTACTTCGAGTGGGTGCAGGACATGGCCAGCTTCTTCTGGAGTGAAGACGAGATCAACGAACGCATGGATAAGATCATGACGGAAGCGATGATCCACGTCTGGGATAAAGCACGCGAGAAAGAGTGCAGCCTGCGTACCTCAGCGTATATCGTTGCCTGTGAGCGCATCCTGATGGCGCGTAAAGATCGCGGCATCTATCCGGGTTGATTTCTCTGCTTTCGGGGCGGGCCACCGCCCCGATGTCTGACTTCGCTTTCCCCTGATTCACTTCCCACCCGGCCACGATGACGGCATCGCCTGGCTGCCTTCAGCGGCTACCGATTACCCCCCGGTACTTTCCTCTGAACAACGACGCTACACGCCTGCTTCGCCCGACGTGATATTTTTCTATCAAAACCTATCATTTGCGCGATAAGTCAGCGATAAAACATGATCGACTTCAAAGAATTAATATTTCATTTGCATAATAAATGGAATTTTAATTTCTTTAACTTTAGGCTGTTCCCATTCGCAGGCCGCTGCGCGTCAGAAGATCAACGCAGACGGAAAATGATATAAAACTATCAAAGACATCAAATGAAAATGATAGCTATCATTCACCCTCACAGCGCATTGAAGTCATCAGAATGAGAGAAAACCGATGAAAAAAGCTTTGCATGGCGTGTCCGTTTTACATTCTAACGCGGTCACCCAGCTGCGTATCGCGCATGAAACCGGCTTTGATGCCCTGGAACTGCTGCCAGAACATCTGTTTCGCTATCTGGAGCACGGCGGCACGCTGGAGAAATACAGGCAGCTGATGCAGCACTACAATATCGAAATCAGCTGTATGAACGCGCTGAAACGTATTGGCCGCCATCAGCCGCAGGAACGCCGGGAAATGCTGGATGAAGCAGACCGGATCTGTCGCGCGGCCCAGGCGCTGGGCTGCCCGGTGGTGCAGATTATGGCGCTGAATGAAATTGACGCGCTCTCCGAAGCGGAACGCACCGCGATCCTGACGCAGAACGTCCGGGATATTGCCGCCATCGGTGCGCAGTACGGCATTAAGTTCCAGATTGAGGTGGTGGCCTTCACGCCATTTAACAGCCTCAAACAGGGCAAGGCGATTATTGATGCCGTGGGTGCCGATAACGTTGGCGTGGTGATTGATTTCTGGCACCTGTATGCCGGTGGCGATACCACGCCGGAAGAGGTCGAAGCCCTTGATGTGAATCTGATTTACGGCGTGCATTTTTGCGATGGCCGCCGTTTGCACCCGGGAGAGGCGTGGGACGAGCGCGTACAGCGTAACTATCAGCCCGGTGAAGGCGAAGTGGATATCGACCGCTGGGTGGCTGCGGTGAACAAAACCGGCTACGGCGGCGTCTGGTGCCCGGAGCTGCTCAGCCCGACGCACTGGGAAGACGATCTGTGGCAGATCGCAAAGGATTCAATGGACAGCCTGACGGCGTACACCAGCAAGTAAGGTAAGAGATAAACAAAACCGCCCTCTTACTCCGCGTGGTGCTTTTCAGCACGGCCATGCGGGGTAAGAAGGGAGGCGGTAAATGAAGTAGGGTTGGCAAGATGACTGGCAGGTTCCCTACGGAACCTGCCCTTTTTTTAGGCGTTTTTGGCCGCCGCTTCCGCTGCCTGATAGCGCTGCTTAAAGGCGTCGTTCTCTTCCACCAGACGCAACGCCGCTTCAATCAGCTCGTTCTGCACCAGCGTGGTCGCCCCACCGCTGGTGGCCCAGTGAATATACATCACGCACAGCGCCGCAACCTGCAGCGCCTCACCCTCTTCATTTGTGCCATCAAACTGGTACTCGGCCAGCGACCAGTCATAGATGGCGTTCACAAACGGCATGTCACCGCTTTCATCCAGCGCCGGCAGGGTGTTAAACAGTTCGACCATTTCCGGCGTGGCTTCATAATTCTGGCGGCCAATCGCGTCCAGCTTGCGGCCATGGGCGCGGGATTTGTTGGCCTGCTTCGCTTTTTCTTTTGCGCGTTTATTGCGCTTATCCTGTTTTGTACTCACGGTTTTCTCTGCATGCAAAATTGAATGGGGCGCAGCATAGCACAGTGCGGCACCGGGCCGAACTGCGGCGGCGGGAAATGCCCGCCGGCGGTGGTGTCGCGTCCGCGCCACCGGATGAACGCTAAGGTTCCAGCCTGCGCCAGGACGCGCGGTTAACGCTGGCCGGGTTAATCCACTCTGGCAGGCGGTTTATGACTTGCCGATCAGCAGCGACACCAGCCCGGCCGCAATCAGCGGACCGACCGGCACGCCGCGGAACAGCGAAACCCCGATAATGGTGCCAATCAGCAGGCCCCCAACGATGGTCGGCTGGCTGCTCATCAGCGCAACGCCGCGCCCGCCAACCCAGGAAACAAAAATACCGATGGCAATCGCCAGCAGGGACTTCCAGTGCAGGAACGAGTGCAGCAGCGTACTGGAAGGCAGTGAACCGCTGGCTATCGGCGCCATCACGCCGATGGTCAGAATGATAATCCCGACGGTAACGCCCTGCTTCTCTATCCAGGGAAAGGTCTGCTGCAGCGGCGTCAGACGAATGGCTACCAGCACCAGCAGGGCAATGGTCACGGTAAGGTTATGGCTGAAATAACTCAGGGCAGCGAGGAACAGCAGGATCACTAATGACAAATCGAACATATTTATTTCCCGGACGACAAAATCGGTTGCAGCATATTGTTATCACAGCATAAACATTTTTTTCACATCCTCTACTTTTTTTTCCCGACCACCGCACTGGCCTGCCGCCCAAAATAGCGATAGAACGCCACGCTGAAGTTGTTGGCGTGGCGGTATCCCACCTGCCAGCCCGCCTGCGCCACCTGATAGCCCTGCTCCAGCAGGCGGTGCGCCTTTTCCATGCGCAGCTGCAGCAGCATCTGGCCGGGAGTGGTCTTAAAGCGTTGATGGAACCCCTGCTTGAGCTTGTAGTCACTCAGCCCCACCGCCATCGCCAGCGTGCTTAATGAAAAGGGTTCATCAAGGTGCGCCAGCATCCAGTCGCGTGCCTGCTCCAGCCGACGATCGTCGCCGGGATGCAGCGGCCTGTGCCTGGCCTCTTCCACGATATGCCGCTGCTGGGCCAGCAGGTTCAGCGCGTGAATGTGCAGCATCAGCGTATCATCACCGCCCTGCGCGAGCTGTTCCAGCAGCGCTCCCGTGGCCCGGCTGTAGGGGGTGAACGCGTGATTGACCACGCGCCCGGTGGCAAACAGCCTGTCGCTGACCGCCTGGCCAAGATAGTGAGTCACGCTGTCAGCGCTCAGCAGCAGGCGCAGCTGCCTGACCGGTTCACCGGCGCGGTAGCGGCGCTCTCCCCGGCTGCCGTGAAAGCTGGTGACGGTCAGCTGGCCCGCGTTGAAGTCGGTTTCGCTGCCGTCGCGTCCGCGGAACTGCGAGTGCCCGCCCAGGCCAAAGGTCAGCACCAGCATCGGACGATCGTGCGGATTGCAGGTTTCTTCAATCAGCGGCCGCACCGGCTGGTAGTCGGAACAGACCACGGTAAAGCCTTCGGCAACCGGACTGAAACGGGAATGACACGAGCCCACCGTGGCCGGAAGGGAGCGGATATTGCCCCGCTGTTCGGCGTCCGCCGACGTCAGCCGGTAGCTTTGTGTTCCCTGAAAGGCCTGAATCATCACCGTCACCGTATCGCAGAGTAAAATCACCGCCTCGCATATAAACGAGGATAATAAGCATTCTCATCTATAGATATCATAGTTGCTGACCCCGCGCTATCGACAAACGATGAGGATGAGAATGGTAAGACCTTACTGGGGCCTGCTGCTGGCCGCCCCCGGCATGATGGCAGCCACCGCCGACGTGCAGAATAATGAGATGGTTGTCACCGCCACCAAAACCGAGCTGCCTGCCGTGCAGGTTCCGGCTTCGCTCTCGGTTTTATACGGTGAAGATCTTGAAGAACGCCGCGTGGACAGCGTCAGCCAGCTGGCGGCGATGACGCCGGGTATGGCGTTTCAACCCTGGGGCCAGGCCGGCACCAACCTCGCGGTGGTGCGCGGCGTGACCGGCAGCGGCAGCGGGTTTAACTCGGCGATGCTGCTGAGCGAAGACGGCGTGCCGCTGCTGGCCGGCCAGGGCTTTGATAATAACTTCCTCGACGTGGATCGCGTGGAGATCCTGCGCGGGCCGCAGTCGTCGCTTTACGGACGCAATGCCGAAGTCGGGGTGATCAACGTGGTGACCCGCACGCCGGATAACCTTCAGCGCGGTGAAATTACGGCGATTGCCGGCAGCCGTCAGCGGCAGCAGCTGCGCGGCAGCTTCAGTACCCCGCTGGTTGAAGATCGGCTGTATGCCGCAGTAGTGGGTGAGTGGAAGTCGCAGAACGGCTACGTCGATAACACCACCACCGGCGGCAAAGCAGACGATCGCGAGCGCAACAACGCGCGCATCTTGCTGCGCTGGACGCCGAACGACGCTGACGATCTGCGCCTGCGCTACAGCCAGCAGCGCTATCACGACGGCGGTTCGCAGTGGGGGCCGGCGGCCAGCCGCGACAGAAAAGTCGCCAGCGGCAGCGATTCCTGGAACCACTCGCAGGCCAGCGTGGTTTCCCTGGACTACCGCCACCTGCTGTCAAACGGCTGGCAGTTCCGTTCGATTACCGCCCGCACCGAGATCCTCGACCGCATTCAGCAGGATACCGATTTCACGGCGGCGGACTCGCTGCGCATGCAGCGCGATAATCGATTCACCACCCTCTCGCAGGAGTTTCGCCTGCAGGGCGAAGGCAGCAGCCACCGCTGGCTGACCGGGCTGTACGTCGATCGCGACGACAATGATTACCGCTTTGTGCAGAAGCTGCCGATGATGTCCACCGAAATGCGCAACGCCCAGCGCGGCCATACGCAGGCGCTGTTTGGCGAATGGACGCAAATGCTGGGCGGGCCGTGGAGCGTAACGCTGGGTGGACGCATCGAGCGCAGCGAAATTGACATGTCACCGACCGGCATGGATAAACGCAGCGCCAGCTGGCACAACGTCTCGCCGAAAGTCACCGTGCAGTATCAGTGGCAGCCCGATTTGCAAAGCTATGCCAGCTACAGCCAGGGCTATCGTGCCGGCGGCTATAACCTCTTCTCACCGGCGACCGACTATTTCCGCTATAACCCGGAAAAAGTGCATTCGTGGGAGCTGGGGGTAAAAGGCCTTTCCGACGACCGCCGCCTGCGCTACAGCAGCGCCGTCTACCTGATGGATATCGACGATATGCAGGTGCAGCAGGTGGTACAGGCCGGCGTGGTGTACATCAACAACGCGGCCAAAGCCCGCTCCACCGGCTGGGAGCTGGAGGCCGACTACAGCCTGCTGCCCGAACTGCGCCTGCAGGGTTCACTCGGCCTGAACCATACCCGCTTCGATAGCTACCGCGACGGCAGCAACGACTATGCCGGTAATCACAACACCTTCGCCCCGGACGCCACCGCCAGCCTCGGCCTGCGCTACGAGCATGCCAGCGGCGCATACGGCCTGATGCAGTGGCACGGTGCCAGCCACAGCTTCCTCGACGCGGGCAATCAGTATCGCCAGGCCGGTTATGGCGTGGTAGATGTCACCGTGGGCTACGGCTGGCGCGATCTCGACGTTTCGCTGTTCATCGATAACCTGACCGATAAAGAGTATGACGCCGTAGGCTATCTGAACGGCAGCGTACGCATCTACAGCCCGCCGCGTGAAGTCGGCCTGAAAGTGAGCTACACACTATGACCTTTCCCATCAGCCTGATCGACCGCCTGGCCGCAGACAGCGTGCTGGCTGACAGCGTACAGCTGGCGCTTGAAAATCATCTTTTTGACCATTTGCAGGCTCCGCTCAACGCGCGACAGCTGGCGACACAGCTGCGGTGGCATGCCGACCCGACCGCCCATCTGCTGGAGCTGCTGTGGAGCTTTCAGCTGCTTGAGCGCCAGCCGCTGGACGGATCGCTGTATTACCGTACCGCGCCCGCCGTCCGCCCCTACCTTTGCCAGCAGGGCGAACGGTACATGGGCGATGCGTGGCGCTATCGCCTGCAGGCGCTGCGTGGCTTTGGCCAGCAGCTGACTGACATGCTCAGCCAGCCGCTGCCGGGTTATGGCGATCAGCTGCCGCACGATGCCGCCTGGGCCGCCGCCGCCGGGGGGCAAATTGCCCAGGAGCAGCGGGCGCTGACCGCCGATACCGCCTGCGCGATTGCCGCCACCGTCGCCCAGTTCAACCGCCCGGCCAGGCTGCTGGATATGGGCGGCGGGCCGGGCCTGGTGAGCGCGGCGCTGGCGCAGCGCTATCCGCAGCTGACCGGCGTGGTGCAGGATCTGCCGCTGACCGCCGAGGTGGCGCAGGGCCATCTCGTGGCTGCCGGGGTCAGCGATCGCTTCAGCGCGGTGAGCGAACTGGCGGAGCGCGATCGCTTCGATATCATCTGGTGCTCCTCTTTCCTGCATTTCGTTGCCGATCCGGCGCGGACGCTGGCCGAACTGTATCAGCGGCTGAATCCGGGCGGCGTATTGATCAGCGCCCACGCCCGGCTGGGTGACGATCCGCAGCAGGTGAGCCGCGTGCTGCCGTTCTTTCTGCCGCTGCTGATGCGCGGTAAGCACGTCTTCCACCACGACAGCCTGTCGCAAATGCTGACCGACGCGGGCTTCCGCGTGGAGGATCGCGGTGAGCAGCCGTTTCCGATGGCGCCGCTGCACGTGCACTGTGCCTTTCGTGAGGAGAAGCCGTGAACCGCGCGCTGCTGCAGCTGATGTTCTTCTGGTTTAACGTCAGCCTGACGCTGCCGGTGACCTGGCTGATGCTGGGCCTGCCGCTGATCCTGCACCAGCAGGGCTGGAGCGGCCAGCAGCTTGGCCTGTTCCAGCTGGCGGCGCTGCCTGCGGTGATCAAACTCTGGCTGGCGCTGCCGGTGGAACGGGGACGGCGGTTTCGTCAGCGCTATAAAAGCTGGGGAAGCCTGCTCTGGCTGGGGCTGGCGCTGCTGTTCGCCCTGCTCAGCCAGTTCGATCTGCAGCAGAATAAAAGCCTGCTGTTTGCCCTGCTGCTGTGCTGTAGCCTGCTGCTGGCCTGGTGCGACGTGCCGGTCAACGCCCTGGCGATTGCGCTGTTTCACGACAGCGAGCAGGCCAGGGCGGGGAGCGTGCGTGCCGCCGCGCTGTTTACCGGTGCGGTGGGCGGCAGCGGCATCATGCTGCTGCTGTGGCAGCATCACGGCTGGGCTTTGCCCTGCCTGCTGATGAGCGCCGCCGCCCTGCTCTGCGCCCTGCTGCTCAGGCTGCTGCCGGAGCCGCCCGCGGGAGAGTCCCGCCGTGTTGATATGCGCGGTTTCTTCCGCCAGCCGGGAGGCAAAGGCTGGTATCCACTCTGCGTGCTGGCTTTTCCGTTCCTCGGCAGCGGCTGGCTGTGGCTGAAGCCGCTGCTGCTGGATGCCGGTCTGCCAATGCATCAGGTGATTATGTGGGTGGGCGTGGGCGGCAGCGTCACCGGCGCCGTGGTCAGCCTGATCGGTGCCCGCTGGCTGAACCGGCGCAACGCCAGCGCCGCGCTGCCGGGCTGGCTGCTCTTTGCCGGCGTGTCGCTGCTGCTGCTGGCGGCGGGCGTGTCGCTCAGGCTCTCCGCCGGCCTGCTGCTGGCGATCTCCACGCTGATGGCCTGTGCCATCGGCGGGCTGTCGGCGCTGATGTTTATGCTGATGATGGCGTTCAGCCGTGAGGAAAACCGGGCGGTGGATTACGGCATTCAGGCCAGCCTGTTTACCCTGTCACGCCTCAGCGTACCGCTGTTCAGCGGGCTGCTGCTGGACCGCTTTGGCGGCGGGGTGATGCTAACGACGCTGGCAGGCTGTACGCTGGCGGTGGCGCTTTACGCCTGGCTGCAGCGGCGGGTTATTGCAGCCAGGCTGATACAGTCGTAATCAGGCAAGGCTGTCGATCGCGGCCTGCAGGCTGACCTGCGGGCCGCTCAGCACCGACAGCGTGGTGTGGATCAGCTTTTCGGCCCCGCTCATCGATGCCTGAGCCAGAACAATACAGCCGAGCGCGCATTCAGGCCGCTGGCGGATGTAGTCAGCGATAACCTGATGGTAGCCGGCGATATCGCCCTGGTTAAACCACGCCCACGCACGCGGGATCAGCTCCACCACCAGGCGTTCACCCGGAATAAAGGCGCTGAACAGGCGGGTCGTCGACGCCAGCGTCGAGCTGGCGGTGCAGAGCACCAGAATAGTACCGTGATAGCGCGAGGAGACTTTCGCCAGCGTGGCATCAATTCGCAGGACCGGCCTGCTGAACTCGGCTTCAAAGGCGGCTACGCCCAGCGTGGTACAGGTGACGATCACCACGTCGGCCTGCTCGCACAGTTCGTTAATCGCCTGACGCGTGGCGGCGATAATCTCCGGCGTGACCTCATTTTTCGCAACCGCGCGGTCAAACAGATCGCTTTCCACGCGGTGCAGCAGCTCAACGTCCGGATAATCGAGGGCGAGCAGCGCCTGTTCAAAAACCGCAATATTACTTCTGGCCGCATGCAGGCAGGCGACAATGGCCATATTTTCCTCCGGGGATGAAGTCAGGCAGCGCGCGGTGCGCTGCCGGTACGCGGGCTATTTCAGCCCGCGATGATGCAGCATCGGTTCTATTTGTGGCTCACGCCCCAGCCAGCGATGGAACAGCGGCTGCAGGTCGCTGCTGTTGCCGCGCGAGAGGATCATATCGCGAAAGCGCTGGCCGTTTTCAGCGGTCAGCCCGCCGTGCTCCTCAAACCAGGCATAGCCATCATCCGCCAGCATCTGCGTCCACAGATAAGCATAGTAACCGGCGGCATAGCCGTTGCCCCAAATGTGCTGGAAATAGCTGGAGCGATAGCGCGGCGGCACCGCCGGCAGGTCCAGCCCTTCCTGCTGTAACGCCCGCTGCTCAATGACGTCGGCCTGCTGCAGCGGCGCATCCGCCGCCAGCAGATGCCAGTGCTGGTCGAGCAGCGCCGCCGCCAGCAGCTCGCTCATATCGTAGCCTTTGTTAAATTTACTGGCGGCCTGCATCCGCTGGCGCAGCGCGTCGGGCATCGGTTCGCCGGTCTGATAGTGCCGCGCATAGTGGCTGAACACCTGATCATTGCTGGCCCAGTGCTCGTTAATCTGCGACGGAAACTCAACGAAGTCGCGCGGCGTATTGGTCCCGGACAGGCTGGCGTAGCGCTGTTCGGCAAAAATACCGTGCAGCGCGTGGCCGAATTCGTGGAACAGGGTGATCACCTCATCCCAGGAAAGCAGCGCCGGATGCCCTTCCGCCGGTTTGGTGTAGTTAGCGACGTTGTAAATTACCGGTTTGGTGCCGGACAGGGTCGACTGCTCAACAAAATTGCCCATCCAGGCACCGCCGCCCTTGTTATCGCGGCGGAACCAGTCGGTATAGAACAGCGCCAGCGGGCTGCCGTCCTTATCCAGCACCTCATAAACCCGCACGTCGGGATGATAAACCGGAATATCCGTTCGCGGTTTAAAGGTGATGCCGTACAGCTGCGTGGCGGCATAAAACACGCCGTTTTCCAGCACGCTGTTCAGTTCAAAATAGGGATTGAGCTGGGCGTCATCAAGGTCGTACTGTTCACGCCGGACCTGCTCGGCGTAGTACAGCCAGTCCCACGGCGCGAGGTTAAATCCGCCGTGCTGGCGGGTAATGATTTGCTGAATATCGTCGGTCTCGCGCTTTGCCCGACCGCTGGCGGCCGGGACGATCTGGCGCATGAAGTCCAGCGCGGCCTGCGGGGTTTTCGCCATCTGGTCCTGCATTTTCCACGCGGAAAAACTGTCAAACCCCAAAAGCTTCGCCTGCCGGGCGCGCACCTGCGCCAGCCGGGCAATCACCTCACGCGTATCGTTTTCATCGCCCTTCTCCGCCCGCGTCCAGGCGGCGTTGAACAGCGCCTGACGGGTGCTGCGGTCGTCAAGGGACTGAAGCGCGGGCTGCTGCGTGGTGTTTTGCAGCGCCAGCAGCCACTGGGAGTGCAGTCCGCGCGCTTCCGCCGCCGCATGGGCAACGGCGATTTCCGCCTCGCTCAGCCCGGCAAGCTGCTGGCGGTCGGTCACGGCCAGGCCTCCGGCCTTGGTTGCCGCCAGCAGCCGTCGGGTAAAGCGGCTGCTGAGCGTCGCCGATTCCTGGTTCAGCGCTTTTAGCTCGGTTTTTTCCGCGTCGTTAAGCCGTGCCCCGGCCAGCTGAAACGCCTGCCAGGTGACCTCAACCAGCCTTAGCGACTCGTCATCCAGCGACAGCTGCTCACGCTGCTGATACACCGCATCCAGGCGGGTAAAGAGCGCCGCATTGAGGTGAATTTCATCGTCCAGCGCGGCCAGCTTCGGTGAAATGTCCTCGTCCAGCGCCTGCAGCGCATCGCTGGTGTTGCCCGCGGTCATTGCGTTGAATACGCCATAGACGCGGCGCAGGCTTTCGCCGCTCTGCTCCAGTGCCAGATAGGTATTGTTGAAATCGGCCGGTGCCGGGTCAGCCGCAATCTCAGCGACCTCAGCACGCTTCTGCCCGATGGCGCTTTCCAGCGCGGTGCGATAGTCGTCATCCTGGATCTGGTCGAATGGCGGTGCCTGGTAAGGCAGCGTGCTGGCCTGGCTGAAGGGGTTATCCTTACGGGTGGACATCGACGAATTCTCCTTAAACGATTCTGCCGCCAGCAGCGATGGCACGCCGG
Organism: Erwinia sp. SLM-02; assembly: GCF_037450285.1. NCBI lineage: Bacteria > Pseudomonadati > Pseudomonadota > Gammaproteobacteria > Enterobacterales > Erwiniaceae > Erwinia > Erwinia sp. SLM-02. Next base: position 1,468,881 of record NZ_JAQISN010000001.1, on the reverse strand, counting down.
CGCTCAGTGCCATAACTATGGCGTAAATGGCGGATTTACTACGCATTTCCCTGCTCTCCTGCTCCCTGTTGCACGCCTCCCAGAATAAACGTGGAAACGCGCAGGAAGCAATGCCTTCCTGCGCGCTGAATTCTGCCAATAACGGAAGAGCTTATGCGGCCCGCTGCGATTTTTCACACTGCCAGACGCAGCGCCCATCCACCCAGGTTGCGGCAATATTCCGGTCGTCGCCCAGCGTCATCAGCACAAACAGCTTTTCCCAGATGTCGCGACTGTTGCCGTAACGCAGCGTTTGCAGCGCGGATACCGCCGGATCGATAACCACGAAATCGGCTTCTTTGCCCGGCATAAAATTGCCGATGTGCGGATCCAGATCCAGCGCTTTCGCCCCGCCGAGCGTCGCGTGGTAAAAGGCTTCGCAGGCCGAGAGTTTGTAGCGCTGCAGCTGGCCCACCTTGTAGGCCTCGCCCAGGGTTTGCAGCATACTGAAGGTGGTGCCGGCACCGACATCGGTCCCGACGCCCATCTTCACGCCTTTCTGCCAGCAGGTTTTCAGATCGAACAAACCGCTGCCGAGGAACAGATTCGAGGTCGGGCAGAAGGCGACGGCGGAATCGGTATGGTGCAGGCGGTCCCATTCGTCATCTTCCAGATGCAGGCAGTGGGCAAACAGACTGCGGCGGCCGGTCAGCTGATACTGATGATACACATCCAGATAGCCGCTGTTTTCCGGGAACAGTGCCTTCACCCAGGCAATCTCCTGCGGATTTTCGCTCAGATGCGTGTGTAGCCAGACATCCGGAAACTCCTCGCGCAGCTGGCGCACCTTTTCCAGCAGCTGCGGGGAGGACGTGGGCGCGAAACGCGGCGTCAGCGCATAGCTCAGGCGGCCTACGTTGTGCCAGCGGGCGATCAGTTCACGCGTCTGACGATAGCTCTGCTCCGGCGTTTCGATCAGCGCTTCCGGCGCATGGCGATCCATCATCACCTTTCCGGCAATCAGGCGCATCCCCAGGCCGTTGGCGGCGGAGAACAGCGCGTCGACCGACTCCGGATGTACGGTGCCGAACACCAGCGCGGTGGTGGTGCCGTTGCTTAACAGCTGCTGCAGAAAGAACGCCGACATGCGTTCGGCATGCTGCGGGCAGTGGTACTGGCTCTCGACCGGGAACGTGTACTGGTTCAGCCACTCCAGCAGCTGTTCGCCAAAGGCACCGATCATCTCGGTCTGCGGATAGTGGATGTGCGTATCGACAAACCCCGGAACGATCAGTTTACCGCGGTAGTCGGTAAGCTCGCATCCCTGCGGCAGCCGTCCCTCCTCCCAGGGGCTGAGCGAGACGATTTCCCCGCCGTTGAGCAACAGCAGGCCATCTTCGAGGTAACGGGCGGCCTCCGGGAGTTCATCCGGTGCGGCCACCGTCCGGGTGATATCAAAAAAGCTGCCGCGAACGGCGTGGCTACAGGCTGCTGACATAATTGATCCTTTTAGCACCGCGGAAAATCCGCCCCGCCACTAGCGGGAAATGTGCTGGTTAATGAGAGCTGAACAGAATGAACGATCTTTTTTTAAAAGCGCATCCGACTGTTTTGCAATATTCATACCAGCGCGGTTATTTTTTTAAATCGCTTTAAATCAATAAGTTATATTATATTTTGATAATTTTCGGATTTATTGTGCATTTGTTCGCAGGCAACCGTTTGCGTATTTAAAGGCAAACGGTTGCTGTCGATTCGCAATAAGCCCTTTCGCTGAAAGCGGCATCAGCGGGGCATTCCCGGCACTTTAATAAGGCAACGCCTGCGGCAATCGCACCATGCTGGTGCAACATTTTCTTATTAATCATAACCATTCGCTTCTTACCACTCCCGCCATGAGATGGTATGGTGATCCCCGCTGCATGAGGGAATTTTCCGGGTGATGAAGCCCTATTTTGTGTTGAGGAACAGTGAGATGATCGTATTTGTTACCGGCGCGACAGCCGGTTTTGGTCAGAGCATTACCCGTCGTTTTATCGCGCAGGGCCATAAGGTGATTGCCACCGGCCGCCGCCAGGAACGCCTGGACGCGCTGAAAGAGGAACTCGGCGAAAATGTCTACACCCTGAAACTCGACGTGCGCGACCGCGCGGGCATCGATGATGCGCTGAGCAACCTGCCCGCCGAATGGCGCAATATTGATGTGCTGGTCAACAACGCCGGACTGGCGCTGGGCATTGAGCCTGCACAGCGCGCCAGCCTTGATGACTGGGAAGATATGATCGACACCAACAATAAAGGGCTGGTGTATATGACGCGAGCTATCCTGCCGGGTATGGTGGAGCGCAACGTCGGTCATATCATCAATCTGGGTTCGATTGCCGGTAGCTGGCCGTATCCGGGCGGCAATGTTTACGGAGCCACCAAAGCCTTCGTGCGCCAGTTCAGCTTTAACCTGCGTACCGACCTGCACGGCACCGCGCTGCGCGTGACCGATATTGAGCCAGGCCTGGTCGGCGGCACCGAGTTTTCCAACGTGCGCTTTAAAGGCGATGATGCCCGTGCCGACGGGGTATACGATGGGGCCGTGCCGCTGACGCCGGAAGATGTGACCGAAGCGGTCTGGTGGGTCGCCACGCTGCCTGCGCACGTCAACATCAGCGCCCTGGAGATGATGCCGGTTGGCCAGAGCCAGGCCGGTCTGCGCGTGCACAAATCCTGATTTGCTGCGCGTTGCATGCTCCCGCGTCAGGCGGGAGCTGTCAGCAGGTCAGCAGGAGCTGTTTAAGCGTCTCCATCCCCGACTACACCGTTTTCCCCCAGCCCGCCACAATGATCAGCATGCCGCAAAACGCCACCGCCGCGCCTACCCAGTCCCAGCTACTCAGCTTTTCGCCGTCAACAACCCGCAGCCAGATCAGCGCCGTCACCACATAGACCCCGCCGTAAGCGGCATAGACCCGGCCGCTGGCCGCCGGATGCAACGTCAGCAGCCAGACAAAAATCATCAGGCTCAGCGCGGCCGGAAGCAGCAGCCAGGGCGAACCGCCTTTTTTCAGCCACAGCCAGGGTAAAAAGCAGCCAATAATCTCAGCCAGCGCCGTAGCAAAAAAGACAAAAATAGTCATAAACATCGGGGCAAATCTCTCCATTTCATCAACGAGCACGCCGGGCTAATGGCGTTCATTTGAGGGCTGATGATATACTTTGTGCGAACGTCTGCGTAGCCGCTTATGAATGCTTCGCGTCTGGTAAAGAAAGGAAACAATGAATGAAGTCACTACAGCAACGTCTTACCCGAACCACCCTGCCACTGCTTTTGCTGGCTGCGCTTTTCTCCGTGCAACACACTGCGCAGGCCCGCACCGATCGTCTGGTGATTGAAAATGGTGACAATTCGCTGAGCAAGGAACAGGCTCGCCAGGAAAAAGAGCAGTGGGACGCTACCCATCGCCTGCGTGGCAAAGTGAATAATCGCGTTGAGAAAGAGTTTGATAAAGTCGATCGCGCCTTTGATACCCGTGACGGCTGCGAAAAAAGCCTGAACGTGAACGCCTACTGGGAGCCTAATACCCTGCGCTGCCTGGATCGCCGTACCGGGCGTCCCGTTGCGCCGTAAGCGTCTTTGAGGGTCTGCCGTACCGGGTGCGTTGGGCCTTAACTCAACCCGAGCGCTGTCCGCGACATTTTTGACTTATAATTACCGCTGTTCTCACGCAAAAGGATGAAATGATGAAAGGTTCTAAGTGGATGTTAACCGCCCTGCTCGTTGTCAGCCCGCTGGCCGTTCAGGCATCTTGCGAAAGCGTCAAGGCTGATATTAGTCAGAAAATCATCAACAACGGCGTACCCGAATCCGGCTTCTCGCTGGATATCGTGCCTAACGATCAGGCCGAACAGGCGGGTGGTCAGGTGGTCGGCCATTGCGAGAGCGATACGCAAAAAATCGTCTACAAACGCAACGGTAACGACGGCGAAAGTAACGTTCCGGCCAGCGCCGGGACTTCACAGGACGCCCCGGCTCAGTGATCCCTCTCCGCTGGCGGAGCGCACAGCGCCTCGCCAGCGGCTGCCCCGTCAGTGCGGTTTTTGTACCGGAACCAGCCGCGACATCGCCAGACTGCCTAACGCAATAACCAGCGACACCGCAAACACCCAGTGTAACGAATGCGCGATCTCCGTCAGGATCATTTCCAGCCTGGCGGGCGCCAGCTGCTCACGACCGGCGGGCGACATCACCTGCTGTACCGGATCGCTGAACTGCGGTAAGCGCAGCAGCAGATTATAGTTCAGCACCGCGCCCATCACCGCCGTCCCCAATGCCGACCCCAGCATACGACTGAACATCACCGAGGCGGTACAAATCCCCCGGATCTCATACTGCGCGGTATTCTGAACCGCAATCAGGAAGGTGGTGCTGGTCATCCCCATTCCCGTACCGATGACAAACGCCGACAGGCCGGCATGCCAGACCGGGCTTTCACGATGCAGGAACAAAAGCAGCGCCGTTCCCGCAATCAGCAGCAGTGAACCCAGCTGCGCGGTGAAACGATACGAGGTACGCTGCATCAGTCTGCCGCTTAACGTACTGGCCAGCGGCCAGCCGATCGACATCATCGCCAGCGCACTTCCGGCCTGCAAAGGCGATCCGCCATTAACGCCCTGGATCCAGGCAGGCAGAAAGGCGCTGATGCCCATCATGGCTGCGCCAATCAGCAGGTTGCCGACGTTGCCTGCCAGCAGCGTGCGGGTGCGCCAGATCGCCAGCGGAAACAGCGGCTCACTCGAATGACGCTCGTGGCGTACCAGCCTCCATCCGGCAAGCAGCGCCAGCACGATCGGCAGCACCGTCCAGAAGCCCAGCGATTCCGCCTGTAATAATCCGGTAAGCAACGCGGTGACGGTCAGCATCAGCCAGCAGCTGCCGGTGAAATTTATCCGCTGTTCGCATTTCTCGCGGCTTTCCGGGAAGAAGCGCACCAGCAGCAGCATTGAAATAATGCCTATCGGCACGTTAACCCAGAAAACCAGCGCCCAGTTGAAATGCTGCACCAGCCATGCCCCGGTTAACGGGCCGACGATCGCTGCCACGCCCCACACGCTGGAAAGCCAGCCCTGCACGCCCGCGCGCTCTTTGGGTGGGTATACGTCGGCAATGATCGTTGAGGTCAACGGCATAATGGCCCCGGCACCCAACCCCTGGAAAGCGCGAAACAGGATCAGCCAGCCCATGCTGCTGGCAAATCCACAGAGTATTGACCCCAGCAGAAACAGCCCGGCACCGATAAAGAATACCCGCTTGCGCCCCCACATATCGGCCAGCCGCCCGTAAATGGGGACGGTGACGGCCTGGGTCAGCAGATAAATTGAAAACACCCAGCCAAACTGTGAGAAGCCGCCCAGCTCGGTCACGATGGTGGGCATAGCCGTGGCGACGATGGTGACTTCTATCGCTGCCATGAACATCGACAGCATGCAGGCGATCAGCACCCAGTGACGCCGGGTGACGATGTTAATTGTATTCTCTGACATGGGATTCCTTTTCGTTGCTTCCCTGCTAAGTGTGTACCAAATTTTGCCGTGGAGTTTTCGGATTGTGCGCTCTGCATAAGTGACAACGTCACTAATGACATCAACGGTTATCCGTTCTTCTGTGAGGTCAGTACGGGATTAAAGCAAGATAAGGTAAGGATAGTAAACGAAAAGCGTGGCTTTTTGCGGCGTGGGTTCAAAGATTCATGCTGCCGGGGCGAACTCTTTTACCGGTTCGCCCACGTTACAGGATTTATAAATTCAGCGGCGACAGATCGAAATAGCGTGACAGGTCACGCGTTTCCGCACGGGGCAGATAAGGGAGCTCGCCCAGCAGCGGCGCGGGGATTTTATCCTGCAGGACGTGAATAATTTCCGCATAGTGCGCCAGGCCCGGGTTGATTCGGTTAGCAACCCAACCGAGCAGAGGCAGCCCGTCGTGCAGTATCGCCTGCGCGGTCAGCAGCGCGTGGCTGACGCATCCCAGCTTGATGCCCACGACCAGGACGACCGGCATCTGCTCCTGAACCACCCAGTCGGACAGCGGCCGCCGATCGCTCATTAAGCTCCGCCAGCCGCCGGTTCCTTCCGTCACCACATAATCAGCCTGTTCATCCAGCGCATGCAGCCCGCTGCTCAAAGTGGAGTAGCTAAACGACTGAAGGCTGGTGCTGATTTCATCATCAAGCAGCGTCACCGGATTAATGGCCTGATAAGGCAGCTGAAGGGAAGAAGACGCCTGCAGTACCAGTGCATCTTTATTACGCGGCCCCTCTTCCGTTTGCTGGCTGCTTTTCGCAACCGGCTTGTAGCCAACGGCATGCTTGCCGCCAGCGGCGAGGGTTTGCAGCATCCCTCGTGAAACCACCGTTTTACCGACCTCAGTATCGGTTCCGGTGACAAAAAAACGTCTATGCATGAACAGCTCCAGTCGGCCCTGTCTGGCCCACAGCTAAACTTTTGAAAGTAATGGAGCGAAAATTGTAGGGCAGCGCCTGGCGGCGTAGATTGCGTTGGCGCAATATTTAGTGGATTCGTTATCCCTGCAGTAATTTGATCAGCAGCGAGCCGTTATAAAGTGCATCTTTAACCAGCGCCGCACCGGGCATGGTTCCCTGGTTGAGAAACTCGGTGGGCTCTACCGACAGCGTGGCGCCGTAGTCGGGCAGCGACTGCTGCTGGATGCAGGCGTCGATGGCCGGGAATAATATCGCGTGTGCGCGGTTAAGCGGGGAGCCGATCAGGATTTTCTGCGGATGAAACAGGTTCACCATAATGGCCAGAATGCGGCCAATGCTGCCGCCGACGCCGGTGATAATATCGCAGGCCAGCTGATCACCGCCGAGCGCCGCGTCGCACAGGGTTTCAATGGACAGCGGCTGATTGTGCAATGAGGAACTCATAGACGCCTGCATCCGCTGGGCGGCAAGCTCCAGCATGTTCTCGGTGCTGGCGACGGTTTCCAGGCAGCCGTGATTGCCGCAGTAGCAGAGTTTTCCCCAGGGATCGACCTGCGTATGGCCGATCTCCACCAGCGTTGCGCCCCCGCCGTGCAGCAGCCGGCCGCCGGTAATCACCCCGGCACCGACGTTATGATCGATAACTACCTGCAGCACATCGCTGGCATCGCGCGAGGCGCCAAACAGCGATTCCGCCATGGTCCAGGCGCAAATATCGTGCTGAATGAAGACCGGCAGCCCGGTTCTCAACTGCAGTTCCGGCCCCAGCGGCATATCATCAACCTGGTAAAACGGCATGCGGTGGACAATGCCGGCCTGACCGTTGACTCTGCCCGGCAGGGTGATCGCGATGGCCGTCAGTCGCTCTAACAGGCTTTGATGGATGACGAAGAACCGATCGATAACATGGATAATACGCTGAAGCAGCGGTTCAGGATCGGCGGGCGGCAGTGCAAACTGCTGTTCTACAACCAGTTTGCTGCTTAAATCCCGCAGGGCGATGGTGATATCGCCTTTGCCGATGCGCACCGAAAGAAAATGCCAGGCTTCCGTATCCAGTACCAGCCCGACGGCGGGACGGCCGCGGCTGCCCGGCTCCTGGAATTCGGTTTCTTTCACCAGATGCGCTTCCAGCATTTCCCTGACAATCTTGGTAATACTGGCGGGGGCCAGCTGCGCCTTTTTTGACAGTTCAATGCGCGAGATAGGGCCAAACCGGTCGATAAGCCGATAGACCGCACCGGCATTGGTCTGTTTGATCTGGTCAATATGACCAGGCTGATTGTCCGCAATCACACCCCAGCTCCCGCTTATTTTCACGCTTCAAAATAAAGCTTACCGCTCATGGTGAAACACTTCGCACACAAGGTCAAATATTTGATTCGATATGTGATTTGCAGCACATAAACCACAGAATAGCGCTCATGTTTTCCACGATTTAGTCGTCGGGGAGCAGCAGTGACATCATTGCGGACATTACTGCCGGACGCTCCCGCAGTCGCGACCAGACCAGCCAGACCTGCGACAGCGCATCCCGTTCCTGCAGGGGGATCCAGACGACGTCCGCCAGCCGAACCCGGCGGAAAGACGCGGGTAAAATTGACACGCCCAGCCCGGTGGAAACCAGGCCGATAATCGTCATCGCTTCGCCCACTTCCTGCGCGATATTCGGCTCAATCTGATAGCGCTGAAGCAGGGTTAAAATCTCCGTATACAGCGCGGTGCCGACCTGGGGATCGAAAAAAACAAACGGCTCTTTCGCCAGTTCGCCCACGCTTATCTCCTCGCGTCCGGCCAGCCGGTGATCGCGGTGAACCAGCGCATACATCGGCTCCTGCAGGATCAGCTGATGGTCCAGCGTCTCCGGTAGCGGCGTGTTGCGCATCACCCCCAGATCCAGCCGCCCGTCAATCAGCGGAGCAAGCTGCTGGCGGGTGTTGATCTCCTGCATTTGCAGGTGGACGGCCGGATAGCGCTGGCGAAAAGTAAACAGCGCGTCGGACACCACGCTGATAAACGGCGCGGAAGACGTAAAACCTATGCGCAGCTCCCCCTCATCGCCGCGATGCAGTCGCGCCGCTTTATCAGCCGCCTGAGCAACGCCCTGCAGAATTAAGCGGGCATCCAGCAGAAACTGCCTTCCGGCGGCCGTCAGGCGCACGCTGCGGTTGGTCCGGGCAAACAGCCTGGCCCCTATTTCCTGTTCAAGGATCTGGATTTGCTGGCTCAGCGGCGGTTGGGAAATATTTAGCCGCTGCGCGGCGCGGCCGAAATGCAGCTCTTCAGCAACGGCAATAAAATAGCGCAGGTGGCGAAGCTCGATATTCATATTTTAAACATATCATTTGAGATAATTAATATATTAGACATCATAATAGGTTTTTCTTATCTTTTCCATGGAGATACCCAGCCCACCCGCTAAGGAACCTGAAGTGAATCGCTCAACGCATGCCGCTACGCTTGAAGAGCCTGCCAGCCGCCTCGCCCCCCGCTATAACCCCGCCAGCGTTTACATCAACCGCGGGTCGCCGCAGTTTATGCGCGTCACGCTGGCTTTGTTTTCCGCCGGGCTGGCCACCTTCGCCCTGCTCTACTGCGTCCAGCCCATTTTGCCGGTGCTGTCTCAGGAGTTTGGCGTTACGCCTGCCAGCAGCAGTATTTCCCTCTCCATCGCGACCGGATTCCTCGCGCTGGGCATGCTGTTCACCGGCCCGCTTTCCGATGCGCTGGGCCGCAAGCCGGTGATGGTGACATCGCTGATGCTGGCGGCGATTTTCTCGCTGCTGTCATCAACGATGACCAGCTGGCACGGCATTCTGGTTATGCGTGCGCTGACCGGTCTGTCGCTCAGCGGCGTGGCGGCGGTGGGAATGACCTATCTCAGCGAGGAGATCAGCCCCACGGTGGTCGCCTTTTCAATGGGGCTGTACATCAGCGGCAACTCCATCGGCGGGATGAGTGGACGCCTGTTCAGCGGCATCATTACCGATTACAGCAGCTGGCGCGTCGCGGTGGCGGTGATTGGCTGTTTCGCACTGGCTTCCGCAGTGATGTTCTGGAAAATTCTGCCGGACTCGCGGCACTTCCGCCCCACGCCCCTGAAACCGCGTACGCTGGCGATTAATTTCCGCCTTCACTGGCGCGACAGCGGGCTGCCTCTGCTGTTCGCAGAAGGTTTTCTGCTGATGGGATCTTTCGTTACGCTGTTTAACTATATTGGCTATCGCCTGCTGGCTCCGCCCTATTCGCTGAGCCAGGCCGTGGTAGGTCTGCTGTCGGTGGTGTATCTCACCGGTTCATGGAGCTCGCCAAAAGCGGGCGCAATGACGGTGAAATATGGCCGTTCACCGGTACTGCTGTTTTCGACCCTGGTGATGCTGAGCGGCCTGCTGATTACGCTGTTCAGCAATGTCTGGCTTATTCTGCCGGGCATGATGCTGTTCACCGCCGGATTCTTCGCCGCGCACTCCGTCGCCAGCGGCTGGATTGGACCGCGTGCACGCCGGGCTAAAGGCCAGGCCTCTTCCCTCTATCTGTTCAGCTACTATCTGGGCTCCAGCGTTGCCGGTACGCTGGGCGGCGTGTTCTGGCATAACTTTGGCTGGCTGGGCATTACCGCGTTCATCAGCGTCATGCTGCTGCTGTCTCTGCTGGTCGCGGCCAGGCTGCACCATAAAAAGCTGTAATCTGTTCCCTCTTCCGGGCCGATGTCCCTGCATCGGCCCTTTTCCTGTTTTCTTCTGCTGAAAAAAACGCACGCCGGTGTTGATATGAGCGCCTCTGCTCACTATACTCATTAGTATGTTGTAACTAATGAGGTTGCGATGAATCAGTATCATGCCGTAGAAGACCTGCACCACTGCGTGGCGGAGCTGGAGTCCGGGCTTAACGACCTGCAGCAACAGATCCTCACCTTACGCCTGCTGGCCGCCCGCGTTTTTGAGCTGCCCGCCGTGGAAAAAGGGAAAGAGTCCGACCCGATGACGCAGATCGCCGTGGAGCAACGCGTCGGTCAGGCCGCCCGGGATCGCGCGCTGGCGCATTACTGCCGCCTGTTTATGCAGCACCAGTCGGAAAAAATCAGCACCAAGTCCGCCGTTCGCCTGCCCGGCGCGCTGTGCCTGCAGGCGGATGCCGGGCAGTCTGCCCTGCTTCACCAGCAGGTTGAACGGGTTAACGGGTTAAAGAAACGGCTGGAAAAAATCATCACCGTCGACTCCGGCCTGCCCAGCGAAGAACGGTTTGAATTCGTACACGCGCACCAGCGTGGACTGATCACCCTCAATGCCTACCGGACGATTACGCTGCTGGATAATCCCGACTCGGTGCGCTTCGGCTGGGCCAACAAACATATTATTAAAAACGTCAGCCGCGATGAGATGCTGGAAAAACTGCAGAAAAGCCTGAACGCCGGGCGCGCCGTCGCCCCGTGGAGCCGCGAGCAGTGGGCGGAAAAGGTGGCGCAGGAAATAGAGTCCATCAAATCCCTGCCCAATACGGCGCGGTTGAAAATCAAGCGCCCGGTGAAGGTCCAGCCTATCGCCCGGGTATGGAACAGCGATACGCAAAAGCAGACCCAGCTGGCCTGCCCCTCTCCGCTCATCGTGCTGTGCAAGGATACGGCCAGCGTTCCCGTGCTGGGCGAACTGCTCAACTATGATGCGGATAACGTTAATCATCGCCACAAGCCGCTGGCCCAGCCGCTGTTTATGCTGATCCCCCGGCTGTATCTCTATACCGATCGCCTCGCCTGATGCCCGTCTGCCGGGCGATGCGAGCGCATAAAAAAAGCCAGGCAGATGCCTGGCTTATGCTGAACGCAAAGGCGCATCAGACTTTCATGCTGCCCACCATCTCTTCCGGGCGCACCCACGCATCAAACTCTTCTTCCGTCAGGTAGCCGAGCTTCAGCGCCGAGCCTTTCAGCGTCAGCCCTTCCTTATGCGCTTTCTTGGCGATCTCGGCGGCCTTGTCGTAGCCGATGTGGGTATTCAACGCGGTCACCAGCATCAGCGACTCGTTCAGCAGCTGGGTGATGCGGTCACGATTCGGCTCGATACCCACCGCGCAGTGGTGATTGAAACTGTCCATGCCGTCGGCCAGCAGGCGCACCGACTGCAGGAAGTTGTGGATCACCATCGGGCGATAAACGTTAAGCTCGAAGTTACCGGACGCGCCGCCGATGTTCAGCGCCACATCGTTACCCATCACCTGACAGCAAAGCATGGTCAGCGCTTCACACTGCGTCGGGTTCACTTTACCCGGCATGATTGAGCTGCCCGGCTCGTTTTCCGGGATGGCGATTTCGCCGATGCCGCAGCGCGGACCGGAAGAGAGCCAGCGCACGTCGTTGGCAATTTTCATCAGCGACGCCGCCAGGCCTTTCAGCGCGCCGTGCGCATGCACCAGCGCATCGCAGGTGGCCAGCGATTCAAACTTGTTTGGCGCGGTAACAAACGGCTGTTTGGTTAAATCGGCCAGCTCTTTCGCCACGCGTACCGCGTATTCCGGGTGGGTGTTGAGGCCGGTGCCCACGGCGGTGCCGCCCAGCGCCAGCTCGGCGACGTGAGGAATGCTCTGTTCGATATGCTTCAGGCTGTGTGCCAGCATGGCAACCCAGCCGGAAATTTCCTGGCCCAGCGTCAGCGGCGTGGCATCCTGCAGGTGGGTACGACCAATTTTCACGATGTCTTTATAGGCTTCGGCCTTATCGTTCAGCGTTTTTTGCAGCACTTTCAGCTGCGGCAGCAGGTGTTCCTGCACGGCAACAACCGCAGCAACATGCATCGCCGTCGGGAAGACATCGTTGGAGCTCTGGCTTTTATTCACATCGTCGTTGGGATGAACCAGGCGCGACATGCCGCGCTCACCGCCAAGAATTTCGCTGGCGCGGTTGGCAAGCACCTCATTCATGTTCATGTTGGTTTGCGTACCGGAACCGGTCTGCCAGATGGCGAGAGGGAATTCAGCCGCGTGCCTGTCGGCCAGCACTTCATCCGCTGCGCTGATAATCGCGCCGGCACGGTCACCCGGCAGCAGGCCGAGATCGTTGTTCACCTTTGCTGCGGCGCGCTTGGTCAGCGCCAGAGCATAAACCAGTTCGACGGGCATTTTTTCCGTTGAGATGCGAAAGTGTTCCAGTGAACGTTGGGTCTGCGCGCCCCAAAGTTTATCAGCCGGTACTTCGATAGGTCCCATTGAGTCTTTTTCAATGCGGTGGGCTGCCATTCCTCTCTCTCCTTTAGCACAAACATATGATTTAAATGGCCCGTTTTTGCTAACCGGCGGCCAGATACTGCGGGCCATATTTTTGCATACAACTATTTAACATTATGCGACTCATTCGCGTTTATTGCACTCCGATTGTTTTAAAGCGGATTTTTCGGATTGTCTTCCAGGGTATTCTTTCGGTATTACTATCGGCAATTAGCTACCTGAACAGGGTTTAACAGGGACACATCATGCAAAAATTAATCAATTCGCTGCAAAATTATGCCTGGGGAAGTAAAACGGCGCTGACCGAGCTGTACGGCATTGAGAATCCATCGCAGCAGCCGATGGCGGAGCTGTGGATGGGCGCGCACCCGAAAAGCTCCTCACAGGTTATCGTGGAGGGTGCCCCGCAGTCGCTGCGCGAGGTGATTGCCGCTGATAAAACCGCGCTGCTGGGCGAAGCCGTGGCGAAACGTTTTAATGAGCTGCCCTTCCTGTTCAAAGTGCTGTGTGCCGATCAGCCGCTGTCCATTCAGGTGCATCCCAGCAAATCTGCCGCGATTGAAGGCTTTGCCCGCGAAAATGCGGCGGGGATCCCGATCGACGCCGCTAACCGCAACTATAAAGATGATAACCATAAGCCGGAGCTGGTCTACGCGCTGACCCCGTTCCAGGCGATCAACGGCTTCCGCCCGCTGCCGGAAATCGCCAGCCTGCTGCTGCCGGTTGCCGCTGCGCACCCGGCGATTGAGAAATTTATCCAGTCGCCGAATGCGGCAAACCTGTCCGAACTGTTTGCCAGCCTGCTGTCAATGGACGGTGACGTGAAGGCGCACGCGCTGGCTGTTCTGCGCGAACAGCTGACCGCCGATGCGGGCGAACCGTGGCAGACCATCAGCAGCATCGCCGAGGTTTACCCTGACGACAGCGGGCTGTTTTCCCCTCTGCTGCTGAACGTGATTGAGCTGCAGCCGGGTGAAGCGATGTTCCTGTTCGCCGAAACCCCGCACGCCTACCTGAACGGCGTGGCGCTGGAGATTATGGCCAACTCCGACAACGTTCTGCGCGCAGGCCTGACGCCAAAATACATTGATATTCCCGAGCTGCTGGCCAACCTTAAGTTCGTCGAAAAACCGGCCAACACGCTGCTGACGGTGCCGGTTCAGCAGGGAAACACCCAGACTTTCCCGATCCCGGTTGAGGATTTTGCGTTCGCTATCCATACCCTGACCGCCGAGCCGCTGAGCGTTGAACAGCAGAGCGCGGCGATTATTTTCTGTATTGAAGGAGAGGCCGAGCTGGCCAGCGGCGAACAGCAGCTCACCCTGAAGCCGGGTGAATCCGCCTTTGTGGCCGCCAGCGAATCGCCGGTTACCCTGAGCGGAAGCGGTCGCGTTGCGCGTGCGTTTAACGATCTGGCTAATTGCGGCTGACGTATTGCGCCATAATTGCTAATATTATTGAAGTTATTCCACAAAAACGCCGTAAGGCGTTTTTTATTCGCCACTATGTTGCCTGCAGGGTTTGAAGCGGTTAACCGGCGTTCGTGAATCAAAAAGGACGACTTACAGATGAAAAAAACCAAGATTGCCGTCGGCGTGGTCATTGCCCTGGGCGTTATCTGGACCGGAGGCGCCTGGCTTACCGGTAAGCAGCTGGAAAAAAACATGGATCGGCTGGTACAGCAAGCGAACGCGCAGATTCGCGATACGGCTCCGGAAAGCCGCCTGCAGCTGAGCTATCAGGATTATCAGCGCGGCCTGTTCAGCAGCACCGTGCGTCTGATTCTTCAGTCCAGTTCACAAACGGAAGATAACTCCATTCTGAAGCCCGGCCAGAGCATTGTGATGAAGGAAACCATCGATCACGGTCCCTTCCCGCTGGCCCAGCTGAAAAAATTCAACCTGATCCCGAGCATGGCTTCGGTGCACAGTGAGTTAGAGAATACCGATCCGGTCAAGAAGCTGTTCGAGATCGCCAAGGGTCAGTCCATCGTTCAGGTTGAAACCCGTATTGGCTACAGCGGCAGCACGGATTCCGATGTGCGCCTGCTGCCGGCCGATTACAGCAATGTGCAAACCGGCGAGCGCTTTGCCTTCAACGGCGGTACGCTGACGATCGCCGCGGACTCGAAAGGCGACGCGGTTAAGTTCGACGGTAATATCGACAGCGTCTCCATCGCCAGCAAAAACGAGCTGGAGATGCCGGTGCTGTTCACCATTAACGGCCTGAAGCTGGATGCTAACAGCCACCTCAGCCCGGAAGGTCTGCGCATTGGCGATCAGAATCTGGCGTTGAAAAAGCTGAGCGCAACGGTCAGTGATAAAGAAGCACTGACGCTGGAGAATCTGAACGGTAAATCGACCTTTGATTCAAAGGATAATCGCGTTTCAGGCCAGATTGATTACACCCTGGATAGCCTTAAGCTGCAGGGCCAGGACTTCGGCCACGGGAAGCTGTTAATCAAACTGGCCGACTTTGACGGCAAGGCGATGAAGCAGTTCTCCACGCAGTACAACAATCAGGTGATGGCGCTGACCAGCGATCCGGCGATTCAGAATAACCCGGAAGTTTATCAGCAGCGCGTGAGCGAACTGCTGGCGGCCAACCTGCCGCTGCTGCTGAAGGGTAATCCTTCGGTGACCGTCGCCCCGCTGAGCTGGAGCAATGATAAAGGCGAGAGCAGTTTCAATCTTGCCGTGCAGTTTAAAGATCCTGCCGCGGCCACCGCACCTGCTCAGACCGTGGGTCAGCAGGTGGATAATGTGCTGAAATCCCTGGACGGTAAGCTGCAGATCTCGATGGATATGGCGACCGAGATGATGACGCATGTGGCGATGACCGAAGGCTATGATAAGGATCAGGCTGGCAAGCTGGCTGATCAGCAGGTTAAAGGTCTGGCCGCGATGGGTCAGATGTTTAAGCTGACCACGCAGAAGGATAATAATATTCTGACCACGCTGCAGTACGCCACCGGTCAGGTGACGATGAACGGTGAGAAGATGCCGCTGGAGCAGTTCCTGTCGCGTTATATGCTGGGTGGTGGTGAAGAGGTTCCGGCTCAGTCCCCGGAAGCACAGCCGCAGGTAGCACCTGAAGCGCAGCCACAGGTTGCTCCGCAGAACTGATTTCGGTAGAGATCCAGAACTGCAAAACCGCTATCTTTTGATGGCGGTTTTTTTATGTCTGGGGCTGGGGAGCGGTGTATGGGGTTCAGCCTCTGCTGCTGCTTCAGGGCGGTCCTCGCGCCGTGCGAAGCACGGTCCCTTCGGTTACGCCATTGCGCCGAACGGATCGGCCAGGATTGAACATCCCTGTTCAAACCCGGCCTGACGCCAGCATCCCTGCTGTCGTCTCCTGGCTCAATGTCTCCACCTCAGCGCTGCGGATGCCCTTTCTCAGCAGCAGAGGCTGCCCCCATTCATCATTTCATCGCTTTTAGATTTAGACAAAAGCCACGTCTACGACCAAAGTGTTATTTCGCATGCGGTCAGTTTAAAGAGCAGACAATCAAATCGCGTCCGCTACAGTTTGGAAGTCATCTCGTTGTATGAGCAGCAATACCTTCAAACCATTTATTTTCAGCCAACGCAGAAGTCAGAGAGCAGGCTGGCTGTGCCCCCGGTCGGGCGATCCGCAGCGCTGAACGCAGAGAGGAAACCAGGATTTGACCGCAGGGACGCGGGCAAAAGTCACAGCCGGGCCAGGACGGCCCGTCTGTGGCGCTCCGACCGGCTGACGAACGAAGTGAAGGCACCGCAACGCGGCGCGAGGACCCGCCCGACCGGGGGTTCGGCCAGCCAGCGCCTACTCCCAATCCGACAAACAACTCACCATCGATGCCCTGGTAACAGTAGCTAATTTCCTTAACGTTACAATGTCACTCAATACAAACGCTGGTCAGCGCTGGTTGAACCTTGTGGAGGGTGCAGCCTCTGCTGCTGCTTCAGGGCGGTCCTCGCGCCGCGTTGCGGTCCCTTTGGTTACGCCATTGCGCCGAACGGATCGGCCAGGATTGAACATCCCTGTTCAAGCCCGGCCTGACGCCAGCCTCCCTGCTGTCGTCTCCTGGCTCAATGTCTCCACCTCAGCGCTGCGGATGCCCTTACTCAGCAACAGAGGCTGCCCCAATTCATCATTTCATCGCTTTTAGATTTGGACAAAAGCTACGTCTACGACCAAAGTGTGATTTCGCATGCGGTCAGTTTAAAGAGCAGACAATCAAATCGCGTCCGCTACAGTTTGGAAGTCATCTCGTTGTACGAGTAGCAATACCTTCAAACCAGTTATTTTCAGCCAGCGCCTTCTCCGAAATTTGCAACCAATCTGGATCCTGATTCCAAAGTGGAATTCACAGTTAAAGCCGTTTAATTTTCAGGCAAAATAAAAGTCAGGAAGCAGGCTGGCCGTGCCCCCGAGCGGGCAATCCGCAGCGCTGAGCGCAGAGAGGAAGCCAGGATTCACCCGCATGGACGCGGGTGAAAGACACAGCCGGGCAGGACGCCCGTCTGTGGCGGTCCGACCGGCTGACGAACGGAGTGAAGGGACCGCAACGCGGCGCGAGGACCCGCCCGAACGGGGCACGGCCAGCCAGCGCTAACTCCCGACGCTGCAAACAACACAGCATAAAGAACCGGTCATACGTCTGAAACTGTCAGAGCAAACCTCGCTGTTATTGAAGCTGTATCTGAAGTTCAGTCTCTGCTGCCCCATTGATAATTTCATCGCTTTTCGCTTTCAGGCAATACAACAGTCAGAAAGCAGGCTGGCCGTGCCCCCGGGCGGGCAATCCGCAGCGCTGAACGTAGAAAGGAAGCCAGGATTTGACCGCAGGGACGCGGGCAAAAGTCACAGCCGGGCCAGGACGGCCCGTCTGTGGCGGTCCGACCGGCTGACGAGCGAAGTGAAGGGACTGCAACGCGGCGCGAGGACCCGCCCGACCGGGGGCACAGCCAGCCAGCTCCCGCTCCCGCCCCTGCAAACAACTCAAACAACTCAAACAACTCAAACAACCCAACACAGACGCCATTATCAGCGCTACTCACGCCCCTGCAAACAACCGTTTCGCCCAATAAACCAGCAACCGCACGCCCATTTGCGCAAATAACTGGTACTGTTGCGCAATAAGTTTTTATAATGCTCTGCACTTTTTCATCACCTCAAGAGTGCCGACCATGATCGACCGCCTGCTTCCCCTTACCGATATTCATCGCCACCTTGATGGCAACATTCGTGCGCAAACTATCCTCGACCTGGGCCGTGAATTTAACCTCACCCTGCCCGCCAGCACCCTGGAAACCCTGCGCCCGCACGTGCAGGTCATCGAAACCGAACCGGATCTGGTCAGCTTCCTCAACAAACTCGACTGGGGCGTTAAAGTCCTCGGATCGCTGGATGCCTGCCGCCGCGTGGCGCAGGAAAACGTTGAGGATGCCGCGCGCGCCGGTATCCACTACGCCGAACTGCGTTTCTCCCCGGGCTATATGGCAATGACCCATCACCTGCCGGTCGACGGCGTGGTCGAAGCGGTGATTGATGGCGTGAAGGCGGGCTGCGCCGCACACAATATCGACGTGCGCCTGATCGGAATTATGAGCCGCACCTTCGGGGAACAGGCCTGCCTGCGCGAGCTGGATGCCCTGCTGGCCCACCGCGACGGCATCACCGCGCTGGATCTGGCCGGTGATGAACTGGGCTTCCCGGGCAATCAGTTCCTCAGCCACTTCAACCGCGCGCGCGATGCCGGTTTGCGCATCACCGTGCACGCTGGCGAAGCCGCCGGAGCTGAAAGCATCTGGCAGGCGATTCGCGAGCTGGGGGCAGAACGTATCGGCCACGGCGTGAAGGCGATTGAGGATCGAGCACTGATGGATTATCTGGCGGCGAACGGCATCGGCATTGAATCCTGCCTGACCTCCAATATCCAGACCAGCACCGTGGCGTCGCTGGCGGGCCATCCGCTGAAAGCCTTCCTGGAACACGGCATTCTGGCCACCATCAACACCGACGACCCGGCGGTTCAGGGTATCGAGATTGGTCATGAATATGAGGTTGCCGCGCCGGCAGCCGGGCTGAGCCAGCAGCAGATGCGTACCGCGCAGGAGAACGGCCTGAAAATCGCCTTCCTGAACGAAGCGGAAAAAGCCGCGGTGCAGGCTCGCGTCGCGGGTTAATTTGCTCAGCAGGAAAATAAAAAAACTGCCGCCGCATGACGGATAGAGATCCGACAGGCGGCGGCAGTTATTAGGCATGTCACGTTCCGGATAAGTCCCGGCGGGCCAGATTAATTCAACGACAGTATCTTACGTTGACCGCCCAAATTAACCCCTGTCACAGGATCTACCCTGGGCGGCTCAGATTATCTCAGCGACAGAGTCTGGCGTTTCTCGGCAGACTGCAGGCCCAGCTCAATCAGCTCCATCACCTGAATCGCCTCTTCGGCTTTCACCGGGTTCTCACCCACGCCGTTCAGCGCGTCACGGATCGCCGCATAGTACGCCGGATAGTTGCCCGGAATGGTCAGCAGCGTTTTCTCCGCCAGCACGTCACCGTTGACCAGCGTCACCACGCCGTCGCGCATATCGTAGCCCCAGTCTTCCTGCGGCGGACGCGCGCCCGCTTTCAGCGCATCTTCCTGCGGGTCAAGGCCATATTTCACGTAGCTGCCCTGCGTGCCGTGGATCTGATAGCGCGGGGATTCCGCCGCCACCAGCATGCTGCCGTGCAGCACCACGCGGCGCTGAGGATAAATCAGCGTGGCGTGGAAATAGTCGGTAGTCTGCGCGCCGGGACGCAGCTCGGCGGTGTCGACGTTAATCGCTACCGGGGAACCGAACAGCTGCAGTGCCTGATCGATAAGATGCGGCCCCAGATCGTACCAGATGCCGCTGCCCGGGCCTTTCTGCTCGCGCCAGCGCTGTTTCACTTCCAGACGGAAACGATCGAAGTGCGACTCAAAGTAACGTACTTCACCGAGGGTTCCCTCAGCCAGCAGCGACTTGGCGGTGAGGAAGTCGCTGTCCCAGCGGCGGTTATGGAACACCGACAGCAGCAGACCTTTGGATTTTGCCAGCGCATCCAGCTCGCGTGCCTGTGACAGTGTCACGGTAAATGGTTTATCCACCACCACGTTTTTACCCGCATCCAGCGCGGCTTTCGCCAGCGGGAAGTGAGTGTCATTCGGGGTGGGAATGACGATCAGCTGGATGGTCGGATCGTCGAACAGCGCCTGAGGATCGGATACTACCTGCACCGAAGGCCAGTCGGCATGAACCTTGGCGGCATCGCTGCTGGAAACCGCCGCCAGCTCCATTTCTGCCGTTCCGGCAATCAGCGGCGCATGAAACGTCTTACTGGCGAAACCATAGCCCACCAGCCCTACACGTATTTTATCAGTCATCACTTTTCCTCATTGGTTACCCATTGATTTAAGACGATCGGCCCAGAGAGGACAAGCTGAAATCATTCTGATTTTTATTCATTAGCACGCCGCGGTACGTACCATGTTTCCTGAGCGACCAGCGCATCGTGCGCATCCAGGCTGCGGCGGCGGAAATCGCTGGGGCTGACGCCAACCCGTTTACGGAAGACGCGGGAAAAGTAAAGCTGGTCGTCATAGCCCACTTCACGCCCGATACTGGCGATGGGTTCCTGGGTAGTCTGCAGCAGCAGCCTGGCGCGGATCACCCGCTGGTCTTCGCGCCAGCGCAGCAGATTGACCCCCATCTGCTCGCGGAACAGGTGCGCCAGCCGCGAAGGCGACAGGCAGACGTGTTTGGCAACCTCTTCAATTTTCACCTCGGCCGCCAGGTTGCTGGTGACATACTGGCAGGCTTCAATCACCCGCGAGTCGCGGACCTGCTGATGGCTGCGCGGATCTTCCTCTACCGCACGCAGCAGCAGGCGCTCCAGCAGATTCATTGCCAGCTCTTCCGCGAAGCGTCGCCCGGAGTTATGGGTGTTTTCAATACTGGCGAACAGGCGGTCAAACTCCCCGCGCAGCGCTTCGGGAAGATGCAACCGCCCCACGCCCTGCACTTCGTCCTGAAACGACAGCCAGTCGCTCCAGTAGGCGCGCGGGCGGAAATAGACCCAGCGGTGATGCCAGGCGTCGCTGTCCGGCGAGCGGCCATAGTAGTGCGGGGTTTTCGGCTGGAACAGCAGCAGATCGCCCTCTTCGCAGTCGAAGGCGTTTTCGCCGTCGAAAATGCGTCCGCGCCCTTTCACCGTCAGATTAAGAATATAGCCCTTCATGCCGTGAGGCCGGTCGACGAAGAAATCGAGCGGCCCGTCGGCGTTAATCGGCGTCAGCCCGGCCACCAGCCAGGCACCGAACTGATAACCGGGTAAAAGCGGGTTAGATTGTGCGACCGGTGCCAGGCGATGGTACATAATGCGTCCCCTTATCAGGCTGCTTTATTTTTCTGTTTGTAGCGGTCAAAAATCACTGCTGCTAACAATATCAAACCGCGCACCACGTACTGTGAGAAAGGCGAGATATTCAATAAGTTCATAGCGTTTTCAACCGTCCCCAGGATCAGGACGCCCGCGATGACATAGGAAATTTTACCAATGCCGCCCTTCAGCGATACGCCCCCCAGCACGCAGGCCGAGATCACAATCAGCTCATAGCCAATCGAGGTCATCGGCTGGCCGCTGGTCATGCGCGAGGCCAGGATAATGCCCGCCGCCGCCGACACCAGGCCGGAGAGAATAAAGATGATGATCCGGGTACGCACCACCGGCACCCCGGCCAGGCGGGCAGCTTCTTCGTTGCCGCCGATAGCCAGCGTGTTGCGGCCAAAGGTGGTTTTATTCAGCAGGAAGGCAAACAGCGCAAGGGTGATAATCGTCAGCCACACCGGTGCCGGTACGCCAAGCCAGCTGGCGTAGCCCAGCGCAAAGAAGCGCTCGTCTTCAATGCCCACCGCTTTACCGTCGGAGAAAATATAGGCCAGACCGCGCACAATCTGCATGGTCGCCAGGGTGGTGATCAGCGCGTTGATTTTCAGCTTAGCGATGACGAAGCCGTTAACGAAGCCGCAGGCCACGCCGAGCAGCAGACCGGCACCGACCCCAATCCACAGGCTTTCGCTCAGGTTGATTACCACCGCGCAGGTCACACCCGCGCAGGCAATCACCGAAGCCACCGAGAGGTCGAAGTCACCGGAGGCCAGGCAGAACAGCATACCGCAGGCCACCATGCCGGACATGGAGATAGCCAGTCCCAGCCCTTTCATATTGATAAGGCTGGCGAAATTGGGCACAAACACCATACAGGCGAGGAACAGCGCGGCAAACACCACCAGCATGCCGAAGTTATCCCAGATGCGCCCAAAGCTCAGGCGCGACGGTGCCGCCGGAGCGGTCGTTGAAGTTGTCGAAGACATAGGTTTCTCCTGCATGTCAGGCCACCGCGGTGGCAGGTTTTGCTGTTTTAGGCATCGCCAGGCCGAGGGTGAGCGCCTCGGTGGCATCATCGTGGGCCAGCTCGCCGGCGATCTCGCCTTCGCGCATTACCAGAATGCGATCGGCAAGGCCCATCACCTCCGGCAGGTCGCTGGAGGCAAACAGCACGGCAATACCGCGCTCGGCCAGCGCATAGATCAGCTGATAAATTTCATTTTTGGCACCCACGTCGATCCCGCGCGTCGGCTCGTCGAGCATGATCACTTTCATCTCTTCCGACAGCCAGCGGCCAAGGATCGCCTTCTGCTGGTTGCCGCCGGAGAGGTTCATAATCAGCTGGTCCGCCGTCGGGGTTTTGATGTTCAGTGAACGAATGTGCAGCCCGGCATTCTGCGCTTCCCAGGCCTTATTAATCAGGCAGCCTGCCGTCAGGTTATTGCGGCGGGCGCTGATGTTAATGTTGTCGCGAACCGAGTGAACCGGAATGATGCCGTCGGCCTTGCGGTCTTCCGGGCAGAGCATAATCCCGGCCCGGATCGCCTCAACCGGTTCGCGCAGGGTGAGTTTTTCCCCGTCCAGCCACAGCTCGCCGCCGGTCAGTCGGGTAGCGCCGAACAGCCCTTTCATCAGCTCGCTGCGCCCGGCCCCCACCAGGCCAAACAGCCCGACGATTTCACCGGCGCGCACGCTGAAGGATACCGGGCTGCGCACGCCTTTAGCCTGCACGTTGTCCAGCCGCAGGCGCACCTCGCCGCAGGGACGCGGGCGGTAGCCATAAATATCGCCGATATCGCGCCCGACCATCGCCTGCACCAGCTGTTCGTTGTCGCAGGTGTTCATGTCGCTGAAGGTGCGGACGTAACGGCCGTCCTTGAAAACGGTAATCGCATCGCTGAGGGCGAAGATCTCCTCCATGCGGTGCGAGACGTACAGCACCACGCGGCCATCGGCGCGCAGCTGGCGGATCACGCGGAACAGCTGGTCGATTTCACGCGCTGAAAGCGAGCTGGTCGGCTCATCAAAGGCAATCACCTGCGCGTTGCGGGTCAGCGCCTTGGCGATTTCAACCATCTGCCACTGCCCCAGTGAGAGGTATTTCAGCGGCATGTCCGGGTCGATATCCATGCCCAGCACCGCCAGCTGCTTCGCCGCTTCGGCGCGCAGGCGGCGGTGATTGACCAGCCCGCCGCGGTGCGGCAGCTGGCCAAGGAAAATATTTTCTGCCACGGTCATTTCCGGGATCAGATGCAGTTCCTGATAAATAATCGCCACCCCGGCGTTCAGCGCATCGGTGGTGTGCTGAAAATTCACCGGCTGGCCCTGAAGGCGAATCTCTCCGCTGCTGGCGCGGTAGCTTCCGCTGAGAATTTTCAGCAGCGTTGATTTCCCGGCACCATTTTCCCCCATCAGCGCATGGACCTCTCCGGCATGGCAGTCGAAGCTGATGTCCTGCAGTGCCTTCACGCCGGGAAAGGTTTTACCTATGCCGTGAAAGCTGAGATAAGCGGGTTCTCTGGTCATATCACTCCCCTGAAACGGTGTTGGACGGCGTAAACTGCACGCGTCCGGTCATACGGTTAACCTGACTGAGGGCCGATCGCCGCAGCGACCGATCCGCATTAAGTGACATTGTCACAGACTGATTTACATCAGCCCTTTCTTGGCCAGTTCAGCCTTGAAGTTGTCGCGGGTGATCAGCACCACGTCGGTCACTTCGGTAAATTTGGCCGGTTCCGTACCGCTGGTCACCCAGTCGTGCAGCATTTTGATACTGCGGTAGCCGTGAACGTCCGGGCTTGGCAGCAGCGAGCCGTAGAAGCCGGTGGCCTGGCCTTTCGACAGTTCGCTGACCGCATCCACGCCGTTGATGCCGATGCCGATAACGTTAGGCGCTTTAAAGCCCTGGCCTTCCGTTGCGCGCACGCCGCCCAGCACGGTGTTGTCGTTCATGCCGACGATCAGCCAGTTTTTCACTTCAGGATGCTGCACCAGCAGCGAGTTGCCGGCATCGAACGCGCCCGGGATATCGTTAGATTTGGTGGGGATCTGATAAATCTGTTTTTCCGGGAACCCGGCCGCCTTCAGCGCATCCATCGATCCGCCGGTACGACGGCGGGCGGTGTCGAGTTCGTTAGCGGTGATGGCCATTACCGCGGTTTCTTTCACATCCCAGCCGCGCTTCTGCATTTCCTTATACAGCTCCTGACCCTGACGCTCGCCGATTTTGGTCGCCGCCATCATCACCAGCGGAACGGTATCCATCGGCTTGCCTTTCGCGGTAACGAACTGGTCGTCGACCGCAATCACCTTCAGGTCATAGCTGCGCGCCTTCGCCATAATCGCGGAACCCAGTTTCGGGTCCGGGGTGCAGATAACAAACCCTTTCGCCCCGCTGGCCGCCAGGCTGTCGATGGCGTTCAGGGTTTTCTCACCGTCCGGCACGGCGATTTTTATCACCTCAAAGCCCAGCTCCTGACCGGCTTTGTCAGCGAATTTCCATTCGGTCTGGAACCACGGTTCCTCCGGCTGTTTCACCAGAAAACCGAGTTTCATTGTTTCTGCGATAGCGGATTGTGACATAACGGCAGCAAGGCTGATTGCGGCCAGTGCTTTAGTAAATTTGTGCATGAGGCTCTCCGGCTCAGTGCCCGCTTTTGACGGGGTTGTGTAAACGGTAACAATCGGAAGATGAAATTATTAAAATCGTATAAACAGTAACTTATATAAAACCGTCGTGTTTTTTGCGGCGGCGGTTAATTAGTTTTACCCGTATATAAACGGAAATTTGTAGAGCGCTATCACACACTGGAATTACAGGCGTTTTGTCCATGCATTCAGCTGATTTAACCGGAAAGTAACATTTGAAGCGCATCACATAACCGGAACGGATGGCAGAAAAGTGCATATATGCAGCCACTCACACCTAACCGCTTCTGCACCATGTGCTCAGGATAAGGAGACTTGACTATCGTCTCTGGAGAACAACTATGAACAAGGGTGCCATTACCCTCGGTCTGGATTTTGGCAGCGACTCGGTTCGGGCGCTGGCGGTGGAATGTGCCAGCGGACGTGAACTGGCGAAACAGGTGGTCGCCTATCCCCGCTGGCAGGAAGGCCGTTTTTGCCAGCCCAATCGCAATCAGTTCCGCCATCATCCCGCGGATTATATTGAGGCGCTGGAGCAGGCAATTCGTGACGTTGTCACTCAACTCGGCGCGGACAGCCAGAACGTGGTCGGGATTGGCGTGGATTCGACCGGTTCGACCCCGGCCCCCATCGATCGCGAAGGCCGTGTACTGGCGCTGCGCCCGGAATTTGCCGATAACCCTAATGCGATGTTTGTGCTGTGGAAGGATCACACCGCCATCGAAGAAGCGGAAGCCATCACCCGCCTGTGCCACAGCGGCGAGTTCGGGGATTATTCCCGCTACATCGGCGGCATTTACTCCTCGGAATGGTTCTGGGCCAAAATTCTGCACGTCAGCCGTGAAGATGCCGCGGTACGCGACGCCGCCGTCTCGTGGGTGGAGCTGTGCGACTGGGTTCCGGCGCTGCTCAGCGGCACCACCGCCCCCGCCGACCTGCGCCGGGGCCGCTGCGCCGCCGGGCATAAATCACTCTGGCATCCGCTGTGGCAGGGGCTGCCGGAGGCGGCATTCCTTAATGCGCTGGATCCGCTGCTGACCCGCGATCTGGACTCTCCCCTGTTTACCGATACCTGGACCGCCGATCTGCCGGTGGGTGAGCTGAGCGCCGAGTGGGCGGAACGGCTCGGCCTGCCGCGCGGCGTGGCGATTTCCGGCGGTGCCTTTGACTGCCATATGGGCGCGGTCGGGGCCGGTGCGAAGCCGTACACGCTGGTGAAAGTGATCGGCACCTCCACCTGCGACATTCTGATTGCCGACCCCGAGCGCGTAGGCGACCGGGCCATCAAGGGCATCTGCGGCCAGGTCGACGGCAGCGTGGTGCCGGGCATGATCGGTTTTGAAGCCGGGCAGTCGGCGTTTGGCGATATGTATGCCTGGTTCAGCCGTCTTCTCAGCTGGCCGCTGGTGCAGGCCATGCAGCAGCAGCCGGAACTGAAAACCCAGCTGGAACCGATTCGCCGCGCCCTGCTGGAGGATTTAACCAAAGCCTGGGCCAGCAATCCGCAGCTCGACCATTTACCGGTGGTGCTGGACTGGTTTAACGGCCGCCGCACGCCGTTCGCCAACCAGCGCCTGAAGGGGGTGATTACCGATCTCAACCTGGGGACCGATGCGTCCACCCTGTTCGGCGGTTTTATCGCCGCCACCGCCTTCGGGGCCAGAGCGATTATGGAGTGCTTCGAGCAGCAGGATATTCCGGTGCAGCAGATCCTGACGCTCGGCGGCATCGCCCGCAAGTCACCGGCGATTATGCAGGTGTGCTGCGACGTGATGAACCGCCCGCTGGACATCGTCGCTTCCGACGAGTGCTGCGCGCTGGGTGCGGCCATTTTTGCCGCCGTTGCCGCCGGCGTCTATGCCGATATTCCGGCCGCGCAGCAGCAGATGGCCAGCCCGCTGGAGCAGACCCTGCAGCCAGACCCCGCGCGCGTCGCCCGTTTTCAACAGCTTTATCAGCGTTATCTTCAATGGTGCGAAGTTGCCGAACCGCAGTTTGCGCCACAACAGTCAACCGTTAGTGAAGGAGTGGTTTTATGACCCAGTTAAGCACCGCAACCGTATGGTTCGTGATTGGTACCCAGCATCTGTACGGCGCGGAAACCCTGCGTCAGGTTGAACAGCACGGCAAAGAGGTGGTTGACCAGCTTAACCGTGAAGGAAAACTGCCCTTCCCACTTCAGCTTAAGCCGCTGGTCAAAAGCCCGGACGAGGCGCTGGCGCTGTGCCGCGATGCCAACCACGACCAGCAGTGCCTGGGGATTATTACCTGGCTGCATACCTTCTCACCGGCGAAAATGTGGATCGGCGGGCTGTCCGTTCTCAACAAGCCGCTGCTGCAGTTCCATACCCAGTTCAATGCGGAAATTCCGTGGGACAGCATGGATATGGACTTTATGAACCTCAACCAGACCGCGCACGGCGGCCGCGAGTTCGGCTTTATCGGTGCGCGGATGCGCCTGCCGCATCAGGTGGTAACCGGCCACTGGCAGGATCCGCAGGCGGTGCAGCGCATTGCACAGTGGATGCGCGGCGCGGCGGCAAAACTCGCCAGCCAGCAGCTGAAGGTGGCGCGCTTCGGCGACAATATGCGTGAAGTGGCGGTGACCGAAGGCGATAAAGTCGCCGCGCAGATCCAGTTCGGCTATGCGGTGAACGGCTGGGGCGTCGGCGACCTGGTGGAGGTGATTAATCAGGTCAGCGACGGCGACGTCAGCGCGCTGGTTGATGAATACGAGAGCAGCTACGTGTTCTCTGCGGCGGCGGCCGTTAACGGCGAGCGACGCCAGAACGTGCTGGATGCGGCACGCATCGAACTGGGCATGAAGCGCTTCCTCGACGGCGAAGGCTGCCGCGCCTTTACCACCAACTTCCAGACCCTGCACGGCATGACCCAGCTGCCGGGGCTGGCGGTACAGCGCCTGATGCAGCAGGGCTACGGCTTTGCCGGTGAGGGCGACTGGAAGACCGCCGCACTGCTGCATATTTTCAAGGTCATGGCCGGTAATCAGCAGGGTGGCACCTCGTTTATGGAGGATTACACCTATCACTTCTCACCGGGCAACGACCTGGTGCTGGGTTCGCACATGCTGGAAGTGTGCCCGTCTATCGCCCGCGAAGCCCGCCCGCTGCTCGACGTCCAGGCGCTGGGCATTGGCGGTAAGGCGGATCCGGCACGCCTGATCTTCTCCTCTCCGGCGGGCGCAGCGGTGAATGCCAGCGTGATCGACATGGGGGATCGCTTCCGCCTGCTGGTCAACGTGGTCGACGCCATCGAGCAGCCGCACGACCTGCCCGCGCTGCCGGTTGCCCGGGCACTGTGGCGCGCGCAGCCTTCGCTGGCGACGGCGTCTGAAGCCTGGATCCTCGGCGGCGGCGCCCACCATACGGTGTTCAGCCAGGCGCTGACGGTGGACGATATGCGACTGTACGGCGAACTGCATAATATCGAAGTACTGGTGATCGATAACGACACCACCATTCACGGCTTCCGCGATGCGCTGCGCTGGAACGACGCTTATTATCGTCTGGCACGTTAAAGAAAGTCCCGGTAGCGCCCGAGGGTGCTACCGGGGTTATTTTATCGTTGCTTCGCGTTATTAATATTGGATTTTCCCAACTGCGGATATATCACCGCGCTGCAGTCATAACGCCGCTGAAATAAGCGTTCATCGCAAAATCACCTCGTTTTTCCTTATAACCTCACATTTCCCGTCATTCTTCTCTGGTCATCAGTTTGGCGCTGTGTTAATTATTGTCACGGGTCACTTTATTTAACACCCTGGGCATTTGTTCTAAAACCTCGACTTACCAGCCCCACCAACAAGTTGATAATTATAGTTTTCAGGTAAAAATCAGATTATCTGACTAACAGGGCTGTTATTCTAAAAATAATCAAATGGATGTGTCTTATGTCTCAAATGTTCGCACTTTTGCTGGTTGTGGTCATTTTATACCTGGGTGACCTGGTATCGGTCAGAACCAAAGCCTGGATCCCGTCCGTATTTGTCTGTGCGGTGCTGTTTTTAATTGGCTACTGGACCTTCTTCCCGCAGGATATTGTCAGCCGCGCCGGTATCACGCCGGTGGTGGCCGTTATGCTGATGTATTTGCTGATCACCAATATGGGCACCCTGCTCTCGGTCCCTGAACTGATCCGCCAGTGGAAAACCATTATAATCTCGCTGGCCGGTATCGCCGGGATTATGGCCACGGTCTTCGTGGTCTGCATGCTGATGTTCGACCGTAATACCGCCATTGTCACCATTCCACCGCTGGTCGGCGGCATCGTGTCGGCGATCATCATGTCCAAAGGTGCAGCGTCCGCCGGACTGGTCGATCTGTCCGTTTTCGCCATTCTGATCTACGTGATGCAGGGTTTTGCCGGCTATCCGCTTACCGCCATTATGCTGCAGCGCGAAGGCAGGCGCGTGCTGCAGAAATACCGCCGTGGGGAATGGCAGGAAACCGTTGCCGCCGCACCGCTGCCGGATAAGGCGGCGGGTGCCGCCAGCGCCGACAATGCCATGCCGCGCCTGTTTGGCCGTTTCCCCGCCCACTACAACACCAGCTACTTCAAATTTATGCGCCTCGCCTTCGTGGGCTGGCTGGCGTATCTGGTTTCAGGCTGGCTGGCGCCCGTGGTGGCGGTCAGCCCGTTCGTGCTCTGCCTGCTGTTCGGGGTGATCGCCGCCTCGCTGGGGTTCCTGGAAAGGCAGCCGCTGCAAAAGGCCAACGGCTTTGGCTTCGCGGTGATGGGCCTGATGCTGTTTATTTTTGATACGCTGAACCGCGCCACGCCGGAAATGCTGCTGCGCCTGCTGTTCCCGATGCTGGTACTGATTGCCGCCGCCGTGGTGGGGATGTTTATCGTCTCCTGGGTGGTGGGCAAACTGCTGGGCGTCAGTATGGAGATGGCCTTCGCCATTGCGCTGACCTCAATGTACGGCTTCCCGGCGGACTACATTATTACTAACGAAGCCATCACCGCACTGACCAAAGATGAAAAAGAGCGCGAAGTGCTGACCCAGCACATGCTGGCCCCGATGCTGGTCGGCGGCTTTATTTCCGTTACCATGGTGTCGGTGGTCCTTGCCGGGATCATGGTCGGCTACATTATTCCTGCTGTTTAACGCATTATTCAGTACAACCGGTACAAGAGATAAGGGAAGCAATACTCATGACCAGTCAGTCAATCACCGAGTCCGTTCGAGCCTGGGCCGAGGCGATGATCGCCTTCCGCCGCGACCTGCACGCCCACCCCGAGCTGCCGTGGGAAGAAGTCCGCACCACGCAGAAGGTGGCGCAGGCGCTGGATGAGATCGGCATCAGCTATCGTCTTACTGAACCGACCGGCATTATCGCCGAGATAAAAGGCGGCCAGCCGGGTAAAACCGTGGCGCTGCGCGCCGATATGGATGCGCTGCCGGTCCAGGAACTGAGCACCACGCTGAGCTATAAGTCGCTGACCGACGGCAAAATGCACGCCTGCGGCCACGATGCGCACACGTCCATGCTGCTGAACGCGGCCAGAGCGCTACAGGAACACCGCGCCGAACTGCGCGGCAACGTCAGGCTGATTTTCCAGCCGGCGGAAGAGATTGCCCAGGGCGCACGCGAGATGGTTCGCCAGGGTGCAGTGGAAGGCGTGGACAACGTTTTCGGTATGCATATCTGGACCACCACCGCCTCCGGTAAAATTTCCTGCAACGTCGGCTCCAGCTTTGCCTCTGCCGACCTGCTTAAGGTGAAATTCAAAGGCCGCGGCGGCCACGGTTCGATGCCGGAAGCCTGTATTGACGCCGCCGTGGTTGCCTCGTCGTTTGTGATGAATCTGCAGGCCATCGTCTCCCGCGAGACCTCACCGCTGGACTCGGCGGTAGTGACCATTGGCCGGATGGAGGTCGGTACGCGCTTTAACGTGATTGCCGAAAACGCCGTGCTGGACGGTACGGTGCGCTGCTTTGACGTCGCCACCCGCGAGCGCCTGAAGGCGGCAATCGAGCGGTACGCCCACCAGACGGCGGGGATCTACGGGGCTACGGCCGAAGTGGAGTACACCTACGGTACGCTGCCGGTGATCAACGAAGAGCGCAGCGCCCTGCTGGCGCAGTCGGTGATCCGCGATGCCTTTGGCGAAGAGGTGCTGTACGCCGAGCGCCCTACTACCGGCGGTGAGGATTTCAGCTACTTTATCGAAAATATCCCGGGCTGCTTTGCCCTGCTGGGATGCGGCAATAAGGAAAAGGGCACCGACTGGGCGCATCATCACGGCTGTTTCAATATTGATGAGGATGTGATGGTGCACGGTGCGGAGCTTTACGCGCAGTATGCGTGGCGTTATCTGCAACAGGATGATTTTTAACGCTGCGGTCAGGCAGGGCTGTCTCGCTGCGGGTTCATGAGCCTGGCGTATCGGTGCTATCCGGAACGCGGACCCGCTGCCACGTCCCTGTTCGCTCGGCCTCGCACTTCCCTGTGCTCGGACGGTCCGCTTATCCGGATAGCACCGATTGCCTGTAGATACTGGTGTTGCTGTCAGGAAAACACTTATTTTAGCAGCAACGCCATGATTCAAAAGGGAGACCGCTGCGGGACGGGTTAGCCGGGTGTCTGCCGCAGGGATGCGGCAGTCAAGCCTACAGGGATGTATTTACGGCGACCCGGCGATCTGCCCGTAGCGGTCGCCCCAGTCAGTAATCACACCGCAACCTGCCTTTAACGGTCGCCCCACTCGCCAATCCCGCCGCGAACATTCTCTGCCCGCCCAGATTACGAGTATTTTCTGGCAGCAATGCCATGACTCAAAAGGGAGACCGCTGCGGGACAGGTTAGCCGGGTGTCTGCCGCAGGGATGCGGCAGCCAAGCCTACAGGGACGTATTTACGGCGACCCGGCGATCTGCCCGCAGCGGTCGCCCCATTCACCAATCCCACCGCGATCTGCCCGTAACAGTCGCCCCATTCACCAATCCCTTAGCGGTCGTTAAAGTTCACTCCCGTTGCTGGCAATGACCCGGCGATACCAGTCGAAGCTTTTCTTTTTTGAACGCGCAAAAGTGCCGCTGCCGTCGTCGTTCTTATCGACATAAATGAAGCCGTACCGCTTACTGTACTGCCCGGTCGTGAAGGATACACAGTCAATGCAGCCCCACGGGGTGTAGCCCATCAGGTCTACGCCGTCTTCCACCACAGCTTTCTTCATCTCTTCAATGTGCGAACGCAGATAATCGATCCGATAGTCATCGTTGATTTCGCCGGACTCATCCTTCTTATCCACGGCACCAAAGCCGTTTTCAACGATGAAAAGCGGTTTCTCATAGCGCTCGTAAAGGATGTTCAGCACATAGCGCAGGCCGACCGGATCGATCTGCCAGCCCCAGTCGGATGCCTTCACATGCGGATTCGGCACGCTCCCTTCAAACCCGGACAGCGCCGAGCCTGACCCCGCATGTTCTTTGCTGACCGCGTTGCTCATGTAATAACTCAGCCCGATGTAATCTGCGCAACCTTCCCGCAGGATCTGCGCGTCACCGGGTTCCATCGCGATGTTATAGCCCTTACGCTGCCACTCTTTCAGAATATAGGCCGGGTAATGGCCGCGCATATGCACGTCGCTGAACAGGAACCGCTCCCTCATCGCCTCCTGCGCGTACATCACATCATCGGGGTGACAGGAGTAAGGATAAAGCGGCACCATAGCAATCATGCAGCCTATTTTCAGCGCCGGGTTGATCTCATGGCCGAGCTTAACCACCTGAGCGCTGGCGACAAACTGGTGATGAAGGACCTGGTACATGCACTCTTCGGGATTAGGCTCCCGGGTATAAAGCACCCCGGAGCAGCAGTAGCCGAACAGCGGCGTCTTCCAGTTGCGCTGATTATTGATCTCATTAAACGTCATCCAGTATTTCACTTTGTGCTGATAACGTTTTAATACCACCACGCTGAAGTTGACGAAAAAGTCGACAACCTGCCGATTTTTCCAGCCGCCATATTCGGTCACCAGGAAATTCGGCATTTCAAAATGCGACAGGGTGATCACCGGCTCAATGCCATACTTCAGAAGCTCATCAAAAAGCGCGTCGTAAAACTGCAGCCCCTCTTCATTGGGTTCAGATTCATCGCCCCGGGGGAAAATCCGCGACCAGGCGATAGAGGTGCGAAAGCAGCGGAATCCCATCTCTGCCAGCAGCGCAACATCCTCACGGTAGCGGTGGTAAAAATCTGAAGCCTCGTGATTGGCGTAGAGAAAGCCTTCCTGAACGCCTTCCGTGATAACCCGGTCAACGCCGTGCGCTCCGCTGGTCAGGACATCCACAATGCTTGGGCCTTTTCCTCCTTTATCCCACGCACCTTCAACCTGGTGTGCCGCGACGGCACCTCCCCACATGAAATTTTCTGGAAATACGTTGTTCATAATCATTCTCTAAAGATGTTCAGACGGTGCCGGGTTGTGAAACGGCGCGAGCATTGGGCTGAGTGTTTTCTGTAAAGCCGGCGATCCAGGTGAAGACAATCCCGAGGATAAACGCGACGGAAATCGACATCAGGAACCCGAGGAACTGGGTCATATGTCCTTCCTTGAAGAACACCGGCAGGACGGCAATCCCCGGGATGCAGTAGCTCCAGGAAACCGCATTAAAGGCGCCGGCAATCACCCCGCCGCCGGCCCCGGCCAGGCAGCCACAAATCATCGGGCGTTTAAGCCGCAGCGCAACGCCATAAATCGCCGGTTCCGTGATCCCGAACAGCGCGGTGACCCCGGCGGATAATGCCAGGCGCTTCATCTCCGCATCTTTCGCTTTCAGGTAGACACCCAATACCGCACCCGCCATGCCAAACACGGCGGAGGCCTGCAGGCCGGTGAACGTGTCGTAACCCAGCGTCGCGTAGTTACCCACGGTGACCGGCGTAATGCCCCAGTGCACGCCCAGCGTAACCAACGGCATCCACAGGGCACCCACGACAAACCCGGCTACGGCAGGGCTCAGGTGATACAGGGTGTTATAGACGCCGCCGATCGCTCCCCCGATGGTATTGCCGATGGGGCCAAACGCCAGCAGCGTCAGCGGAACCATAATCGCGATGCAAAACATCGGCGTGAACAGATTCCTGATCACCATCGGGAGGATCCGTTCAAAGAAACGCTGGACGTAAGACATCCCCCAGACCATCAGAATGATGGGGATCACCGACGAGGTGTAGCTCAGATACTCTACCGGCAGGCCCATAAAGGTCAGCGGTTCGGACGCCACGGGGATGCCAGCAACCTCCACCAGCACTTTCGAAATGGCCGGATTTTCAACGGCGCTTTTCATCAGCGCCTGCATCGCCGGATCGGCTGAATTCACCGTCAGTATTTTGTTGGCGGTCAGCATATTCAAGTAGTCCGGAGAGACCAGAGCACAGGCTGAAATCACCGCGGTAAACGGATTCACGTTAAACTTTTTGGCGGCGGTGAAGGCGACCATTACGGGAAGGAACGTGAACCCCGTCCAGGAGACGAAGTTAAGTATGCGATAGGTGCCTCCAGCGGGATCCATAAGATCGATCGCCGTCAGCAGGGAGATTATGCCCTGCAGTACGCCACAGGCGGCCAGGGGATAAAGAAAAGGCGCGAAAATGCTGGATATGATATCCATCAGGCGGTTTACGATGCCGACATTCGGCGCCTCTACCGCAGCGTTCTCGTCGATGCTCAGCAGGTTTTGCACCTCACGGTAGGCATCGCCGACGTGGTTACCAATCACTACCTGCATCTGACCGCTGGCCTTAACGGCGGTGATAACGCCGCTAACGCGTTTAAGTGATTCAATCTCTACCTGTGAGGGGTCCTTAAGCACAAATCTCAGCCGCGTCGCGCAGTGCGTTACGCCGATCACATTGTCATCGCCACCAATGAGTCTTACGATTTCTTTCGCAGACTCTGCATAGTTTATCGCCATCGCTTTTTTCCATTGCCAGAGGGGAATTCAGGCCCGCAGGTCCCAATTCATTCCCGGCATGTTAGGAAAAGCCTGAGGCAATGTCACGTGGTCACAACGGGCGGAAATTCGTCACTAATTACAGAAATGTCACACCCTGTGACTGAGTATCATGACTGCTTAGCGCCAGTTTTCGCCCGATAGATTCGAGGATAAACATCACCGGGATCTGTGTCGTAATGTCGTATTCATTTTCAATTAGAATACGCGAGACATGATAGGGGATAATAAAGTCAGCCAGTTTTGCCAGGGTGGAGTTTTGACTGCTGGTGATCGAGATAACCTTGCACTGATGAATAACGAACTGCCTGGCGATTTTTATTATTTCAGGCGTTTCACCCGACACGGAGAGCACAATAGCAACGGCACTCTGGGCCATATCCGTGCTGACGGGGTACCAGGGGTCGTCAATATGGTTGCTGAACTTGCCGATGTTAGACAAAAACCGCGCGCCGTAGCGGCCAAGCGAGCCGGAGCTTCCTGCCCCGACGAAGAAAACGCGCTCCGCGCTTCGGATGTGGTCGGCCGCGCGGCCTATCATTTCATCAAATTCATCATTCCTGATGCTTTTAAAAAAAGTCAGTATTTCTTCCGCGCCGTGCGGTATCAATAAGGTGTTGTTTTTCTGTAAATGAATTTTGAGGCAGGTTTTAAGCTCGGAGTAGCCTTTGAAATCCATTTTTTTACAGAAGCGCAGTACCGTCGCGGTCGACACTCCGGAATTATCGGCCAGTTCCCTGATGGTCATATAAATAACCGCGTTAATGTTTTTGATAATGTAATTGTGGACATGACTTTCCAGTACGTTCAGATCGGCAATTTTTCTGGCGTTGAACATTATTCATCAATCTCATAGTGTCATTTATGCTGCCCATCATGTCACAAGGCGTGACAGGCGTGCGATTATTCCCGTAAAAAGCGCCCTGCCGAAGAAATATAATTGTTTGAAACGTGATGAGTGACGCATTTTGACAGGCAGCAATATCCGGAACGCGGACCCGCTGCTACGTCCCTGTTCGCTCGTCATGCACATTGCAGCGCTTCAAATGATCGCTTCGGTATTCGCGTCTGGCGTATCGGTGCTATCCGGAACGCGGACCCGCTGCCACGTCTCTGTTCGCTCGGCCTGCATATTACAGCGCTTCAAATGATCGCTTCGGTATTCGCGTCTGGCGTATCGGTGCTATCCGGAACGCGGACCCGCTGCCACGTCCCTGTTCGCTCGTCATGCACATTACAGCGCTTGAATCGATCGCTTCGGTATACGCGTCTGGCGTATCGGTGCTATCCGGAACGCGGACCCGCTGCCACGTCCCTGTTCGCTCGGCCTCGCACATCCCTGTGCTCGGACGGTCCGCTTTTCCGGATAGCACCGATTGCCTGAATATACTTGCGTTGCTGCAAGAGGACGGATTTTGCTCCAGACCAGATATTTTGATATCGCCGCTAGAAGACTCGTTCTTTCCCGGCAGCAACGCCATGACTCAAAAGGGAGACCGCTGCGGGACAGGTTAGCCGGGTGTCTGCCGCAGGGATGCGGCAGCCAAGCCTACAGGGACGTATTTACGGCGACCCGGCGATCTGCCCACAGCGGTCGACCCAGCCACTAATCACACAGCACCCTGCCTTTAAAGGTCGCCCCATTCACCAATCACACCGCAACCTGCCCTTAACGGTCACTCCATTCACTAATCCCACCGCGAACACTCTCTGCCCGACCAGATTAATGAGTATTCTCTGGCAGCAACGCCACGACTCAAAAGGGAGACCGCTGCGGGACGGGTTAGCCGGGTGTCTGCCGCAGGGATGCGGCAGCCAAGCCTACAGGGATGTATTCACGGCGACCCGGCGATCTGCCCACAGCGGTCGACCCATACACCAATCACACCGCAACCTGCCTTTAACGGTCGCCCCATTCACCAATCCCACCGCCATCTGCCCGTAACGGTCATCCCACTCGCCAATCCCACCGCGAACACTCTCTGAACGGCCATATCAACACATACTAGCTGGCAGCAACGCCACGATTCAAAAGGGAGACCGCTGCGGGACAGGTTAGCCGGGTGTCTGCCGCAGGGATGCGGCAGCCAAGCCTACAGGGACGTATTTACGGCGACCCGGCGATCTGCCCGCAGCGGTCGCCCCATACATCAATCCCGCCGCAATCTGCCCGTAACGGTCATCCCACTCGCCAATCCCGCCGCGAACAATCTCTGCCCGACCAGATTAACGAGTATTTTCTCGCAGCAACGCCATGACTCAAAAGGGAGACCGCTGCGGGACGGGTTAGCCGGGTGTCTGCCGCAGGGATGCGGCAGCCAAGCCTACAGGGATGTATTTACGGCGACCCGGCGATCTGCCCGCAGCGGTCGACCCACACACCAATCCCACCGCAACCTGCCTTTAACGGTCGCCCCATTCACTAATCCCGCCGCGAACAATCTCTGCCCGCCCAGATTAACGAGTATTCTCTGGCAGCAACGCTATGACTCAAAAGGGAGACCGCTGCGGGACGGGTTAGCCGGGTGTCTGCCGCAGGGATGCGGCAGCCAAGCCTACAGGGATGTATTCACGGCGACCCGGCGATCTGCCCGCAGCGGTCGATCCAGTCACTAATCAAACCGCAATCTGCCTTTAACGGTCGCCCCATTCACCAATCACAATGCAACCTGCCTTTAACAGTCATCCCATTCACCAATCCCGCCGCGGAACGACCAAATTAACTTCATTCGTACAATTGAGACACTTCACATTCCACCGCTAAACCGATGTCACCGTGCACGCGCAGGATTTATCATCACTAACCTCTCCCCCGGCAAGGATCCCGATGAACAGTACCGTCTATGATGCCTTTCGCTGTCTGAATTTACTGGCCACGGCGACCCGACCGCAGGGCATTCGCGAAATGGGCCGTGAGCTGGCGCTGGATTCTGCCAAGGTCACGCGACTGATGCAGACCCTGCTGGCGCTGGATATGGTGCAGCGCGATGCCGGGCGCAAATACAGCCTGGGAATCGGCATCCACCGCCTCTCGGCCCACGCCATCCACAATTCGGCGTTTTACAATGCGGTGATGGATCTGCTGGAAGAGAGCGGCAATCACGCCATCTCCATCGTGATCGGCGCGCTGAGCGGCAGGAGCGTGGTGTATCTGATCCATACCCGCGGCGGGGAAAGCATTGCGCGCGCCATCGGCAACTACCAGTCGTTTCCGGTACATGACTCCGTCATCGGCATTAAACTGCTGTCGGCGATGAGTGATGAAGAAATCATTGGCCGGATCGGCATCAACGATCATCAGCTGCTGAAACAGGACATTGACGAGGCGCGCCGGCATCAGGTGTTTGCTAAAGATTTTGGCCCCGGCGATTACCGCCTGGCCTGCAATATCCCGGGCATGCAGGCCGCCATTGCGCTGTCGAACATCAACAGCGAAAAAATGGATATGGCCAGCCTGCGGTTGTACCTGATCTCGGCGGCAAAAAAAATCAGCGGGGAATCACTTCCCATGCTGCCTTAATCGTTCGCAGCGGGCTGCCGTGTCGGCCACGCGCTGGCCCGGTTTATACAGCGCGGACCCCAGCCCCACGCTGTCGTAGTAGCGCAGATACTCAGCGGCATTGTCCAGATCCACGCCCCCGACCGCCGAAAAGCTGACGGGCTGAGAAAGCGGGCCTTTGATCAGCTGCGGATAGTTGCGCGGCAGCGCGCAGGCGGGAAATATCTTCACCACGTCCACCCCCAGCTCTACCGCGCTGTAAATTTCCCCCGGCGTAAATACCCCCGCGCAGACGAAAAGCCCCTGCGCTTTTGCCTGAGTTACGATCGCCGGATTGAGATTCGGGGTGAGGATGAAATCGGCACCGGCGGCCACGCTGCGCCGCAGGTGATCGGCGGTGGTGACGGTCCCCACCCCGAGCTGGATATCACCACCGAAGCGCTGCCGAACCCGGCGCAGGCTGGTTTCCCACTCGGGAGAGTTGGTGGTGATTTCAACGCGGTTAATTCCGTGCTCAAGCAGACAGGCAATGTGCGGCACGGCTTCGTCTGCGGGGATCCCGCGCAGGATGGCGATAACCTGAGCATTATTCTCCATGACGAAACACCTCATTGAATCCGGCAAGGGTAGCGCTTTCGGCGGACAGGAGCTGACAGCGGCGGTGCAGTATTTCACAGGCATGCCGGTAGTGCGGCAGCAGTGCTTCGCTGCCGATATAGCATACCGTTTCATTGCCGCCGGGATCGCCGCGCAGTATTTCGTATCCCATCAGCAGGCCGGAAAGCCAGGAGGCGGCCGCCTCTTTTGGCAGCGCATCCAGGATGTAGCGGCCCCGGCAGCGAAACAGCTCCGTCACCAGTTCGGCCTGCTCCCGCACCACCGTGATTGCCGTCTCTACGCCGGACTGAAATGCTGCCGCTGAGTGAACCTGCTCCGGCAGGCCTTTACCCACCACCGCGTGATTCAGCAGCAGATGATACAGCTCGCCGGTCATGATGGTCTGCATCCCGATAACCGCCTGCCGGGCGCGGTCCACCCTGAGCCATTTGCTGTGGGTGCCCACGGCGGCAAACAGCGAGGCATCGCACTGCGTCAGCGCCCCCGCCAGCTGCATCTCTTCCCCCCGGCAGATCTCGTTGACCCGCCGGTCACAGATGCCGGGCCGCAGGGTGAGCGGATTCGGCAGGATGCCCGGCAGCGCCCGGCCCTTCCCCAGCAGCTGCGAAAAGCTGAGCGGCATTTCGAGATATCCGGCGTCGGCAAGCCCGATATTACTGCCGATCATCCCGCACAGCAGCACGGGCAGCCGCTCATCGTAAGCCTCTTCCAGCCGCCGCATCTGCCGTTGCAGGATCCCGGGCAGTTCGGCTTTCTGGCATTTGCCAACGCCGCAGCTGTCCTGCACCGCTTTGATCACCACGCCATCGCGCACGCTCAGCGCGCGGAAGTTGCTGGTTCCCCAGTCCACCGCAATGTAGTTCATCGCTCCCCTCCCAGCGCGGCCAGCGGCAGAAATGCGGTCAGTTCCCGAAGCTCCTGCCGCGTGATGTCATCCAGGCTCTTTGCCGGTTCACGCACGTAATCGCTGGCAAAAATTCCGGCCTGATGCAGCACGGTTTTATGAATGGCCACGCCAATTCCCGGCTGTACGCCGTAGCGCAGGAAAGGCAGATAGCGATAGAACAGCGCCTGAGCTTCACGTCGGTCCCACTGCCAGGCGGCCAGAATGGCATTGATCACCTCCGGGAATTCGCAGGCGGGCATGGTTCCGGTGATCCCCCGGCACAGCTCCTCAAACAGGAAGCCCGCGTTCAGGCCACCGAACAGGCCGACGCTCTCCCCCAGCGCCTGTTTTAAGGCGGTGATTTTCAGCGTGGTGGGCGGCTGTTCAACTTTGATGTATTTGATTGCCGGGAAATCCTGGCACAGGCGCACCAGCGTCGGCACCGGGATATTCACCCCGGTCATCAGCGGCGCATCCTGAATCATGATGTCGATATCGCAGGCCTGGCAGATGTCGCGCCAGAAGCGATAAATCTCCTCCGGACCGGGCTTCACCACCGAGGGTGGATTAACCATCGCCACCTGCGCGCCCCAGTGCTGCACCCGGGCGATCTCCTCAATGGCGACGGCGGATGACGCCCCGCCCGCCGCGGCCACCAGCGGCAGGTCGCCCACCTGTTTTTTGACGCAGTCAAACAGCGCCCGCTTTTCATCCAGGGTCAGGGCATAGCCTTCGGACGCATTGCCGAACAGTGCCAGACCATCAACGCCCTGCTGCAGCAGAAACTTTACCAGACGTTCAACGGAGGCCAGATCCAGCTGGCCCTGCTCATCAAATGCCGTGGCGAGAATCGGGACATTACCTTTTAACATGCTGCCTCCATAACCACGTCGCGAACGCGATCTTCATCGATTTCAATGCCTAAACCCGGACCCTGCGGCAGATGATACGCACCGCCTTCGCAGATCAGCGGCTGCTTCAGCAGCTGATTGGCAAGGGCAAAAACGGGAGGCTGGTATTCGAGCAT
The DNA here is from genome assembly GCF_037450285.1 of Erwinia sp. SLM-02. NCBI lineage: Bacteria > Pseudomonadati > Pseudomonadota > Gammaproteobacteria > Enterobacterales > Erwiniaceae > Erwinia > Erwinia sp. SLM-02. Next base: position 1,428,130 of record NZ_JAQISN010000001.1, on the reverse strand, counting down.
AAACAGATTGGGAATGGCGGCGGCGGCATGAATCGACGCGGCGATGCACGGCCCCAGCCCCACGCTTAAATGCGGCGCCACCCGCAGATTCCACGTTTCGGCCAGCGAGGCGATGTGCATCAGTTCACTGATGCCGGTTCTGCCGACGTCGGGCTGCAGAATGTCCGCCGCCCGCTGCTCAATAGCCGCTTTGAACTGGTAGCGCGTGCGTTCGGTTTCGCCCAGTGCAATCGCCACCGGGCTTTTAGCGCGCAGTTCACGATGGCCGGCGATATCCTCCGGCAGCAGCGGCGCTTCCAGAAAGCCCACTCCGAGCGCGTGTAACTGCGTGGCTAAATCGCTGGCCTCGGCCACGCTGTAGTTCCAGTGCGCATCGATAAAAATCTGCGCCTCGTCGCCGAGGGTTTCACGAATGGCGCGGATGTTTTTGACGTCTTCACGCACGCCGTAGCCCAGCGCGAGCTTGACGGCATGAAAGCCTTTTTCCTGCCACTGCTTCGCCAGGCGGCAGCGGCTGTCGATATCCGGTTCGGGCAGGCCCGAGACATAGCACGGGATCGTGCGGCGAAACGCGCCGCCGAGCAGCTGATGGACCGGCAGACCGAGAATTTTGCCTTTAAGATCCCACAGGGCGATATCCACGCCGGCGATGGCATCGATGTGATAGCCGCCGGTGTGGCCGCGATCGCGCATCGAGTCGTACATTCTGGCGTTCAGCACGCCGCTGGAGAACGGGGATTCCCCGATCAGCAGCGGTGCAAAAAGCTGTTTAATCAGTTCGGCGGCCACCTGCGGCACCACCGGTGCCAGCGCCTCCCCCCAGCCGACGTGGCCGTCGCTGCTGGTAATTTTCACCAGGCAGGTTTCCATCTTGCGTGAATAGACACAGCGGTATTCCGGGCGGTAGTAATAGTCCGGTTCGCTCCCGTCCGCCCGTCCGCCGAGATAGGCCTGGTCCGGGGTGATTTTAAGCGGGAAACACTCCACGTTCGTTATGTGCATAAAAGCTCCAGTTCTCATTAATCCAGTACTTTTCCAGCCGTTTCTTTGGCAAACCACACCGCAATAAACGAGATCAGCGCGGTAATCATCACGTACCAGGCGGGTGAAAGCGGATCGCCGGTGAAGGTAATCAGGCTTGCGGAAGCCAGCGGCGTGACGCCGCCAAACAGCGCCACGGTGAGGTTGTAGGACATGGCAATGCCGCCATAGCGGATTGCAGTGGGAAACAGCTCCACCATCGCAGCACCGCAGCCGCCGTTAAACAGCGCCACAAACACGCCCAGCATGCTCATCGCGGCGATAGAACTGCCCACCGAACCCTGGGTCATCAGCAGCATGGCGGGATACGTGAACAGGATGAATCCGGCGCAGCCCATCAGCATCAGCGGCCGCCGGCCCCATCTGTCCGACAGATAACCGGTTACCGGCATGCAGATGGCTACGCTCAGCAGGCCCAGCGTAGTGATCAAATAGGAATCGGTGCGGCTGTAGTGCAGATGCGTGGAGAGATAGCCGGGCATAAACGACTGCAGCACCCAGCTGCTGACCGCTTTAATCACCACGAAACCGGTACAGAACAGCAGCGCCGACAGCGAGGTTTTCAGCGCGGTGCGCAGCGGCGACTTTTCAAGCCTGCCGCTCGCCTTCAGCTTGTGAAATTCCGCCGAGTCCTCCATGTTGCGGCGCATATACAAGCCACCCAGCCCCAGCGGTGCGGCCAGCAGGAACGGAATGCGCCAGCCCCAGTCGTTCATCGCCGCTTCCCCCAGCCACCAGGTCAACATCAGCACCAGGCCCGACCCGCAGACGAACGCCATAAAACTAAAGTTTTCGCTCCAGCAGGTGAGCGTGGCGCGCCGGTGCGGCTTCGCGCTCTCCGCCAGATAGGTAATCACGCCGGAGCTTTCGCCGCCCGCCGCGAAGCCCTGCACCAGGCGGGTGATCACCAGCAGCACCGGCGCGATAATGCCGGCCTGATGCCAGGTGGGCAGTATCCCCATCACGAAGGTTGAGATGGACGTAATGACAATCACCGTGACCAGCACTTTGCGCCGCCCCAGTCGGTCACCCATCGAGCCAAAAAATAAGCCCCCCAGCGGGCGCATCAAAAAGCCGGAACCAAAGACCGCGAAGGACTTCAGCAGCGCGGTAGCCGGATCGTCACTGATAAAGAAGTTACTGGCGATAATCGCCGCTAACGTGCCGTATAAGCCGAAATCGAACCACTCGATAAAGTGGCCAATCCCGGCGGCCATCATGATTCTGGCCGTGCTTTTGGGCGGGCCTGCGGTTTCTGCCGCCCTGTACTCACCGCCATAGCGGCGGTCTGAACTCTCCATACGACCTCCAGAGGATAAACGTCGCGCCGAGGAAGACGCGTCATGTCATGAAAGTTAGCGTAGGGTTTTTGATTAGCGGCTGCGCTGTCAGGGGGGGATTGCGTGAAGCGAATCAAAGAACGAATCGCAAAATTGCTTCATATAGTGAAGCATTAACGAAAAACCATCGCGCGACCCGGTACTTAATCCCAACAGCACCTAAATAAACCGCTGCGCCACAACGAAAAATTCATACGGTTTTTTTATACTCTCCTTCCCGACACTCCACCTTTGCTAAGGGACCGGCATGAACTTCGTTGAACACTTTGATTTTTCTGGGATCGCAAACACCTTTCTCAGCTATTTTTTTGCTTTTATCTTCGGTGCGCTGATTGGCGCAGAGCGCCAGTTTCGCCAGCGCACGGCGGGGCTGCGAACCAACGTGCTGGTTGCCATCGGCGCTGCGGGGTTTGTTGACCTCGCCGACTCCATCGCCGGCAGTACGGAGGCGGTGAGAGTGATCTCCTATGTGGTGTCCGGGATCGGCTTTCTCGGCGCCGGGGTGATCATGAAAGAAGGCGCCAACGTCAGCGGACTAAATACCGCCGCGACCCTCTGGTGTTCGGCGGCCGTCGGAGCCTGTACCGGCGTGGACCGCATCCCCGAGGCGGCGTTATTAACGGTGTTTATTCTGGCGGGCAATACGCTACTGCGCCCGCTGGTTAACTTTATTAACCGCGCCGACACCGACAGCGTTGAAGCCGAATACGTTATTCTTGTTACGGTGCCGCGTCAGTTTTCCGGCAGGGTACGCGATGCCCTGCAGGAATTTCTGGAAGAGCACCGTTATCCAGCGGCGGATATTGAAACCGTGGTAACCGACAGCACCAACGTGGAGATTGAAATCACCCTGATCAGTACGGAGGTCGACGCCGCCGAGCTGGACAAACTGGTGGAGCAGCTGAAGCGGCTGGAACATATCGGCTACGCCACCTGGCGGGCGAATACGCTGTGATGATAAGGTTGATTTACCTGAATCATCTGGACAGAAATTAAATGAGCATTTCAGCGGTTTATGAATGGCGGCAGTATGGCTACCTGGTGAGCACGGACCGGGAAAAGCTGGATGTGCAGGCCGTGCATCGGTATCTGACCAGATCGACGTGGGCTAAGGGCATTTCTCAGGAGATTGTCACCACTTCCATACAGAACAGCCTGAACTTTGGCGTTTATCACGAAGGCTGCCAGATTGGTTTCGCGCGCCTGATAACGGATTACGCCACCTTTGCCTACCTTTGTGACGTGTATGTGCTTGAGGAGCATCAGGGTAAAGGGCTGGGCCGATGGGTGATGGAATGTCTTCATCATCACCCGGTTTTTGAGCAGCTGCGCAGAATTATGCTGTTCACCACCACCGCCCCCTGGCTGTATGAAAAGTTGGGCTATGAGCCGGTCAACCGGGAAAACTATGCGTGGACTATTACCCGACCGGATATTTACCTGAATGGGAAGACGTAACACACGCCGGGCCAGTCATTAATTAAACAATTATGACCTCTAGTCGTTGAGCGCGTTAATAACGGAGGGGTGTGCCGCAATGCGGCGTGAAAAATCCGCATAGGCAGGATATTCCTCCGTCATTTTAAAGCCAACCTCGTTACCCCAGTTGAAAAACACCAGTAAATAGGGGTCCACGACGGTTAACGATTCGCCAACGGCAAACGCGTTGCCCAGCTTCGAGTCGATGATTTTAAAAGCCTCCGCTACCCGCTGCTTCGCTTTTGTCTGGATGGATTGATGGAGAGCAGGATCGTCAGTTAAACGTTGCGGCCTGAATAGCCCACCAAATGCCTGACCGTGAACTTCGCCCGATAACCAGCACATCCATTCCAGCACGCGGACTTTATGCAACTCGCTCGCGCCGAGGAGCCCTTTCTCCGGCACCCATTGCGATATGGCGAGCGCTATAGCCGGCGTTTCGGTAATCACCGCATCATCGAAAGACAGTACCGGAACCCGCCGCTTGGGGTTTATTCTGGAAAACGAGGCGCTCTGAGTCTCCTGTTTCTGAACTGAGGTTTCAATCGGGGTGAACGGCAGCCCGGACTCATGAAGCAGGGTATGAGTCGCCAACGAACATGAACCACGTGAGAACCAGAATTTGATGTTATTCATACGAAACTTCCATTAGTAGGTAGACTGGTCTATCATGTTTGCAGCTTATTACATTGTCAAGAGTGCTAAAATGAAAGAGAAGACTCGCCGGGGCGCAGGCAGGGAGATCTTAGTTTCGTCGGCTAAGCATCTGTTTATAAAAAACGGCACGGCCAATGTGGGGATTAACGATGTTACCGCTGAGGCTGGCTTAGCTAAGATGACCTTGTATAACAACTTTTCATCGAAAGACGCGCTTATCGCTGAAGTTTATCAACGGGTAGCGGAGGAAATCCTTGAAATGTGCCGAGACTCGATGTCGGAACTGGGCAGCGAACAGGAAAAAATAATCTCATTGTTCAACAATACAATTGCGCAAAAAGCGTACCAGCGTGGCTGCCCGATGAACCATGCCTTGTTTCAATCTGCTGAGCCTGATGGGGAAATTTTCCTTATTGTACAGAATTATAAACGGCAGTTAAGGCAGCTTATTGTGGATTGTTTAAACGCGGGCCGCGTCAATCGACAGCAGCTGGCGGATCAAATTTTAATTTTACTGGACGGCTTTGCTCTGCAAACCTATATCAAGGCCGTCGATTCACCCGATGAATCAGTAAAGGTTCTGATAACAACGATGTTAAACGAACACAAATAAAATCGTTAAACAGAGCCGAAAGGGTCACTGCGGGAAGTCTGGCTTTCAAGCGCAGCCAGGATCGCGGCTTCCATTTTCTCCGGGCTGGCGATGGGTGCAAAACGCTTAAGCGGCTTGCCGTCGCGCCCTATCAGGAACTTAGTGAAGTTCCACTTGATCCGCCCGCCCAGCACGCCGGGCAACTCATCTTTCAGATAACGAAACAGCGGATGCGCGGCGGCACCGTTGACCTCGACTTTTTCGAACATCGGGAAGCTAACGCCGTAATTAACGTGACAGGTCTGCGCGATGTCGTCGGCGTCGCCGGGTTCCTGCTTGCCAAACTGGTTGCAGGGGAAGCCCAACACCACCAGCCCCTGTGCGGCGTACTTCTTGTAGAGCGCTTCAAGACCTGCGTACTGTGGCGTGAAGCCACACCGGCTGGCGGTGTTCACCACCAGCACCAGTTTTCCCGCATACTCAGCCATAGAGACGGGCTGGCCCTGCAGGCTGGTGGCCGTCAGTTGATAGAAAGAGGTCATATCGTCATCCTCAAAACAGAACGTATTCAACGTCGATTTTGCCGCGCAGCGCTTTGCGGCGGCGGCATACGGCTTGGAGACTAGCTTGATGTCGATAACAGGACTTCACAGCACGCTGTAAATCTCAGAAACCACCTGCAGGGTTGCTTCTTCAATGGTTCCTTCATTACGGCATAAAATCCAGCCGTGGCTGGCAACTTCCCGCTCGAATGCCCGGGTGCTGGCGATATGCTCTTCCTGCTTTAGCAGCACCGTACTGCCCAGGCCACGGGATCGTGCCGCTGCCCTCGCCCATGAAATTTCGGGCGCCGTCACCACCCCGACATGCAGGTCCGGCGTTTGCACGTTGCGTTCCCTGTTAAGCTGTAAAATCTCGGCAAAGGGCACCCTACGGCGAAATGCGGCATCCGACGGGTACCAGCGATCCATCAGGATGATACTGTCCGCGGGCTGTTTGGTCAGCACCTGCCGGGAAATCCAGGCGCGGCTGTCGGCAAAGCGCGCACAAACCTCCCGCTCCAGATCGAGGCTGGGATTTCTCGCAAGGGTGTTAACGAGGGCCATCGTTTCCGCCCTGAAGGGATCGCTTTTTTTCTCGCAAAGCCGGATCACCTTCCTGCCGTCTGCCCTTAATACCTTCGTCACGGCTTCTAGCAGCGTGGTTTTGCCGGTGCCCTTCGGTCCATCCAGAGTTACAAACAGCGGATGACTCATACTTTTAAAGCGGGTTTATGAACGGTTTTTGTAAAGCTCAAATCTGGCAAACGCATCTGACTTCCTTTCTGTAAACAGCTGACCACCCATCTCGTTAGCTGGAACCGCTGACGCGTTAACACGAGCAGCACAGCATAGCGGTTTCTTATAAACAGACACCGATAAACACTCAAGTCATTTTCCCCCCAACGCGGGCACAGGGATTTAATATACCATTAGTTCGTGTACGAACGGTCATTACGCGGTATAGTTTCATCGCCGGGCAGTCGACTGTAATTGCCTTGTAAAATCAAAGGGTAATACCCTTGTCATTTGCGTGACTTCTTAACGTGGATTCGATATGAAAAACTCACGATCGCTGCTTTTATTATCTGTACTTTCCCTTATCAGCCTTTCTTCGTATGCCGCACATGAACATTATGAATTTGCCGTGCCTAACGCAATGCGCCCTGCTGCCAAACAGCCACTTTGTTCCGCCGAGGGCGAAACAAAAGACGGATGCCTGTTCCATTCACTGCAGGGTGACGTTAATCGCGTACGTTTGCCTGTCACAAATGAAACCAGCTGGGTACTGAAACCGCAAACGCCCGCTGTATTCACCGCTAAAAATCAGGATGATGAGGTCAAATCTGACAAGGCACGGTTTGAGGTGATCGACATCATTCCAGACAGACCCGAAGATGCGGATATCACTCTGGTTTTTGATAAATTAGAAACGTCAAAATCTGGGGAGAAAAGGATCGTTGAGAGTCGGAAAGTGAACATCATGAAGCACAGTGAAAAAACCTGGAACGAATAACCGTTCTCGCCCTTTTCACTATTTACTATCATCAACTGACTGATTTGAAAATAGTGACTGATTCAATCGAGACAAAGCCGGTCTTTTAAAACCGCTAAGCTAAATTTAAAAGGCCGACCGTTACGGGACAGGTTAGCCGGGTGTCTGCCGCACGGATGCGGCAGTCAAGCCTACAGGGAAGTATCTACGGCGACCCGGCGATCTGCCCGTAACGGCCGGCCAGATACCGGAACTCACCGCGATCTGACCACCTGCCATCGACTGTCACCCAACTACCGCAGCCCCCCGACAAACCCAAACTATCAGGTACTCAACCGCTTAACCGGCGCATTCTGCTGGCGATCCCACATCACCGTCAGCAGCCGCTGCAGCGCGATAAAGGCAAACAGCAGCACCCCGATAGCAATCTTGGTCCACCAGGAGCTCAGCGTACCGTCAAAGTTAATCCAGGTCTGAATCAGCCCCTGAATCAGCACGCCAAACAGCGTGCCCAACACCGTACCTACGCCGCCGGAGAGCAGCGTCCCGCCGATCACCACCGACGCAATGGCATCCAGCTCCACGCCCATTCCCGCCAGCGCGTAGCCCGCGGAGGTATAAATAGAGAAGACAATCCCCGCCAGCGTTGCCAGCCCGGAGGAGAGCATATAAACCCGCACCGTGGTGCTGCGGGTGGAAATCCCCATCAGCTTCGCCGAGGTGGCGCTGCCGCCGATGGCATACACCTGGCTACCGAAGCGGCTGCGGTGGGCCAGCAAAATCCCCAGCGCTACCACCATCAGCATAATCAGCGCCAGCAGGCTGAGCCGCCCGCCGCCCGGGATTTTCCAGGCCATCGACGACAGCGTGGCGTACAGCGGGTGATCGATAGGCAGCGAGCTTTCCGCCACCAGATAGCTGCAGCCGCGCAGGAAGAACATCCCTGCCAGAGTGATGATGAACGCCGGGATCTTTAAGGCATCGATTAGCCAGCCCATAAAGGCGCCAAAGGCCGACCCCATCACCATCACCAGCCCAAAGGCGACAAACGGATGCAGGTGGAAATCGCCGATGGCGCGGGCCAGGAACACCCCGGTAAAGGCGATCACCGCGCCCACGGAAAGGTCTATGCCGCCGGAGAGGATCACAAAGGTCATGCCAACGGCGATAATGCCGAGGAAGGCGTTGTCGGTGAGGATATTGGCAATCACCCGGGTCGACGCGAAGCCGGGGAACTGACTGAGGCAGAACAGATAACCGGCGACAAAAACCAGCAGGGTTATCATTAACGGAAGATGACGTTTAACCACCGCGCGGCCCTCTCTTAAACAGTTGAATAAAGCGTGGCGACTGCAGCAGCAGCACAATCATCACCACCACCGCCTTCACGACCTGGTTCAGCTCCGGCGGGAAGCCGGAAAGCAGAATGCCGGTGTTCATCGCCTGGATAATCAGTGCGCCGATCAGCGACAGCAGCAGATTAAAGCGGCCGCCCATCAGCGAAGCGCCGCCGATGACCACCGCGAGGATGGCATCCAGCTCCAGCCACAGACCGGCGTTGTTGGCATCGGCACCGCGAATATCGGCGGCCACGATCAGCCCGGCCACCGCGGCACACAGCCCGCTCAGCACGTAGGTGCTCATCACCACCAGCCAGCCGTTGACGCCGGCGTTGCGCGCGGCGCGCAGGTTGATGCCCACCGCCTCAATAAACATGCCCAGCGCGGTTTTGCGGGTCAGCAGCCAGACAACCAGCGCCAGCGCCAGGGTGATCCACAGCGGCACCGGCAGGAACCACAGCGTGCCGCTGCCGAGCCGGGCCAGCGCATCGCTGTCGAAGGTAACGATCTGTCCCTGAGTGATCAGCTGGGCGATGCCGCGCCCGGCGACCATCAGGATCAGCGTGGCGACAAACGGCTGGATTTTCAGCAGCGACACCAGCACGCCGTTCCATAACCCGCACAGCAGCCCGCTGCCCAGCGTCACCAGAATCACCACCGGCAGGCTGTGCCCGGCCACGGTCATCGTCGCGGCCGTTGCGCCCGCGATGGCCATCATCGCCCCCACCGACAGGTCAATGCCGCCGGTGGCGATAACCAGCGTCATGCCAATGGCGAGGATCGCCACCGGCGCGGCGCGGTTCAGAATATCAATCGGGCTGCCGAACAGCCGCCCGTCCTGCAGATGAATGGCAAAAAAGTTGTTCGCCACCATGCTGTCGATCAGCAGCACCAGGATCAGCGCCCCGATCTGCGGCAGTCCCGGCGGTAGTTTACGTTTCAACATCGGCGTTTTCCCCGGTAGCAAATGGCTCTCAAGCATGCTGTTCTCCCCCTGCCGCGATAGCGTTAACGATGGCGGCAACCGACAGCTGTTCCAGTGGAATTTCAGCAACCTGTTGCCTGTCGCGCAGGATCACTACCCGATCGGCATAGCCGACCAGCTCTTCCAGCTCCGATGAAATCACCAGCAGCGCCAGGCCGTCGGCGCAGAGCGTTTCAATCAGGCGAATAATTTCAGCATGCGCCCCCACGTCGATGCCGCGCGTCGGTTCATCAAGGATTAAAAACTGGGGACGGGTCACCAGCCAGCGGGACAGCAGCACCTTCTGCTGGTTGCCCCCGGACAGCAGCTCAACCGGCTGGTCGGCGTCCGGCGTGCGGATGCCGAGGCTTTTGATGAAGCGCTCGGCGATTTCCTGCTGTTCACGGCGCTTGATTGGCCGCAGCCAGCCGCGCTGCGCCTGCAGGGCCAGGATGATATTTTCCCGTACCGAAGCGGCACCGATAATGCCGTCGGTCTTACGATCTTCCGGGCAGAAGCCCATCCCCAAACGGGAGGCCTGCGCCGGGGTGCGGATGTTCTGCGCTTTGCCTTTAATAAACGCCCTGCCGGAATCCGCCCGCCTGATGCCAAACAGCAGCTCCGCCGTTTCGGTTCGCCCCGATCCCAGCAGGCCCGCCAGGCCCACGGCTTCCCCGGGGCGCACGCTGAGGCTGAACGGTTCAATGGTGCCTTTTTTGCCGTAGTCCTTAAATTCCACCACCGGGGTGTCGCTACGCAGCGTGCTGCCCGCGCGCTGAAGCGCCGTTTCCAGCAGTTCGCGGCCCAGCATCAGCTTAATCAGCTCAATCTGCGGCAGTGAACGGGTGTCGCGGGTGGCAATAAACTGGCCGTTGCGCAGCACGGTGATACGGTCGGTGATGCGGTACACCTGGTCGAGGAAGTGGGTGACGAAAATCAGGCTCATGCCTTTCGCCCGCAGCTGGCTCATCAGGGTGAACAGCATCTCCACTTCACTGGCATCCAGGCTGGCGGTCGGTTCATCAAGGATCAGCACCTTCGCCGAGAGGTCCACCGCGCGGCAGATGGCGATAATCTGCTGCATGGCAACGGAGTAGTGGCCCAGCGGACGGGTTACATCCAGCTCGAAGCCGTAATCATTGAGCAGTTTCACCGCGCGCTGGTTCAGGGTTTTACGATCGATCAGCCCAAAACGCTTTGGCTCGCGGCCGATAAACAGATTGTCCGCCACCGACATGTTCGGCAGCAGGTTCACTTCCTGGTAGACGGTGCCGATGCCCAGCTCCTGCGCTTCGGCGGTGTTACGCGGGTTAATTGCCTGGCCGGAGAGAGCGATCGATCCGGCATCGCGCTGATAGACGCCGGTCAGCACTTTAATCAGCGTGGATTTCCCCGCGCCGTTTTCACCCAGCAGCGCCATAATTTCGCCGGGGCGGATATCAAAGGAAACATTATCCAGCGCGCGGACGCCGGGAAAGGATTTACTGACGCCGCTGATTTCCAGTAGCGTTGCAGAGGGGGAGTTAATGGTCATACGCTGCGCCTCAAACCATGAAAAAAGCCGCCCCGGGTGGAGCGGCACGTGGCTCAGTAACCCATACCTTTTTTGCGATCCAGCTGTGCCTGTGCGTCCGCAGGCAGGAACAGTTTGGTTTCGGTTTTGATAATTTTAGGCGGTACGGTGCCGTCTTTTTTCAGTTTTTCCAGCGCGTCAAAGGCCGGGCCGGCCATATTTGGCGTCAGCTCAACGTTGGCGTTGGCTTCCCCGGCCAGCATGGCTTTGTAGATATCCGGCACGCCGTCAATCGATCCGGTGAGGATGTCTTTGCCCGGCTTGAGCCCGGCTTCTTTAATCGCCTGAATGGCACCGATAGCCATATCATCGTTGTGCGCGTAAACCATGCAGATGTTTTTGCCGTTGTTCTCGGCCTTGATGAAGCTTTCCATCACTTCTTTACCCTTGCTGCGGGTAAAGTCGCCGCTTTGTGAGCGAATAACTTTGATATTCGGGGTGTTGGCAATCGCTTCAGCAAAGCCTTTTTTGCGATCGATAGCCACGCTGGCACCCACGGTGCCCTGCAGTTCTACGACGTTACAGGGTTTGCCGGCCTGCTCTTTCACCAGCCAGTCGCCGATCAGCTTGCCTTCATAGACGTTATCCGCGGTGACCACCGCCTGATACAGCGATTTGTCTTTCACCACAATGGCACGGTCAAGCAGGAATACCGGGATCTTGGCGTCTTTCGCTTCTTCCAGCACCGGCTCCCAGCCGGTCTGCACAACCGGAGCAATAAAGATTGCATCCACGCCCTGGGCGATAAAGGAGCGAACGGCTTTAATCTGGTTCTCTTGTTTTTGCTGACCATCCGCAATTTTCAGGGTAATGCCGCGCTTCTGCGCCTCGGTTTTTGCCACGCTGGTTTCCGCCGCACGCCAGCCCGATTCGGAGCCAACCTGAGAAAATCCAACGGTCATTGATTCAGCCAGCACGGGAGCAGACAGGCTGGCGCCGATAAGGACAGGTAAGAGTAAACGCTTCCACATGATCATTTTTCCTCTGATGGGATTTTGCCGTATAGGGTAACTGCACCTAAATCCTGGACTATTACCGAAAAAACATATTCGACAAAGCTCACAAAACACTAAAAATCAAAGAGATTAGAGAAATAGCATCAGTAAAATCCGAACAGTGAATATGGAGAATTCACCTGTTATGAAAGAAAATCAGGTTAAATAAGTGTAATAAACAGAAGCGGTTGCACATTGAGCATTTGGAAGCGATTACAGCACCGCGTGAAGTTCTGTCGTTCTGCCCGTCATCGTTTGAGGATTAAGAATTATCCTGAACTGTGATGTTTCTCACGATTCATCAGGGAAAGACCGCCGTCGATCGTAAATTTAATCAGTTTTCCGAAACTGATGTTTTTTAACATTTGCACGATGGATTCCGTAAGTAGCCGTTATATACTGATTTTCTTCTCCTGCTGCACGACATGGGCCTCATGAGCATTCACGACTACCTGTTAAAGTTTCGCAAAGTTAACAACCTTGAAAGTTTGGAAAAACTTTTCGATCACCTCAACTATTCGCTCACCGAGGATAGTGAAATCATCTTAATGTATCGTGCAGCCGATCATCGTCGTGCAGAGCTGGCTTCCGGTGGGCGTTTATTCGATCCCGGCTGCGTACCGAAAACGCTCTGGCACTATGTCGTCTGAAACCGTTAAAGCAGCTTTAGCCTGGTGATTTGGCAGGCGTTTTTCCGTATAGTTGGCTTCTGCTGATGCGATACGCTCGCATTTTTTCTGGCTATATTGAGGACTTCGCGTGGCTGTAGATTCCAAAACTCGCATCGGAGGCTGGCTGCTGGTGCCGCTGGCCTGGTTAATCATGACCCTGTTAACCAGCGCCCTGGTAATGGCCCTGTACCTCAGCGCCCTGTTCGATCCCGCGATGCGCCATCAGCTGTTTGCGCAGGAGAGTGCGGTGCTGCTGCCCTGGGGGCTGTCGCTGCTGACCTCCACGCTGGTCTGGTGCTATACCGGCTGGGTGACGTGGATTTTCTGCAAGCGCTCCCGCCGCCTGCCCCGCCATTACATTATCTGGCTGCTGATCACCGTGGTGCTGGCGCTGAAAACCTTCGCTTTTGCCCCGGTAGCCGACGGCCGGGCGGTGCAGACGCTGCTTATCGCCCTGCTGGCGGCGGGCATCCTCGTTCCCTACTTCAAGCGGTCCAGGCGGGTGAAAAACACCTTCACCGTCGAACAGTGATGTAAAAACCGTCAGGAATTTAATCGTGAGTGCGTTATCACGGCGTTGAATCGCGCTCAACGGTTGTGGTCAGGCAGGCAATATCCGATAATATCCCCCTGCAATTTTAAGCTGCAGCGCTGATAACCCGCGTGAAGCATGCCGCCGGTGAACAGTACAGACCCCTGGGGTCGCCAAAAACTGCTCTTTCTTCTATTTTCAGGCGTAAGAATGACCGACTACCTGCTCCTTTTTATTGGCACCGTGCTGGTGAATAACTTCGTTCTGGTGAAGTTTCTCGGCCTTTGTCCTTTTATGGGCGTTTCCAAAAAACTGGAAACGGCCATTGGCATGGGACTCGCCACCACGTTTGTTATCACCCTGGCCTCGATCTGCGCGTGGCTGGTGAATCACCTGATCCTGCTGCCGCTCGATCTGGTGTATCTGCGTACCATGGCCTATATCCTGGTGATTGCCGTGGTGGTTCAGTTCACCGAAATGGTGGTGCGTAAAACCAGCCCCGATCTGTACCGCCTGCTGGGGATCTTCCTGCCGCTGATCACCACCAACTGTGCCGTGTTGGGCGTGCCGCTGCTGAGCGTTAACCTCAATCACACCTTCCTGCAGGCCGCGCTGTACGGCTTCAGCGCCTCGCTCGGCTTCTCGCTGGTGATGGTGCTGTTTGCTGGCATTCGTGAACGCCTGGTGCTGGCCGACGTGCCCGCGCCGTTTAAAGGCTCCTCCATTGCACTGGTGACCGCCGGGTTGATGGCGCTGGCCTTTATGGGCTTTACCGGACTGGTTAAATTCTGATGACGGCGATTTGGATTGCGATTGCCGTGTTAAGCGCCCTCAGCCTGATTTTCGGAGGGCTGCTGGGCTATGCCTCACGCCGCTTTAAAGTTGAAGAAGACCCGATCGTTGAGCAGATCGATGCCCTGCTGCCCCAGAGCCAGTGCGGTCAGTGTACCTATCCCGGCTGCCGCCCCTATGCTGAAGCGGTGGCCAACGGCGGTGAGATGATCAACAAATGCGCACCGGGCGGAGAGCAGACCATGCTCAAGCTGGCCGCGCTGCTGAACGTTGACCCGCAGCCGCTGGGTGATGAAGCCGAGCTTGAACCAGAGCGCAAGGTCGCCTGGATTGACGAAGCTAACTGCATCGGCTGCACCAAATGCATTCAGGCCTGCCCGGTGGATGCCATCGTCGGGGCCACCCGCGCGATGCATACCGTGCTGAGCGATGTCTGTACCGGCTGCGATCTTTGCGTTGCCCCCTGCCCGACCGACTGCATTGAAATGCGCCCGGTTGCGACCACCACTGCCAACTGGAAATGGGATCTGCAAACCATCCCGGTTCGGGTTATTCCTGTAGAAAGTCATGCTTAATCTGTTCAAGAGATTTAAAAAAGACGCAATCTGGGACTTCGAAGGCGGTATTCATCCGCCGGAAATGAAGACCCAGTCCAACGGCACGCCGTTGCGTCAGCTACCGTTGCCCGATCGCTTTATTCTGCCGCTGAAGCAGCATATCGGTAGCGAAGGTGAAATCTGCGTGCGCCCGGGCGATAAAGTCCTGCGCGGACAGCCGCTGACCTTCGGCAACGGCCGCATGCTGCCGATTCACGCCCCGACGTCCGGTACCGTAACGAAAATCGCCCCGCATATGACCGCACATCCCTCGGCGCTGGCCGAAATGTGTATCTTTATCGAGCCGGACGGCGAAGACCGCTGGTGCGAAAAACAGACGGTCGGCGACTATCGCCAGCTTGAGCGCAGCGACGTTGTGGCACGCGTACATAAGGCAGGCGTTGCCGGTCTGGGCGGCGCGGGATTCCCGACGGCGACCAAACTGAGGGGCGGCCTGCGCGGGGTCAATACCCTGATTATCAACGCCGCCGAATGCGAGCCCTATATCACCGCCGATGACCGGCTGATGCAGGACTGTGCCGCAGAAGTGCTGGAGGGCAGCCGCATCCTGGCGTGGATCCTTAACGCAGAGCGCGTGCTGATCGGGATTGAGGATAACAAGCCGGAAGCGATTGCCGCGCTGAAAGCCGCTCTCGGCGATAAGCGCGATCTGCAGATCCGGGTAGTCCCGACCAAATATCCCTCCGGCGGCGCCAAACAGCTGACCCGCATTCTGACCGGCAAGGAAGTGCCGCACGGCGGTCGCTCCACCGATATTGGCGTGCTGATGCAGAACGTCGGTACGGCCTTCGCGGTTAAACGCGCGGTGATCGACGGTGAGCCGCTGACCGAACGCGTCGTGACCCTGACCGGTGAAGCCGTGAAGCGTCCGGGCAACGTGTGGGGACGCCTCGGTACGCCGATCGCCCATCTGCTTCAGCAGGCGGATTTCGAGCCGGGCAACGAACAGATGGTGGTAATGGGCGGCCCGCTGATGGGCTTTACCCTGCCGTCGCTGGACGTGCCGGTAGTGAAAATCACCAACTGCATCCTCGCCCCCTCCGCCAGCGAAATGGGCGTCAGCGAGCCGGAAAAAGGCTGCATCCGCTGTAGCGCCTGTGCCGATGCCTGCCCGGCCGGTCTGCTGCCGCAGCAGCTTTACTGGTACAGCCGCGGCGGCGATCACGATAAAGCGCGTGCGCACAATATCGCCGACTGCATTGAGTGCGGTGCCTGCGCCTATGTCTGCCCGAGCAATATTCCGCTGGTGCAGTACTACCGCCAGGAAAAAGCCGAGATTCAGGCCATCGATATGGAGTCCGAGCGCAACGCGCTGGCCAAGGCCCGCTTTGAAGCCCGCCAGCTGCGCCTTGAGCGCGAAAAACAGGCGCGTGAAGCGAAGCATCAGCAGGCGAAACGCACCGTTGCCGCCACGGATGCGGATGCGCTGAACGCCGCCCGTGAACGCGTGAAGGCGAAACAGCAGCAGAGCGAAGCGGCAGACGCTGCCGCCGCCGATGTGAATGAACGCCCGGCAGACGATGCAGCAAGAGCAGCGCTGCGTGAAGCGCGTCTGGCGGAGGCGAAAGCCCGCCAGGCCGAGAAGCAGGCAGAAACCGAACCGGCGACCCGCCAGGCGGAGGATCCGCGTAAGGCGGCCGTTGCGGCGGCGATTGCTCGTGCTAAGGCGAAGCAGGCGGCTCAGGCGGGTGATGCGGTTGACGAAGCACCCGTTGCGCAGGCTGGATCCGCTGCGGCACCGGTCGCGGAACCGGCTGCTGACGCTGACCCACGCAAAGCAGCCGTTGCCGCCGCCATTGCCCGCGCTAAGGCCAAGAAAGCCGCGCAGGCGGGTGAAACGAATGCAGAGGATCCGGTGGTGAAAACTGAATTTGCAGCCGAACCAGTTGCCGATGTCGATCCGCGTAAGGCTGCCGTTGCTGCCGCCATCGCCCGTGCTAAGGCGAAGAAGGCCGCTCAGGCGGGTGAGACGGATGCAGAGGCTCCGGCCGTGAAGCCTGAAGCTGCGGCCGAACCGGTTGCCGATATCGATCCGCGCAAAGCAGCCGTTGCCGCCGCCATCGCCCGCGCTAAGGCCAAGAAAGCCGCGCAGGCGGGTGAAACGGATGCAGAGGCTCCGGCCGTGAAGCCTGAAGCTGCGGCCGAACCGGTTGCCGATGTCGATCCGCGTAAGGCTGCCGTTGCCGCCGCCATCGCCCGCGCTAAGGCCAAGAAGGCCGCTCAGGCGGGTGAGACGGTTGCAGAAGCTCCGGCGGTGAAAACTGAACCTGCGGCCGAACCGGTTGCCGATGTCGATCCGCGTAAGGCAGCCGTTGCTGCCGCCATCGCCCGCGCTAAGGCGAAGAAGGCCGCACAGGCGGGTGACGTAGTGGCGAATTCCCCGGCACCAGAAGCGGAAGCCCCTGCGACACCGGTGACGGAGTCAGTAGCCGAACCCGTTGCTCAGGCCGCCGCTGAAGATCCCCGCAAAGCCGCCATCGCCGCCGCCATTGCCCGCGCCAAGGCCAAGAAGGCCGCGCAGGCGGATGATGCGGTTGCAGACGTTCCGGCTTCTGAAGCGCAAGCCCAGGTTGCGCAGCGGCCAGCAGTAAAAATTGAACAGGAAGCGACAGCTTCTGAAGATGCACGTAAAGCAGCGGTGGCTGCGGCGATTGCGCGGGTCAAAGCGCGCAAAGCTCAGCAGCCTTCGACGCAAGAGGATTAAATGGCATTTCGTATCGCAAGTTCGCCCTATACCCATAACCGCCGCAGCACCAGTACCATCATGCTGCTGGTGCTGCTGGCCGCCCTTCCCGGCATGGCCGCGCAGTGGTACTTCTTCGGCTGGGGAAATATTATTCAGGTACTGATTGCCGCCGTCGCCGGTATCGGTGCCGAAGCCGCAATCCTGCGTCTGCGCAAGCTCCCGCTGGTGCCAACGCTCAAGGATAACTCTGCGCTGCTGACCGCCCTGCTGCTGGGGATCAGTATCCCGCCGCTGGCGCCGTGGTGGATTGTGGTGATCGGGACCCTTTTTGCGGTGGTGATCTCAAAGCAGCTGTACGGCGGCCTGGGGCAAAACCCGTTTAACCCGGCGATGGTCGGCTATGTGGTGCTGCTGATTTCTTTCCCGGTGCAGATGACCAGCTGGCTGCCGCCGGACACGCTGCAGGGCATCACCCCAACCTTTAGCGATACGCTGAGCATGATCTTCCATTTCCATACCGTGGATGGGCATAACATGCAGCAGCTGCAGATGGGCATAGACGGTATCAGTCAGGCCACGCCGCTGGATACCTTCAAAACTGGCCTGCGCGCGGGGCACTCCGCCGAGCAGCTGCTGGCGCAGCCCATTTACAGCGGCGTGCTGGCCGGTCTTGGCTGGCAGTGGATTAACGTTGGCTACCTGGCCGGTGGCCTCTTCCTGCTGTGGACCAACAGCATTCGCTGGCACATTCCGCTGAGTTTCATCGGTTCGCTGGCGCTGTTTGCCACCGTCGGCTGGCTGGCCTCGCCGGATACCCTGTCGTCACCGATGATCCATCTGTTCTCCGGTGCCACCATGCTCGGTGCCTTCTTTATTGCCACCGACCCGGTTACAGCTTCCACCACCAATAAAGGCCGGCTGGTCTACGGCGTGCTGATTGGCCTGCTGGTCTGGCTGATCCGCAGCTTCGGCGGCTATCCGGACGGAGTGGCATTTGCGGTACTGCTGGCCAATATCTGCGTTCCGCTGATTGACTACTACACGCAGCCGCGCGTTTACGGCCACCGTAAGGAGAAATGATGCTGGATGCGATTCGTAAAAACGGCGTGACGCTGGCGGTATTCGCCGCCGTTACCACCGGTATGACCGCGGTGATTAACACGGTCACCAAGCCGACTATTGAGCATCAAACGGCGCTGCAGCAGAAGGTGCTGCTGGACCAGGTGGTGCCGACCGAACTGTATAACAACTCGATTCAGAAAGAGTGCTATATCGTCAGCAGCCCGGCGCTGGGCAACGGTTCGCCCCATCACCTTTATGTGGCGCGTATGGATGATAAGCCGGTCGCTGTCGCCATTGAGACAACCGCGCCGGACGGTTATTCCGGGGCGATTCAGATGGTGGTCGGGGCCAATTTCACCGGCACGGTTTACGGCACCCGCGTTGTTGAGCACCATGAAACGCCGGGGCTGGGCGATAAAATCGAACTGCGTATCTCCGACTGGATCAACAGCTTCAACGGCAGGAAGGTTACCGGCGCGGACGACACGCATTTTGCGGTGAAAAAAGACGGCGGTGATTTCGATCAGTTTACCGGTGCGACCATCACCCCGCGTGCGGTGGTGAATGCAGTGAAGCGCACGACGTTGTATATTGAAACCTTATCCGGGCAGATTTCCTCGCTGCCAACCTGTGGAGATGCCAATGAGTGAAGCTAAAACCCTGCTGATCGGCGGGCTGTGGAAGAATAACTCGGCGCTGGTTCAGCTGCTGGGCCTTTGCCCGCTGCTGGCCGTGACCTCAACCGCCACCAACGCCCTCGGGCTGGGTCTGGCGACCACGCTGGTGCTGACCCTGACCAACAGCGGCATTTCGATGTCCCGCCGCTGGGTGCCGTCGGAAATTCGTATCCCGATTTACGTGATGATTATCGCTGCCGTGGTGAGCTGCGTGCAGATGCTGATTAACGCCTACGCCTATGGACTGTATCAGTCGTTGGGGATTTTCATCCCGCTGATCGTCACCAACTGTATCGTGGTGGGTCGCGCGGAGGCCGTGGCGTCGAAAAGCAGCATTCCGCTTTCCGCGCTTGACGGGGCCGCTATCGGTCTGGGGGCCACCAGCGTAATGGTGGTGCTGGGGTCGATTCGTGAAATCATCGGCAACGGCACCATTTTTAACGGTGCCGATCAGCTGCTGGGTCCGTGGGCTAAGGTCATGCGCGTTGAGGTGATCCACTTTGATTCCCCCATGCTGCTGGCGATGCTGCCGCCGGGGGCGTTTATCGGCCTTGGCATGCTGCTGGCGGCCAAATACCTGATTGATAATAAAATGAAACAGCGCGCCGCCCTGAAAGCTGAGAAAGAAGCACAGACGACGCTGCCGGATGGAAAAATGGCTCAGTGAATAAAGATAAGCGCCTGCAAATTCTGACCCGCCTGCGGGATAACGACCCGCATCCTACAACCGAGCTGATGTTCAACACCCCTTTTGAACTGCTGATCGCCGTGCTGCTCTCGGCACAGGCGACCGACGTCAGCGTCAACAAGGCGACCGCGAAGCTTTACCCGGTGGCCAATACGCCGGCGGCGATGCTGGCGCTGGGCGTGGACGGGATAAAAGAGTACATCAAGACCATCGGCCTGTTTAACACCAAGGCCGAGAACGTGATTAAAACCTGCCGGATCCTGCAGGAGCAACACGGTGGCGAAGTGCCGGAAAACCGCGAGGCGCTGGAGGCTCTGCCCGGCGTGGGCCGCAAAACCGCGAATGTGGTACTGAACACCGCGTTTGGCTGGCCGACGATTGCGGTGGATACCCATATCTTCCGCGTCTGTAACCGGACCCGCTTTGCGCCGGGTAAAAACGTGGAGCAGGTCGAAGAGAAGCTGCTGAAAGTGGTGCCGAAAGAGTTCAAGGTAGACTGTCACCACTGGCTGATCCTGCACGGTCGCTACACCTGCGTGGCGCGTAAGCCGCGCTGCGGATCCTGCCTGATTGAGGATCTGTGTGAGTTTCCGGAAAAGGTGGAAATCTAACTCTCACTGTTACCACGCCCTTACCGCCCGGCAGAATATGGCCGGGTGTTTAGATTTCCCCCCTATTTTTCCCACTATCATCCTTCAGCCCCTTCTCAACCCCTTGTTTACACTCAATCAGTGTCCAGATTGAATAATGACCGATGAAAGGTCTGCAGATTCGCATATTTAACGTGTTATCTCTGGTTTATCCCGGTAAAACACAGGGATATTTTAAGAAAAGTTTTTTCATTCCGACAATTATCGGCATTTTTTTGACTTGAATCACAAAACACGCCATGACGGGCGATCCAGCTACTTACTACGCATAACCAACTGATTTAAAACCACTTAAATCACGATATTTACTATTAAATGCCATAATAAACGCCTGTTAGCGAGTTAAATTTTATATTCCCTCTTTCCAGTAGAGCACGCTTCTGGCTGGCTAAAGTCTGCACCAGACTAAAAATTAAAACGCATTTAGTGTAAAATAATCAGCACTTCATGCTGGCTGACGGGCAAATACACCAGCCTGATACCAAAAAATTAGCGAAATTTAGCATTGAAAAAATGCTTGCCCTCGGGGGAGCAATCGGCGAAATTGTTGGCCGCTTTTCATGTTCTATAACTATAAGGCGAGCGTACGTCCCGCGCTTCGTCAGCTTAATTCCTGCCACAAAACAGGTCTTAATTCAGAGGTACAAGTGTCTACTGCAAACAAACATCCCGAGGCGGCAAGCCTCAACGCTTTTAAACAACCGAAAGCGTTCTATCTGATCTTCTCCGTTGAGCTTTGGGAGCGATTCGGTTTTTACGGCCTGCAGGCTATTATGGCCGGCTATCTGGTCAACACGCTGGGTATGTCCGAAGCGCAGTCCGTAACGCTGTTTGCGTCCTTCAGTGCGCTGGTTTACGGCATGGTCGCTATCGGCGGCTGGCTGGGTGACAAAGTGCTGGGCACCAAACGCGTGATTGTGCTGGGGACGATTGTGCTCGCCGCAGGTTACGGGCTGATTGCCTGGTCCGGGCATAATGTCGCGATGGTCTATCTCGGCATGGCCACCATCGCGGTGGGGAATGGCCTGTTTAAAGCCAACCCCTCTTCGCTGCTGTCTACCTGCTATGCGAAGGACGATCCGCGTCTTGATGGCGCATTCACCATGTACTACATGTCGATCAACATTGGTTCGTTCTTCTCCATGCTCGCCACGCCGGTACTGGCGGCGAAGTTTGGCTGGAGCGTGGCCTTTGCCCTCTCCTTCGTCGGCATGCTGATCACCCTGGTGAACTTCCTGCTGTTCCGTAAAACGGTAAAGGACTACGGTTCCAAGCCTGACTTTGCGCCGCTGCAGGTGGGTAAGCTGCTGGCAACGCTGGCCGGCGTAGTCGTACTGATCGGCGTGGCGTACTGGCTGCTGCACAACCAGGGCATTGCCCGCCTGGTACTGGCGGTTATCGCCATCGGTATCGTGATGGTATTTGCTAAAGAAGCGCTGGCGCTGAAAGGCGTTGCACGCCGTAAGATGATCCTCGCCTTTGTGCTGATGCTGCAGGCGGTGGTGTTCTTTGTGCTGTACATGCAGATGCCTACCTCCCTGAACTTCTTCGCCATCCGCAACGTGGAACACAGCATTCTGGGTATCGCCTTCGAGCCGCAGCAGTACCAGGCGCTGAATCCGCTGTGGATCATGGTATTCAGCCCGCTGCTGGCCGCGATCTATAACAAAATGGGCGACCGCCTGCCGATGCCGCACAAGTTTGCGCTGGGTATGGTGCTGTGTTCCGCCGCGTTCCTGGTCCTGCCGCTGGGCGTGTCCTTCGCCAGCGAACAGGGTATTGTTCCGGTCAGCTGGTTGATTCTGAGCTATGCGCTGCAGAGCGTGGGCGAACTGATGATCTCCGGTCTGGGCCTGGCCATGGTGGCGCAGCTGGTCCCGCAGCGTCTGATGGGCTTTATCATGGGTTCCTGGTTCCTCACCACCGCCGGTGCGGCGATGATTGCCGGTAACGTTGCCAGCATGATGGCTATTCCGTCCGATATCACCAATCCTCTGGAATCGCTGCATATCTACGGTGACGTGTTTATGAAGATTGGTATTGTCACCGGGATTATTGCCGTGCTGATGCTGCTGACGGCATCGCGCCTGAATCGCATGACGCAGGAAGGCAAGCCCGCTGCTGAAAACGTCACGGCCTGATAGCCCGATTGTCTGACCGCCCGGAGCACCCTGCTCCGGGCTATTTTCCCGAGTCCTTCCTTGATTGCCTGAAACTGCTTATTCAATTGATCTGTCACGCTGACATTTCGCCACGCGCGCAGTAAGATGAATTCAGAACGCCCCTCAAACCTCAGGAGAACGCAATGAAGCTGTTCTGTAAACCCGGCGCCTGTTCGCTGTCCCCCCACATTGTGCTGCGCGAAACCGGCATCGATTTCACCCTCGTTACGGTCGATCTACAGACCAAAAAGACCGAACAAGGCGAGGACTATCTGCAGATCAACCCTAAAGGACAGGTCCCTGCTCTGCAGCTGAACGACGGTTCGCTGCTGACCGAAGGCGTGGCCATTGTGCAGTACCTGGCCGATCTCAAAAGCGACCGTCAGCTGCTGGCACCCTGTGGCAGCCTGAACCGCTACCACACCCTGGAGTGGCTGAACTACATCGCTACGGAACTGCATAAAGGGTTCAGCCCGCTGTTCCGCCCCAATACCCCGGACGAATTCAAGGCAAGCACGCGGGAGCTGCTGGAGAAGAAGTTCAGCTACGTGAACAGCGAACTGAAAGATAAGCAGTGGCTGATGGGTCTGCGCTTTACCGTGGCGGATGCCTACCTGTTTACCGTAACCCGCTGGGCGCACGCGCTGAAGTTGGATCTGACCGGTCTGGATGCGCTGCAAAGCTGGTTTGACCGCGTGGCTGAACGCCCTGCTGTCGCGGCTGCCCTGAAGGCGGAAGGCCTGGTCTGAGAACAAACGGTCAGACGCTTTTGGTCTGGCCTGATGAAAACGGGCAGGCGCTGATGGCCTGCCCGACGATGCACTGTTCCGCGCTCAGCGGAAAACCTGCCAGCGAGACTACAGCTTCACCGCGTCAAAATGCTGCACCGGTTCCGCGATTGCGTTCTGCGCCGCCACCAGCTGCAGTTCGTACTCGCCCATCTGATGGGTTTTCAGCATCACTTCATACACCGCGGCGGTAACGTGCTCCAGCGACTGCTGCAGCGACAGGCCGTGCAGCAGGTCCACCAGCAGCAGCCCGCTGCTCAGATCGCCCACGCCCACCGGCTGACGGACGCCAAAGTCGATCAGCGGACGGCTGATATGCCACGCCTCGTCGGCGGTAATCAGCAGCATTTCAAAACGATCGCTGCGATATCCCGCACGGGCGAGATGCTTCACCAGCACCACTTTCGGCCCCTGGGCAATCAGCTCGCGTGACACTGTCACCGCCTCTTCCACGCTGGACACGCTGCGGCCGCTGAGAATTTCCAGCTCAAGCAGGTTCGGCGCAATAATATCGCTGGCCGGCAGGGCGGAAAGCCGATGAAACTCCGCTACGCCGGGAGCGACGATGCAGCCCTTTTCCGGGTGGCCCATGACCGGATCGCAGAAGTACCAGGCGTTGGGGTTGGCGGCCTTCACCATACGAACGATTTCCAGAATCTGTTCGCCCTGCTCGGCAGAACCCAGATAGCCGCTCAGCACCGCATCACAGGTTTTCAGACGGTCGATATCGTTAATTCCACGCGCAATATCGGTAAGATGCGTCGCGGGCATCACCGTGCCGGTCCAGTGACCGTACTGAGTGTGGTTGGAAAACTGCACGGTATTGAGCGGCCAAACGTTTGCGCCCATGCGGCGCATAGGAAATTCCGCCGCACTGTTGCCGGCGTGGCCAAATACCGTATGGGACTGAATGGAGAGAATATTTTTCATCGTGCTGACCTGTACATTCCTGCCAATAAAAAAGCCGGTTGACCCGGCTTTAGCAGCGGGGCTGGCCCCGCGAGTTATTTTATTTCCAGCAGATTAAGCTGTAATTCTTTTTGCCGCGACGCAGCAGCGTGTAATGACCGAACAGGCGATCGTCTTCGCCCGGCACATATTCCGCGTTGGTTTGCAGCGTGCCGTTGAGGCTGATGGATTTCGCATCAATCAGCTTGCGCGCCTGCCCACGTGACGGAGCCAGCTCGGCGTTAACCAGCGCCTGCTGCAGATCCTGTCCCGCTTCCAGTTCGGCGGTTGGCATACCGTCCTGCGCCAGCTGCGCCAGATCCTGCTCGTTCAGGTCGCTCAGCGCACCGGAAAACAGGCTGTCGGTAATGCGTTTTGCTGCCGCCAGGCCTTCAGCGCCGTGTACCAGTCCGGTCACCTGCTCTGCCAGCACGTACTGCGCCCGTGGGGCTTTACCGCTGTTCTTGTCTTCTTCTTCCAGGGCGTTGATCTCTTCAATGCTCATAAAGGTGAAGAACTTGAGGAAGCGATAAACGTCCGCATCGGCGGTGTTGATCCAGAACTGGTAGAATTTGTACGGACTGGTTTTCTTCGGATCGAGCCAGACCGCGCCGCCCTCGGTTTTACCGAACTTGGTGCCGTCAGATTTGGTGATCAGCGGAACGGTCAGACCAAAGACCTGGTTCTGGTGCAGACGACGGGTTAAATCGATGCCGGAGGTGATGTTACCCCACTGATCGGAGCCGCCAATCTGCAGCACCACGTCGTGGCGCTCGTTCAGGGCGGCAAAATCGTAGCCCTGCAGCAGGTTGTAGGAGAACTCGGTGAACGAGATGCCCTGATCGTCGCGGTTCAGGCGCTGTTTGACGGCTTCACGGTTAATCATCTGGTTAACGGAGAAGTGTTTACCAATATCGCGCAGGAAGGTCAGCACGTTCATGCCGCCGAACCAGTCGTAGTTATTGGCGGCAATCGCGCTGTTATCACCGCAGTCAAAGTCGAGGAACGGCGCGACCTGATGACGGATTTTCTCTACCCACTCGTTAACGGTATCGGTGGTGTTCAGCTGACGCTCAGTTGCTTTAAAGCTCGGGTCGCCGATCAGACCGGTTGCCCCACCCACCAGCGCCACCGGTCGGTGACCGGCATCCTGAAAGCGCTTCAGGCAGAGTAACGGTACCAGATGCCCCAAGTGCAAGCTGTCTGCGGTGGGATCGAAGCCGCAATAAAGAGAGATTTGGCCCTGCGCCAGTTTTTCTCCTAACGCGTCCTCATCCGTTACCTGGGCTACCAGGCCCCGCTCTTGCAATTGTTTGATCAGGTTACTGCTGGCCATCTAAGACTCCATGTAAAAAAAGTCTGCACCTAAGCTGGTACACAGCTTTCCGCTCACACGCGGAGAAAAAATAAGGGATATAGAATAATGGCCCACTTCGCTCGAATCCAGCGGTTAAGCCATTATTTCGCGTTTCATTTCACGCATCAGGGGGCCAGGCGGTCAATCGACCAGGAATTGTCATCTTCACGCTGGTAGAAGAAGCGATCGTGCAGGCGGTGTGCGCCCCCCTGCCAGAACTCCATTGAGTCGATTTTGATGCGGAATCCGCCCCAGAAGCTGGGTAGCGGGATCTCGCCCTGCTGGAATTTTTGTTTAAGTTCGAGGAATTTTCCTTCCAGCACGCCACGGGCAGAGATGCGGCTGGACTGTTTGGATACCCAGGCACCCAGCTGACTGTCGCGCGGGCGGCTGTGGAAATATTTGATCACTTCCAGCGTTGAAAGGCGCTCAACGCTGCCCAGCACCATTACCTGACGCTCCAGCATGTGCCAGGGAAACAGCAGGCTGATGCGGGGATTCTTTTCCAGCTGCTGCGCTTTGCGGCTGCCGAGGTTGGTGTAGAACACCATTCCCTGCTGGTCGAAGTGCTTGAGCAGCACGATCCGCTGGTAGGGCTGGCCGCGTTCGTCAACCGTCGCAACGCTCATCGCTGAGGGGTCGGGCAGCTGCGCCGCGACCGCCTGCTCGAACCAGTGCTCAAACAGTTTCAGCGGGTCTTCGGGAAGGTCTTTGCGGCGCAGGCCGCCACGGGTATATTCGCGCCGCAGGTGGGCAATTTGTTGCAGGTGATCGCTGTCGCTCATCGCTCTGACTTCTGGTTGGGAAGGGATAAGGCATTGTGCGCCCCACCCTTCATTATTTCAATGGGTTAACCTGCGTTCTGTAACTGACAGTCATTTATGATGATTTTGTCATTACGCTCAATAAAGGCAGAATCACCCTTGGACCAGAAGACATAGTTACCGTCGCTGTAACGGGTACCCGATGCCGCCACCTGCTGTTTTAACGTCAGCGGGTTGCCGTCGAGGATCAGGCTGACTTCACTTTTTGCGTTATCGAGCTGAACGGTTAACGGCAGCGTGCCGCAGGTATAGTGCAGCGTTCTGGGCTGTTCCTCTGCGGAATGCTGGAAGTAGCTACAGCCTGAAAGCAGCAGCGCCGCCACGATAATCCCCTGTTTCATCACCTTCTCCTGTGTTTAACGTCATTCCGCTTCAGCCTAAAACGCTCTTTCCCGAGATGCAATCAGCGTAATGGACGATTTGCCGGGAATATTGCGCCAATCACGCTGGATTCGCGCGCGCCGGTTACCGAAGGCAGATTGCCCGGCAGCCCGCTCAGCGTGCGCCAGGCCAGCCAGGCAAACGCCAGCGCTTCCATATCGTCGCCGCTGATCCCGGCTTTATCGGTACTGGTGACCTCCGTGCCCGGCAGCAGCGCCACCAGCCGTGAGATCAGCTGCAGATTACGCCCGCCGCCCCCGCACACCAGCAGCCGCTCACAGCCACCGCTCAGTAATACCTGTCCGGCGATGGTGCTGGCCGTCAGCTCAATCAGTGTGGCCTGAACATCCTGCGCGGCCAGCCCGGGGAACATCGCGAGATGGCGCTCCAGCCAGCCGAGATTAAAGTATTCCCTGCCGGTGCTTTTCGGTGCGCTGAGTGCGAAATAGGGATCGCTGAGCATTTGCTGCAACAGGGGATAAATAATACGCCCACCGGCACCCCAGGCACCGTCGCGATCGTAGGGTTTGCCCTGCTGCCGCCAGATCCAGGCATCGAGCAGCATATTGCCCGGCCCGGTATCATAACCTCGCGGAGGGTGGCCCGGCATCAGCAGGGAAAGATTGGCGATGCCGCCAATGTTGAGCACCATTCTGCGCTCGCTGGGATGCATCAGCACCGCATGATGGAAAGCGGGAACCAGCGGCGCGCCCTGGCCTCCCAGCGCCATATCCCGGCGGCGGAAGTCGCCGACCACCGTGATACCGGTGGCCGCCGCGATCTGATTATTGTCGCCGATCTGCAGGGTGTTCGGCGCGTCGCCATTCGGTTCATGCCACACCGTCTGGCCGTGGCAGCCAATGGCGGTAATATCCTCACGGCTCAGCCCCTGGCGTTTCAGCAGGGTATTCACCGCCTCCGCAAACAGCCGGCCCAGGCGGGTATCCAGCTGTCCAAGCTGTGAGAGCGTCAGCGGCTGCCCCTGACAGATGGCGAGGATCTGCAGCTTAAGCTCGTGCGGAATGGGATGTGAATAGCTGGCCTGCTGAGCCACCATCTGCTGATCGATAGCGGCAACAACGACGTCAACACCGTCAAGACTGGTTCCTGACATCACACCAATATAGCGTCCCGATTTCATGCGTTTGCCTTAACCCCGCGTAAGGGCGTGAAAATGATGCTGCCAGCCTGGCAAATTATCCTTAGCAATACCATGATTTAGTGAACATTTTTTCAAGCCCGATGTCATTAAGCGTACTGATAAGACATTTCATGCGGTGATTGATATGGTGTTTAAGCATCGTGGGCTATATTTCTTTTACTTTTTTCACATCCAATAGTGAGAAATGCACAGCTGGTAACATATAATGAGGCCATTACGGCTGCCTGACTCTGTGCAGCAACTGCAATAAAAAGGAGTTCTTAATATGATGAAGCGTTTACTAGCCGTGACACTTGTCGGGATGACGCTGGCGGGTTGTGCAAATAACGATACATTGTCAGGTGATGTGTATTCCGCGTCGGAAGCCAAGCAGGTTCAAAGCGTCTCTTACGGTACTCTCGTTTCCGTTCGTCCGGTTCAAATCCAGGGCGGCGAAAACAGCAACGTTATCGGCGCTATCGGCGGTGCCGTACTGGGTGGCTTCCTCGGTAATACCGTGGGCGGCGGTACAGGCCGCAGCCTGGCAACGGCCGCAGGCGCAATTGCCGGTGGCGTAGCCGGTCAGGGCGTAGAGTCCGCGGTGAACAAGAGCCAGGGCGTAGAGCTGGAAATCCGCAAGGATGATGGCAATACCATCATGGTGGTTCAGAAGCAGGCTGCCAGCCGCTTCTCGGTCGGTCAGCGTGTTGCGATGGCCTCAAACGGCAGCCAGATCACCGTTTCCCCACGCTAAGCCCTTTCTTTCCGGGTTTGATACTGATGCCGGTCACCTCAGGTGGCCGGTATTTTTTTATCCTGCGTGAAACGCAACGTCATATCCCTGCGCCTGCCAGTGCGTCATCTGCTCCTTTTGAAGCGGCGTCAGCGGATGCCCCGTCCAGACAAAAATGTGCTGGCCCGGAAAAAGCTCAGGCCGCGGCGATTCGAGGGGTTCGGAGAGCACATCAACATGCCAGCTCCGCTGTGAAAGCCGCCAGGCTTCAAGCCACAGCTGCGTTCGGTCGTCGTTAGCCCAGCTTAATAATAACGTCTCTCTGCCCGGCTTTTTCCGCGCGGCCGCAAGGCATGCGCTGGCGTAGTCGATCAGTGCGCCATCAAACAGGCTGTTCATGGAGTGGGCGGTCATCAGGTCAAGTGCCAGCCGCTGGCGAACGGGAAGGATAATCTGATCGATTGCCACGTCAACGGGATGTTTACGCCCCACTTCGCCGATCAGGGCGCGCAGTTTAACCGGCCTGGCCTGGCGTAGGATGGTCATCATCTCTTCCTGCCGCGATGCCGCCCCCTCCTGCAGATTGATTTCGCTCTCTTCTAAAAGCGCTTTCACCTTGCCGACGGAAACACCGCTTTCGATCCAGCGCTTAATCTCTTCGATACGCTGGATATCGTCTTCATCAAACTGGCGATGCCCGCCTTCGGTGCGCTTGGGTTTCAACAACTCGTAGCGCCGCTGCCACGCACGCAGCGTCACCGGATTTATTCCGCAACGTTCCGCGACATCACCAATACTGTAAAAGGCCATTCACTTCCTCATCCCCAGCCGATACATCATGGTGCAAGTATACACATTAAAGCTGTACAACGTTCTGACATTTATCTCAGTTTTGGCTACGATGCGTCTGCCTGGCGGGGAAACCTGTACCGGGGTGTCAAAAGTGTAACCTACGGATAGTAGTGAAAATATTGAGGGTTGTAACGATTTGAACGGGGGCGAAAATCAGACAGCGCTGATTTTATCGTCAGCGCTGTACAGGATTTCGGCAAACGGACTGGAATTACATCTCGGTCAGCATTTCAGGCCAGGCGATAGCCGGGATACCCTGGAAAGCCGGCGCCGCAAACAGGTGGCCCTGGAAGTGTGAGACCCCGGCGGATTCCAGCCACATCCACTCTTCGGGCTGCTCAACGCCGACGGCTGAAACCCGAATCTCAAGCGAGGTACAGCACTGGATGATCGCCCGAACGATGGCCTGTCGGGGGCCGCTTTTGTGCACGTCACGGATCAGTTCACGGTTGATTTTGATTCGTTCCGGCTGGAATCTCGCCAGCAGTGACAGGCCTGCAAACCCACCGCCAAAATGGTCGATCGCCACGCGGATGCCGGCCGCTTTCAGCTGCCTGACCGCATTCGTAAAGTCGTCGAGGCGGGAGATAACCTCATTCTCGGTAAACTCAACGATGACCTGTTCAGGGATCAGCCCGCTGGCGGCGATCTCGGCCAGCAGGAAATCGACCGCATTGGGCATTCTGACCAGCGTCATAGGCAGCAGGTTGACGGACAGCGTCTGCGCCGCCACGTTTAACTCACCGGCAAGACGGAAGGCAACCTGCTTACTTCTCAGATCGGCCTCGTACAGCGCGTCATCTTCAAGCCCGCTGAAAAATACCTGCGCGGTATCGCCGCAAGGGGTGCGTATTAAGGCCTCCAGCGAGACAATCTCCTGCGCGAGCGGATCGACTATTGGCTGAAAAGCAAAGCTGCAGTTCGCTGCGATGCCCGCCGGGAGCGCCTCAAGCGTAACGCCATCCCCTTCAGGAATGAAGGCCCAGGAATCCGGACGCGGGATTTCAAAGTAGTTTTCTTTTTCCGTCGCTTCAACGAACGTGCGGAAAAAGTGCAGCGCGCGGTCATCGTAAAGCAGCTGATATTTCGACGTTCCCTGATTCAGTATGCGCTGGAGAACGTCTTCTTTCTCATAATCGCGTAAGTCAAAGAGTTCCATTCCCGCTTTGCCGAACCGCCGGTTTGGCGCGAAATCACAAAGCAGTTCAACCACGTTGTAGTGGCGTTTGTCTGCACAGATGTGGTTGTAAATCTCAAACACGCTTTCCTGCGGGCCTTCGAGTAGCTGGAAGAAGTGGATCCCGTTGAAAAGCAGAATACCCGTGACGGCAGCCTGGCCATTTTTTGCATTTGCAGCGGCAACCATTTCCTTGAGTGCCTCGGTCGGGAAAGGCTCACAAATATGGCTGCGATAAATAAGGGTAGTGAGCATGAAAATTCCAGCAGATCGATAAAGGGAAAGTCAGATTAGCAGATGACCGACAACCCGTCTTGTTAAGTCCAGTGAGTAATAGAGCACGACTCCTCACTGGATTTTCTGACTGTTCAACTTCGGCAAGGGTGCCGAAAGTAACCTGTACAGTTCGCAGGGAATTCAGTTTGAAGGTGCCGTTAATTTCCTTAAAAAACAGAATAATAGAAGGTTTCTGGAAATGCAGCAATTTTTTGTACAATTTTCTATGTACAAGTTTAAAGTATTCGTATAACTTTATTGCATCTTGAATTATTTTGTAAATCAGAGGAGTGACAGATGCAGCAGAACCGATACATGCCGGATACAGCAAATGCCATTACCCGCTATTTCAATAAAGCAGACCAGTTTGAACAGCAGGCGACCCTTGGGCAGATCGTGGTTGAAATACTGACCGACGGGCGCAGCCTGAATCGCAAAGCGATTTGCACCAAATTACTTGGCCGTCTTGAAAACGCCGCCGATGCTAAAGAAGAAAATCATTATCAGACGCTAATTGGTTTGCTTTTCGAGAACTGAAACTCCAGTAACGAAGGCTTAGTGCCGCCTGAAATTGTCCTGTTTCGCGGCGATAAGAAATGTTGTTATGAATAAAATTGAACACGAAAGACTGACCGAGCAACTGATTGGAGAAGCTGCTTTTACGCTTCTGCAGAAAAAAGGCCCGATCAATAAGCAGTCGCTGACGCGTCAACTGCAGCAGATGGCCAGTCACGAGGTGGACAGCGAACGTCGTGCATTTATTGCCGGTCTGGTTGCCGAGTTGAGCAGTGACGGGCCCTCGTTTTTCAAGGGCAACGGAATGTATCAAAGTGCGGAACAAAATTCGGACAATGTGTACCCCATTTTTGGTGAGAATACTGTTTCCGTCATTCCCAGGAAACACTAACTGATTACGGCGATTTATAACCTCTACGGTGAGAACAATGAACCAGACAGCAAGAAAAAACACAGAGAGTTTTCAGGGTATTCCGGGTAGCAGCCTCTCTGAGTATTTCCGTACCTCAGGCGAAGCGCTGGCAGAGGAATCGGCACTGCTTGGGCAGGTCATCCGCAGCATTCTTGCGTCCAACCAGCACCTGACCAATAAGGCGATTATTGCGCGGCTCATAGACGTTCTTGAATACACCGACAGCGTGGTCACCGGTGACGTCGTCCGTAAGACTCTGGAAATCGTTCTGGATCATACGGTTGATGATATTTGAACCGCTGTAGGGTAACGGGCCAATGAGCATTGCAACGCGGCGATGCTCATGCCACTCTCACTGACATTCACGACAACTCACTGATAAAAAGCCGCCAGACAGTGCTATCCCTCTGCCACGCAGCCCGCGTTTCAGTCATCTTTGCGCTGGAGTTCCACGATATTTTTTTCCAGCCGGGCAATCAGCGTTACCAGCTTCTTGATTTCATCCGGTGAAATACCGGCCAGAATATCGTCCCGCGTGGCGTCAATCACGTCTTCAACCTGATTAATAATCGGCTCGGCTTCCTCCGTCAGGCGGATGCGTTTGGCGCGCCGGTCGTTAGCGCAGGTGCTGCGAACGATCAGCCCCTTCTCTTCCAGCTGATCCAGCGTGCGCACCAGCGACGGCTGTTCAATGCCGATGGCTTTTGCCAGCTGGATCTGCGACTGCTCAGGGGGCAGCTGATGAATATTGTGCAGCGTCACCCAGTGCGTCTGCGTCAGCTCCAGCGGTTTCAGTCTTTGATCGATTAATGCGCGCCAGATGCGCACCAGTCTTGCAAGGTCGGTTCCCAATGGGGTATCCAATTTCCACTCCTTATAATTAGCTTGCTAGCTATCAAGCCTCATTTTAGACTATTCTGCGAGTTTCCAGGACAAAATACAAATCGCTCCATAAAGCGCTTGTATCAGATTTTTAGTCGCCACCGGGCCGACGACGAGAAGGATTTACAATGTGATGACGACAACCTCCCCCATAGCGGCCCCTTTCACCGACCTGGTTTTGGGCGCCTCTCTCTACTTTCCTCCCCTGTTCAAGGCCGTCCTGTGCGGTTTTTTCCTGTGGTTAATGCTCCATCCCTTGCTCCGTGACTGGATGTATTCCGGTGAAATCTGGCACCCAACGCTGCTGGACCTGTCGATTTTTATACTCTGCGTCAGCGCCTCGCTGTGGTTATGGTTGATGATTTCTGGATAACGTAATGAAACTGAATTCGCTTAAGTATTTTTCAACGCTAATCGTCTTTGCTGCGGCCCTGTGTGCGGCGTGGTGGTTATGGAACTACTACATGCAGTCCCCCTGGACCCGCGATGGCAAGGTTCGCGCGGAGCTGGTCAACGTGACCCCACAGGTATCGGGACGCATTACGCAACTCTCGGTGAAAGACAATCAGTTCGTTCATCAAGGCGCGAAATTATTTAAACTCGACGACGCGCCCTATCGCATCGCCGTCAGTACGGCTGAATCACAGCTGGCTAAGGCCCAGTCCGAGCTGATAAAGGCGCAGCACGAGGCACGCCGCCGCCAGAACCTGCCCCGCAACGTTATCTCCGCGGAAGATCTGGATGAAGCCAGCCTGGCGGTTAAATCTATGGAAGCCAGCGAGAAAGCGGCGCAGTCCCAGCTCGATGATGCCCGCTGGGAACTGTCGCAGACCGTGGTTTATGCCCCTGTCGACGGCTGGATTAATAATCTGGTCACGCGTGAGGGCGACTACGCCACCAGCGGCTCACCCCTGTTTGCCCTGGTCGACAGCCACTCGTTTTACGTGATGGGATATTTTGAAGAAACCAAGCTGCGCCATATCCGGCCAGGCGCCAGGGCCAGACTGCGGCTTTACAGCGACGACCGCGAGCTTAGCGGCGTGGTCGAGAGCTTTGGCCGGGCGATCTACGATCAGAGCGTTGAAACCGACAGCGGCCTGACGCCCGATATCAAGCCTAACGTTCCCTGGGTCAGGCTGGCTCAGCGCGTGCCGGTTCGCATCCGGCTGACGGATCCGCCGGCGGATCTGCCGCTGGTGGCCGGTACCACCGTGACGATTTCACTCCAGTTCTGAGGTTGAAATGAATCTGAGCTGGCTGGAGTGGCAGCATCTGCCGTGGATCAAAGCCACGGGAGCGCAGTGGCGCTATGCGTTACGTAATTCAATTGCGATGTGTCTGGCATTAAGCATTGCCTACGGACTACAGCTCGATCAGCCCTACTGGGCGATGACCTCGGCGGCGGTCGTCAGCTTCCCCACGGTGGGTGGCGTCATCAGCAAAAGCCTGGGCCGTATTGTCGGCAGTATGATTGGTGCCGGGGCAGCGCTACTAATTACCGGCCATACCCTGAACGAACCCTGGCTTTTTACGGTGACCATCGCCGCGTGGCTGGCTTTCTGTACCTGGGTTTCCAATCACTATCAGAACAACGTCGCCTATGCCTTTGCCCTGTCGGGCTATACGGCGGCGATTATCGCCTTTACCTGCGTTAACGTCACCGATTCCAGCGAGCTGTGGACCATTGCCCAGGCACGCGTCTGTGAGGTGATCTCCGGCATTTTGTGCGGTGCGCTGATGATGATGGTGCTGCCCAGCACGTCGGACGGCGACACGCTGATTAACTCGCTTAAACAGATGCACGTTAAGCTTCTGGAGCACGCCACCCTGCTGCTACAGCGGGAAACCACGGATAACATGCGGCACGCGCATGAAAACGTGATCGGTCAGATCCTGACGATGAACCTGCTGCGCATTCAGGCTTTCTGGAGCCACTATCGCTTCCGCCGCCAGAATAACGTGCTGAACTACGTTCTCCACCAGCAGCTGCGGCTGACCAGCGTCATTTCCAGCCTGCGGCGAATGCTGCTTAACTGGCAGGAGCCGCCGGAGATCCTCTTCCACGCCACGCAGCAGCTGCTTGCTGAACTGGCGCAGAAAAACTGTGATAAGTACCGCCTGGCGCAGATCCTGCAAAGCGCGGCCCCCCGCGATGTCAGCGACTATCAGCATCACGCTTACTGGAAGCATCTGCGCTATTTTTGCTGGCTGTACCTGAATAACTCGCGCTGGATCCGCCAGTTCGAACGCGCGGACGGCGACACCCGGCTTACCCCTCCGAAGGTCCCTGCCCTGGCCCGCCAGGCAGATGGTGCAGAAGCGGGCTGGAGCGCCATCCGTACGTTCAGCGTTATCGTGCTGGGCTGCAGCTACTGGATTGCCACCCAGTGGGATTCCGGTGCGGCGGGCATCACCCTGGCGGCGATCGGCTGCGTGCTTTACTCCTCGTCGCCTTCCCCCACCGCCAGCACGCTGCTGATGTTAAAAACCCTGGGCCTGCTCTCCGTATTCAGCTTTGTGATGATGTTCGGCGTGATGGTGCAGATCACCGTACTGTGGCAGTTCCTGATCGTTCTGTTTCCGCTGCTGCTGACCATGCAGCTGTTTAAACTTCAGCAGAAAAAGTATGCGGCACTGTGGGGGATGCTGATCGTGTTTATGGGATCGTTCCTGTCGGTGACGAATCCCCCCGTTTATAACTATCAGAGTTTTATTAACGATAATCTGGCCAAGGTGAGCGGCGTCACCCTGGTGTGGATCGCGTTCAGCATTCTGCGCCCCAGTTCGGACAAGCGCCGCAGCCGTCGCCATATTCGCGCCCTGCGTCGGGAGTTTCTCGACCAGCTCAGCCGCAGGCCGCGCCTGAGCGAAAGCAGCTTCGAGTCGCAGATTTATCACCGCATCAACCAGCTTAACGCCAGCCGGGATGAAAATGCCCGACTCTGGCTGCTACGCTGGGGGATGGTGCTGCTGAACTGTTCACAGATTGCCTGGCAGCTGCGCGAGTGGAAAACGTCCTCGGCCACCCTGGCGGCATTGCGGGATGCGGTACTGCACGACCTGCGAAACATTATCAGCGAACGCGGGATCCATCCCGTTTCGCTGGCCGATACGCTGGTCACGCTGCAGCAGCGCATCGATTTACTGCTCAAAAGCGGCGATCCGCAGGAAATTGAGCTGGCGGGCATCGTCTGGCGCCTGCTCTGCTCGCTTTCGCAGCTGCAGCCGCGCGAAACGACCGCATAACCGCCCCGGCTCCGGCTGGCGCGCCGGAGCCGGTTTCCTTAAGGTACGTCGTATCCCAGCGCGGCTTTACGAATGCGGAACCACTGCTGGCGGTTCAGTGAGAAGCCAGTCGACGCGGCGGCGCTGCGAACCCGCTCAATCTTTCCGCTGCCGATAATCGGCAGCGGTCGCGAAGGCAGCGCCATAATCCAGGCATAAATCACCTGCTCAATATTATCAGCGCCCGTTTCCTCACGAACCCGCTCCAGCTCCTCACGCAGTGCCTGGTGTTCCGGGCGGGTGAAAATTTCCCCGCGACCGAGGCATGACCAGGCCATCGGCCTGATGCGGATCTGCTGGCACTGATCCAGCGTTCCGTCCAGCAGCAGATCCTGTTGGATTGGCGAAATCTCGACCTGATTAGTGGCCAGGGTAAACGGCAGGCGCGACTGTAACAGCGAATACTGTGCAGGGGTAAAGTTGGACACGCCGAAGTGCTTCACCTTACCGCTCTGATGCAGCTGCAAAAACGCCCCGGCTACCTCGTCGGCGTCCATCAACGGGTCCGGGCGATGGATCAGCAGCAGATCGAGGTGGTCGGTGTGAAAATAGCGCAGGGAATTTTCCGCGCTCTGGCGGATATGCTGCGCGTCGGTCCGGTAGTGGCCCAGCGCGTGTTCCGCTTTTGCGGTGGTGGCAATGCCGCACTTGGTCACCAGCTGCAGGCGTCCGCGCAGCGACGGCTGTAGCCGCAGCGCCTCACCAAATGCCGCCTCGCACTGATAGCCGCCATAGATATCCGCATGATCGACGGTGGTAATCCCCAGCTCCAGATGCTGTTCTATAAAGGTGTTCAGCTGCTGTGGCGACATCTGCCACTCCATCAGCCGCCAGTAACCCATCACCAG
Organism: Erwinia sp. SLM-02; assembly: GCF_037450285.1. Lineage (NCBI taxonomy): Bacteria > Pseudomonadati > Pseudomonadota > Gammaproteobacteria > Enterobacterales > Erwiniaceae > Erwinia > Erwinia sp. SLM-02. The sequence continues at coordinate 1,391,158 of NZ_JAQISN010000001.1, read as the reverse complement.
CGGCGAAAATACGGGGCCCTGCGGGGCAATCTGCACGGGTTGCAACATGACTCTCTCCATAACGTTGTGTGAACCGGCTCGGGCGGCCCGGCTTAAAACAGGGTGGGCTGATCCGGCTCGTCGGCAGCGGGGACAGGCTGGCCTCTCTGCTGTCGCAGAAAGCGCTGGCGGCACAGACGCAGGACGTCGCGTTTTTGTGCATCGCTGAAGCTGTTCCAGTTGAACCGCTCCTCGCGGCTGCGCAGGCAGCCACGGCAGTAGCCGCGCGCATCGGCCTGACAGATCCCGCGACAGGGGCTGGGTACCGGGAAAAACTCTAACTGTTCTGCCACACCGTCTCCTGCTGGATCGTATTTTCTCTATTGAAGTGCGTCGACGGTTACTGTACAAGCCCGCTCAGTGGAATTTTGGAAAAATAATCGCGAAGCGCCTGGAGCGCCTGGCGACTTTTTTCAGGCAGCACCCGTTCCAGGGTCAGGGCGGTCAGCTTCAGCGACGGCGCCCGCCATTCCGGTAACAGCACCATCAGCTGGCCGCTGTTCAGCTCGGCGCGAATTTCATTCAGCGGCTGCAGCGACAGCCCCATACCTGCCAGAGTGAATTCGCGGATCACCAGCATGCTGTCGCTTTGTACCTGCCCCTCGCCCAGCCGCAGAATTTGCGTTTCCTCGCGCGGATGATGCAGTTCAATCACCCGTTGATAAACATGCCCCTGGATCCAGCGATGGCCCGCCAGCTGCTGCGGCGTTTCCGGCACGCCGTGACGGGTCAGATAGGCCGGTGCGGCACAAATCACCATCGGCCATTCCACCAGCGGATGGGCAATCATGCTGGCATCGCCGAGCTGCCGGCTGAAGCGCAGAGCAATATCAATCCGATGCTCAATCATATCCAGCACGTTATCGGTGGCGATGATTCGCAGCCGTAGCCCGGGATGTTGCAGCAGCAGCGGCGACATCGCGCTGCACAGCGGCTGCCCCCCGATGCCCACGGTCGCACTGATGCGCAGTTCACCGGTAAGCGTGTCGCGCATCTCGGCCAGCCGCCGTTCAGCTTCACGGGCGTGGCTCAGCATTGCCTCACACCCGGGATAGAACGCGGCTCCGGCATCGGTCAGCGTCAGTTTACGCGTTGAACGGTACAGCAGCGGCACGCCGACCGCCTGTTCCAGTGCCCGCAGATGCTGGCTTACCGCCGAGGCCGACATGCCCAGACGGCGCGCCGCCCCCGCCAGTGACCCTTCGCTGACCACGATGGCAAACACCGCCATTCTGTTCAGTTTTTCCACTATTCGTAAGCCTTGCTTCATTATGAAAGCGAAAATATGCCACTTATCAGCCGTACTGTTAAGCTGTAAAGTGCAATCCACACCCGTTAATAAGGATCCACAGCATGAAAATCACCATCATTGGCGCAACCGGCTTTGTCGGCCCTGAGATTGTTAAGGAAGCCCTGTCTCGCGGTCATCAGGTTGTGGCCGTATCACGTTCAGCGGATAAACTGGCTGCCCAACCCGGCCTCACTCCTGCTCAGGGTGATGTTCTCGACGTGGCGTGGCTGAGCAGCGTGCTGAAAGGCCAGGATGCGGTTATCAGCGCCTACAACCCGGGCTGGGGGGAAAGCGACCTGTATGAGAAATTCACCCGCGGTAGCGATCTGATCCTGCAGGCGGTGAAAGCCAGCGGTGTAAAACGCCTGCTGGTGGTGGGCGGTGCGGGCAGTCTGGAAGTGGCTCCGGGCGTTGAGCTGGTTGACACCGAGGCTTTCCCGGCCAGTATCAAACCGGGCGCGCTGGGTGCGCGTGCGCTGCGCAACCGCCTGCAGGCAGAGGAACAGGCGCTGGACTGGACCTATCTTTCACCGGCGGCCATGCTGGAACCGGGGCCGCGTACCGGCACCTTCCGCCTTGGCACCACCTCGCTGCTGATGAACGGCGAGCATCCGGCTTCCATCAGCGTTGCCGACCTGGCCGTGGCGATCGTCGATGAAATTGAAAACCCGCAGCATATTCGTCAGCAGTTTACCGCCGCCTGGTAGCGCATTTAAGGTTCATCTAAGGTTTCATCGCTATTCTGCTGACAGATGACACTGTTACTGGAATACCATGAAACCTTTTTTAAAGTTACGTTGTAACGATATCACCTTTAATCTTTGCGCTGCGCTGCTGTTTACTTTTGCCCTTAACGGCGTTTTTCTGCTGCGGGCGTGGCAGACCTTTCCTTATGTTGGCGTGCAGGACTATTTTTTTGCCGCATCAATTCCAGTGGTGCTGTTTTGCGCCTTTTTGCTGATTTTTAACCTGCTGGCCCTGCCCTGGCTGCGCAAGCCGCTGCTGACGGTACTGATCCTGCTCAGCGCCGCCGCCAACTACTTTATGTACAGCTTCGGCACGGTGATTGACACCAACATGATCCAGAATGTCTTCGAAACCGACATTCAGGAAGCCACCTCGCTGTTCAGCACGCGTTATCTCATCTGGCTGGCGCTGCTCGGCCTGCTGCCCGTCGCCGCGATCTGGCGGGTAAAGATTGCATCGTCACGCCCGTGGTGGGCCTCCCTTATCTGGCGCTCGGTCAGTTCGCTGGCGGCAGTCCTGGTGATTGTGATGATGGCCGCGCTGTTCTATAAAGACTACGCGTCGATGGTGCGCAACAATAAAGGGCTGGTGAAGATGATTACCCCGGCTAACGTGGCCAGCGGTATCGGTCACTACACGCACGATCGCTGGTTTGCCGGCAGTCAGCAACTGGTGAAAATCGGCCTGGATGCCCGTAAAGGCCCGGTCATCGGCGCGGAAAAGAAAAAGACGCTGGTGGTATTCGTGCTGGGGGAAACGGCCCGCGCCGAGAATTTCTCCCTGGGCGGCTACCCCCGAGAGACGAATCCAAAGCTGAAGCGCGATAACGTCATCTATTATAAGAACGCCACCTCGTGTGGAACCGAAACGGCGATTTCCGTTCCCTGCATGTTCTCCAATATGCCCCGCACGCAGTACGATGCCGGACTGGCACGCCATCAGGAAGGGTTGCTGGACATTATGGCCCATGCCGGAGTTAACGTGCTGTGGCGCGAAAACGACGGCGGCTGTAAGGGGGCCTGCGATCGTGTACCGCATACCGACATGACCCAATGGCAGGTAAGTGCGTTGTGTAAAAGCGACTTCTGCCTTGATGATGTGCTGCTGCACCGCCTGAACAACTATATTGACGGCGTTAAGGATGATTCGGTCATTGTTCTGCATCAGATGGGCAGCCACGGCCCGGCCTATTACCTGCGCTATCCGGCTGAAATGCGCCAGTTCACGCCGACCTGCGACAGCAACCAGATCCAGGACTGCGATCGTCAGGCGCTGATCAACACCTATGACAACAGCATTTTATATACCGACTCCATGCTCGACAGCACCATCACCCTGCTGAAAAGCTACAGCAGTAAATTTAACGTCGCGATGGTCTATCTCTCCGATCACGGTGAATCGCTGGGCGAACGCGGAATGTATCTGCACGGCACGCCGTACCTGTTCGCGCCCGAACAGCAAACGCATATTCCGTTCCTGCTGTGGCTGTCGCCGGGTTATGAAAACGCCCGGGGAATTGATGCAGCCTGTCTGCAGCAGCAGGCACAGAGCCAGCCGGTTTCACAGGATAATGTCTTCCACACGCTGCTTGGCATGCTCAATGTACAGACGCGGGAATACCAGCAGAATCTGGATATGCTCCAGGGCTGCCGCAAAAATGGCTGAGGAAAATGCGCCAGGCGGATTGTGCCCCACCAGTGAGCGAGGGTTGAAATCGACCGTTCGGTCGGGTACGCTGCTGCGATGAATAAGACGACCCGTTTCGATACCCGCGAACATATCCTCAATACCGGCGAACAGCTCTGCGTGCAGAGCGGCTTTAACGGCACGGGACTGATCGAGCTGTTGAAAAAGGCGGAAGTGCCAAAAGGGTCGTTTTACTATTATTTCCCCTCCAAAGAAGCCTTTGGCGTGGCGATGCTGGAGCGCTATTTTGCCCGATACGTGCAGAACCTGAGCACCTTCCTTGCGGAACATCAGGGTGATGCACGCCAGCGCGTACTGGAATATTATCAGCAGTCGTGCAGCTGGTGGCAGGAACATCAGTTTGCCGGCTGCCTGTCCGTAAAGCTTTCCGCTGAGGTGTGCGATCTCTCCGAAGAGATGCGCAACGCGTTAGCCGCGGGCTCGGCAGCCTTAATCAGCGTACTGACTTCCGCGCTGGAAAAGGCGCAGCAGCAGCAAACGCTCTCCCCTGCTGTTTCCGCCCCTGCCGCTGCCGAAACGCTTTATATGCTGTGGCTGGGCGCCAGTCTGCAGTGCAAAATTCGTCGTGACAGTGCGCCGTTACGGACTGCCGTACAGGAAATGACGCGTATTCTTCAGGCGTTGTAAAAAAAAACTTTATTACTAGTCGACCGGTCTACCAGGAGTGAGTTATGGCTTTGAACAAACTGTTTACCCCAATGAAAACCGGCGCGATCACCGTGCCAAACCGCATTTTTATGGCCCCACTGACCCGCCTGCGCAGCATTGAGCCTGGCGATATCCCTACGCCGTTAATGGGGGAATACTACCGCCAGCGCGCCTCATCCGGCCTGATTATCACGGAAGCCACCCAGATCAGCTTCCAGGCCAAAGGCTATGCCGGAGCGCCGGGGCTGCACAGCCCGCAGCAGATTTCCGCGTGGAAGGCGATTAACGCAGGCATTCATCAGGAAGGCGGCCACAGTGCGGTTCAGCTGTGGCACACCGGGCGAATTTCCCACGCCAGCCTGCAGCCGGCCGGCGCAGCACCCGTTTCCGCCTCCGCGATTAATGCCGAGACCCGCACCTCCCTGCGCGATGCTGAGGGTAAACCGCTGCGTGAAGCGACCTCCACTCCGCGCGCGCTGACCACCGATGAAGTGGCCGGTATCGTTGCCGACTTCCGTCAGGCGGTGATTAACGCACGCGAAGCCGATTTCGATCTGGTTGAACTGCACTCCGCTCACGGTTATCTGATCCACCAGTTCCTTTCCCCGGCCTCTAACCAGCGCGACGACCAGTACGGCGGCAGCATTGAAAATCGCACCCGTTTCGCACTGGAAGTGGTTGATGCCGCGATTGACGGCTGGAGCGCCGATCGCATCGGCATACGCATTTCGCCGCTCGGTCCGTTCAACGGGCTGGATAACGGGGAAGATCAGGAAGAAGCGGCGCTGTATTACCTTGCCGAACTGGCTAAACGTAATCTGGCCTACCTGCACATTTCTGAACCCGACTGGGCCGGCGGCAAGCCTTATACCGAGAGCTTCCGCAAAGCGATCCGCGCGGTGTATCCCGGCGTCATCGTCGGTGCCGGCGGTTACACGGCAGAAAAAGCCGAAGACCTGATTGAGCGCGGACTGATCGATGCCGTTGCCTTCGGCCGTAGCTACATCGCTAACCCGGACCTGGTCGAGCGCCTGCAGGCCGGTGCACCGCTGAATGAACCTCGCCCGGAAACGTTCTACGGCGGCGGGGCGGAAGGCTACACGGATTATCCTGCATTAGGTTAATTACGCTAAATCTGGCGGCGTAATCATGTTATAATAGACTGTTTTAATAGCGATAATTGTTGCGCCGCTCGCGGTCGTACTGATTATCGCTATACTGTTTTTCTAACGTCATCCGCCGATGACGCCAAAAAAAAGAGGATGTTATGCGTTTACTTCACACCATGCTGCGCGTTGGCGATCTGCAACGTTCCGTTGATTTCTACACCAAAGTGCTGGGCATGCGCCTGCTGCGCACCAGTGAAAATACCGAGTATAAATATACCCTCGCCTTCGTTGGCTACACCGAAGAGAGCGACGGTGCGGTTATCGAACTGACCTACAACTGGGGCGTGGACAGCTACGATCTCGGTAACGCCTACGGCCATATCGCGCTGGGCGTGGATGACGTCGCGGCAACCTGCGACCGCATTCGCAACGACGGCGGCAACGTCACGCGTGAGGCCGGCCCGGTTAAAGGCGGCACCACCATTATCGCCTTCGTTGAAGATCCGGATGGCTACAAGATTGAACTGATTGAGAATAAACACGCCGGTCACGGCCTGGGCAATTAAGTTCCCCCGAGGGGGCTGCGGCTCCCTCCTTCTCACCTGCCTGCTGCATCACGTAGCAAAGTTTGCCATAATACGCCCTGCCTTTTTGCGCCAATGAGAAGCTGATGTCTGAACTAAATGAACTGAATACGCTGAGCAGCCGCTTTCGCGGTTTCTATCCGGTAGTGATCGATGTGGAAACTGCGGGATTTGATGCCAAAACGAACGCGCTGCTCGAAATCGCCGCCGTCACCTTAAAAATGAATGAAGATGGCTGGCTGGAGAAAGATGAAACCCTGCATTTTCACGTAGAGCCTTTTGTCGGTTCAGTTCTGCAGCCGGAAGCCCTGGCCTTTAACGGCATCGACCCCAGCAACCCACTGCGGGGTGCCGTCAGCGAATATGAAGCGCTGCACGCTATTTTTAAGCTGGTTCGTAAAGGGATTAAGGACACCGGCTGCAGCCGGGCGATCATGGTGGCGCATAATGCCACTTTCGACCTCAATTTTATGAATGCAGCGGCGGAACGCGCCAGCCTGAAGCGCAACCCTTTCCACCCGTTCGTCACCTTCGATACGGCAGCCCTCAGCGGACTGGTCGTTGGTCAGACCGTGCTGGCCAAAGCCTGTATCGCCGCCGGAATGCCCTTTGACAGCAGCCAGGCGCACTCCGCGCTTTACGATACGACGCAGACGGCGGATTTATTCTGTGAGCTCGTCAACCGCTGGAAACGCCTTGGCGGCTGGCCGCTGGCGGTGCCGGAAGCGGAGTCCTGAGTCGGCTGCTGCCCACGGCGTGCCGTTAAGCACGCTCCGCACGAAAGACGGACGAAAAAAAACCCTGCGATGCAGGGTTTTTTTTATGCAGTCGCTTATTCCGCAGCCGGTGCCGGGTATTTCTGCGCGGTCTCTTTGATCAGCTGCTGCAGCTCGCCGCGCTGGAACATCTCGATAATGATGTCGCAGCCGCCGACCAGCTCACCGTCTACCCACAGCTGTGGGAAGGTTGGCCAGTTAGCGTAAGCGGGCATCTCTGCACGGATATCCGGGTTCAGCAGGATATCAACGTAGGCAAAGCGTTCGCCACAGGCAGAAAGTGCCTGTACGGCCTGTGCGGAGAATCCGCAGCTTGGCAGCTTAGGTGAGCCTTTCATATACAGCAGGATTGGGTTTTCTGCGATCTGGCGCTGAATTTTCTCAACAGTACTCATAAATGACTTCCTCAGTACGATACTTCGTGTTTAGTTATTGTAGCGATTCTGCCCGGCCGTTGAAAACGACATTTTCTGCAGGCCCGATGAACAGAGCGCAACAAATTGCAAAATTATGAAAACAAAATAACATTTTCCTATCATCGTTGCAGCGTTTCTCGATGCCGGTTCACGTTTTACTGCTGAGTTAACCAGCTGATTGCGCTTAATAATTCATCATTTACTTAATCTGTCTTATTGAAACAAAAAACACCTTACCTTTTGTTAAGAAGTTAGATTAGAATTGCCCTAACCCCTGCAAATTGCAGAATTCTTTTCCGATTGCCATGCAGTCATTACACTGAGTTTAACTGTTAATGGGAACGTTGCGTTTAATCATCACGCTTGGCATGCTGGCCTTCGCCCAGCTGTTCTTTAATCTGGCGCATGCATCGCCTCATGCTCCCGTTAACGCTAATCAGCACAAAGTTGACCACAACACCGCACGTGAGGATGAGCGCCGCAAGCGTCGCCCGGTGAAAGCCGCCTCAACCAAAAAAGTTAAAGAACCCCTCGTTAAAAAAACCAAAGCGCCCGCGCTTAAACAAGCCAAAGTCTCTGCGTCCCAAAAGGCAAAGCTGAAAAAAAGTCAGGAAGCCACTGCCGCTCGCGAAGTGAAAACAACGCGCATCGGTAAAATGGAGAAAAAGCGCTACGGTCGCGAGCGTCTGGCATCATTACAGACCAAAAAAGGCAGGAAAGGCCCGCTGCGCGCTATCGAGCGTGATGAAGTTGAGTCGCCTGAATCCCCGCTTAAGCTGAGTAAGGCGCACCGCGCCCGCTACCAGAAAGCGCGTGAAACCGCGATGAACAAGCTGATGGGCCAGCTCGGTAAGCCCTATCAGTGGGGCGGCACGTCGCCGCAGACGGGTTTCGACTGCAGTGGGCTGGTGTGGTATGCCTATAAAGATCTGGTGAAATTCAAAATCCCGCGCACGGCAAATGAAATGTATCACCTGCGCGATGCCGCTGCGATCAAGCGCGACAAGCTTGAAAAAGGTGACCTGGTGTTCTTCCGTATCAACGGCCGCGGCACTGCCGATCACGTTGGTGTGTATCTTGGCGGTGGGAAATTCATTCAGTCGCCGAGAACCGGCAAAGATATCCAGGTGAGCGCGCTGGGCGATGATTACTGGCAGGAGCACTACATTGGTGCCCGTCGGATGATGACACCCAAAACCATTCGCTGATTGCGCAACGCCGGATGCAGATGCAAATCGGGAGGAGCCTGGCTCCTCCCGATTTTTTTAGTGCAGAATAGCCGTGAAGCTAAATGCAATAATCATCAGAAGCGCACCCACCGTGGTCAGCAGTGAGAATTTCAGATCGGTACTCATCGTCTCTCCTTAATAACCCTGTAAAATGTATGCACAAAGATTTTCCCACAGTTACCCGTAAAAATCTCGTTTTCTCTGCGCAGCCTTGTTAGAATTCCTCTTTTCCGTTGCGCAACAGCAGCGGAAACGGTTTTTGCCAGCTCTGCAGTCACTCTACGGACGATTTTTTCCCCTTTCCGACCCGTTGCGGCAGCACCCAAACCATTTTGGTCTGGCGGGAAAAGGCTGCACCCAGGCAAACGTTTAACCAACCTGTTATCAAATAGTTACGATAACACCAGGAGTATAAGTTTAATGGCAACAATTAAGGATGTGGCAAAGCGAGCCGGGGTTTCGACCACTACGGTGTCCCACGTAATTAATAAAACGCGCTTTGTAGCTGAAGAGACTCGTGAAGCGGTATGGGCAGCAATTAAAGAATTGCACTATTCCCCCAGCGCCGTGGCACGCAGCCTCAAGGTTAACCACACCAAAACTATCGGCCTGCTGGCAACATCCAGCGAAGCACCCTACTTTGCCGAAATCATTGAAGCCGTGGAAAACCGCTGCTTTGCCAAAGGCTATACCCTGATCCTTGGAAACGCCCATAACGACCTGAATAAGCAGCAGGCTTACCTGTCGATGATGGCGCAAAAGCGCGTCGACGGGCTGCTGGTGATGTGCTCTGAGTACCCGGATTCCCTGATCGCTATGCTGGAAGACCACCGCAATATCCCGATGGTGGTGATGGACTGGGGTGAAGCGCGCGGCGACTTTACCGATACCGTACTGGACAACGCCTTTGAGGGTGGCTATCTGGCCGGGCGCTACCTGATTGAGCGTGGACATCGCGATATCGGCGCAATCCCGGGTCAGCTGGAACGCAATACCGGCGGCGGACGCCATGCCGGTTTTCTTAAGGCACTGAACGAAGCCGGCATCACCCTGCGCGAAGAGTGGCTGGTTCAGGGCGACTTCGAACCCGAATCCGGCTATCGGGCCATGCAGCAAATCCTCGGCCAGAAACAGCGCCCTACCGCTATTTTCTGCGGTGGGGACGTGATGGCGATGGGCGCGATTTGCGCGGCCGATGAGATGGGCCTGCGCGTTCCGCAGGATATTTCGGTGATCGGTTATGATAACGTGCGCAACGCGCGCTATTTCACCCCGGCGCTGACCACGGTGCACCAGCCGAAAGAGCGGCTGGGAGAAACCGCCTTCGATATGCTGCTTGACCGCATCACCAGCAAGCGTGAAGAGCCGCAGACTATCGAAGTTCATCCTTCACTGATTGAACGCCGTTCCGTCGCTGACGGTCCGTTCCGCGACTATCGTCGCTGATCCCATCCGGCCCGGCCGTTCGCTCAGGCGGACGGTTCACACAGCCATTCCGCATTCAGCGTTTCGCTGTCGCCAAGATACTCCAGCAGCCAGCTCAGCGCGGGTGAGGCGCTCTGTTCCGACCAGCTCAGGCAGCAGGGGCTGATCGGAAACGGATTCGCCAGCGCCAGTTCGGCGATCCCTCCCTGAGCGATCCAGGTTTGCGCAAAGTGCCCCGGGATCATCCCCACGCACAGCCCGGCACGCAGACAGTCCAGGGCGCTTTCCCAGTCCGGGACCACCAGCCGTCGTTGATTATCCAGCGTCCAGGTGGTGCGTTTTGGCAACGATCGCGAGGTGTCTTCCAGCGTCATGGAGGGCCACTCGCGCAGCAGGTCGTCACTGAGCGGCCCCGGCTGTGCCAGCAAGGTATGCCCGCTTTGCACCACACAGCGCCAGTTCAGGCTGCCCATATCTCGAAAGGCAAAACGCCCCCCTACCGGCACCGCCTGGGTGGCACCGATCGCCACATCCACGCGCCCATCCGCCAGGGCATCCCATACGCCGTTAAACACCTCGGGGAATATATGCAGTTCCATGTCGGGAAAGTGACGATAGAAATCGACGATAAGCTGGCGGGTGCGCTGCGGTCTGACGATGCGATCGACGGCAATATTAATCTGGCCACGCCAGCCGTTTGCCACCTGCTGGCAGCGCCGGCGCGTGGAAAGCATTTTTTTGATAACAGAACGCCCTTCCTCGCTGAATACGCGCCCGGCCTCGGTCAGTACCACATCCCGGTGGCGGCGCTCAAACAGGCTGACGGCCAGCCACTGCTCCAGCTGGCGCACCGTATAGCTCACGGCGGAGGGGACCCGGTGAAGTTCAGCCGCCGCGGCGGTAAAGCTGCCGGTTCTGGCCACCGCTTCAATCACTTCCAGAGAATGTTCTGACCACATAATTTTTGCCTGCAAAAATTTTCAACGCAACCGACTAATATTACCGTTTCACAAGCCCAACTGCATCCCTTTACACTTCCAGCGAAAAAAAACTGCCCTCTACGAGTCAACTATGCCCTCAAAATTCTTTATTGTTTATCTGGCCCTGCTCAGCATGCTGGGTTTTCTTGCTACCGATATGTACCTGCCCGCTTTTGGCGAGATGCAGCAGGATCTGGCCACCGGTTCGGGTGCGATCAGCGCCAGTCTGAGTATTTTTCTGGCCGGCTTCGCCTGCGCGCAGCTTATCTGGGGATCGTTATCCGACCGTCTTGGGCGTAAACCGGTGCTGCTGGTGGGGCTTGGGCTGTTCGCCATCGGCTGCGCGGCGATGATGTGGGTTGAATCCGCAGCGTGGCTGCTCTTTTTCCGCTTCCTGCAGGCGGTGGGCGTTTGCGCTGCCGCCGTCAGCTGGCAGGCGCTGGTTGTCGATCGCTACAGTGCCGCGCAGGCTAAACGCGTATTCGCCACCATCATGCCACTGGTCGCGCTTTCCCCCGCGCTGGCGCCGCTGCTGGGCGCCTGGCTGCTTGAGCATTTTTCCTGGCGGGCTATCTTCGTTGCACTGCTGCTGATTAGCGTGGCGCTGTTGGTCCCAACGCTTCGCCTTGCAGGCCGGGCATCCGCTGAAAACACCGCGCCGCAGGGTCCGGCACCCGGCTTCCTGATGCTGCTGAAATCCCCGGTTTACAGCGGCAACGTTCTTATTTTCGCCGCCTGTTCCGCCAGCTTCTTCGCCTGGCTTACCGGCTCGCCGTTTATTCTTGGCAATCTGGGCCTGTCACCGGCCGATATCGGCCTGAGCTACGTGCCGCAGACCATCGCCTTTTTGATTGGCGGATTTGGCTGCCGTGCGCTGCTTAATCGGTTCTCCGGCGGCCAGCTGCTGCCGTGGCTGCTGCTGTGCTTCAGCCTTGGCGTGATTGCACTGTTCATCTCCGCGCAGCAGCAGACGCCGTCATTGTTCAGCCTGCTGGCGCCGTTCTGTCTGATGTCGATGTCCAGCGGTGCGATTTACCCGGTGGTGGTGTCCAGCGCCCTGCTGCCCTTCCCGCAGGCCACGGGTAAAGCCGCGGCGTTGCAAAATATGCTGCAGCTGGGGATGTGCTTTATCGCCAGTCTGGCGGTTTCAACATGGATTGAGTCACCGCTACACACGACCGTGTTTGTCATGTTACTGACCATTTTACTGGCTACAATTGGCTATCTGATACAGCGCAAAGCCGCCAGGAAAATGGCATTACAAACGATGGAAAATCCATGCTGATATGCAGTAAAATCACTTGGTTAGCATGCTAACAATAATGCATTGAATATTGTCTGACGGGAGCATATACTCGTCAGGCACTACAAAATAACAAGTTACCAACATTTAAAACCGCAGATTGCTTTAGCAATGTCCGGTGTTTTTTTCTGACAAGGCTGTCATCTTCTCGTGTTACGTCTGTTTCAGCCTCTGTCGGTTATAATTCAATCCTCTGTTAACGTCGGATATCAGACTGCGGCTCTGCCGTGAGTTTTCTCATAGACTTGTAGAATTTGACTATTCTTTTCTCGGGTTTCAATCACACAGGGTGATGGAGAAGCTAATGAGTTCATCGTGTATAGAAGAAGTGAGCCTGGAACACAACCAGTGGTACCGAATTGTCCAGGAGATGTTGCGCAAGGCTGACATAGAAATAAACGGTTCCCGTCCATGGGATATCAGAATCACACATCCGGACTTTTTTAAACGCGTGCTGCAGGAAGGCTCGCTCGGTTTGGGTGAAAGCTATATGGACGGCTGGTGGCAGTGCGATCGGCTGGATATTTTTTTCCAACGCGTGCTGCTGGCAAAACTCGATCAACAACTCCCCCACCATTTCAAAGATACGCTGCGCGTTGCCGCCGCGCGTCTGACCAATCTTCAGTCGCGTAAAAGAGCGTGGATCGTCGGTAAAGAGCATTACGATCTCGGTAATGACCTGTTTTCACTGATGCTTGACCCGTATATGCAATATTCCTGCGGTTACTGGAAAGAGGCAGAAACGCTTGAGCAGGCGCAGGAAGCAAAGTTGAAAATGATCTGCGAAAAGCTCCAGCTTTCACCCGGTATGTCGCTGCTGGATATCGGCTGCGGCTGGGGTGGGCTGGCGGAATATGCCGCTCGCCACTACGGCGTCAGCGTGTTTGGGGTGACAATTTCTGCCGAACAGCAAAAGATGGCCCAGCAGCGCTGTGAAGGGCTGGACGTCACCATTCTTTTGCAGGATTACCGCGATTTAAATCAGCAGTTCGACAGAATTGTTTCGGTAGGGATGTTTGAACACGTCGGTCCTAAAAATTACGCGACCTATTTTTCCGTCGTCGACCGTAATTTAAAACCGGACGGTATTTTCCTGCTGCATACCATCGGAGCGAATAAGACCGATGAAAATGTGGATGCGTGGATCAATAAATATATTTTCCCTAACGGTTGCCTGCCCTCTGTGCGGCATATTGCCAACGCCAGTGAGCCACATTTCGTGATGGAGGACTGGCACAATATTGGTGCCGATTACGATCTGACGCTGATGGCCTGGTATCATCGATTCCTGGCTGCCTGGCCGGAACTGGCGGATAACTACGGCGAACGCTTTAAGCGCATGTTTAGTTATTATCTTAACGCCTGTGCGGGTGCCTTCCGCGCGCGTGATATTCAGCTGTGGCAGGTGGTGTTTACCCACGGCGCTGACGGCGGGCTGCGTGTGGCACGCTGATACCGCTGCCGCGTGAGATGACGGCGGATAATGGGGAGCATTAGAGGTTGTCTTAGTACACTACGGCATTGATAAGATTATTAAGCCGCTATCTTTTTAGATAGCGGCTTTTTTATCACCAGGCCGCCTGCACTGCGCGTTTAAAACAGATCCACTGTATCAAGCCGAAGACCCGTTTCATTTTACTCAGCCGCTTCCTCAGCGGCCGCCGCCGCCAGCAGCAGCGACGCTTCACGCTGTGCCAGTACGCGTTCAACGGTTTCGACAATCGCCTGGGTATGTGGATCGATCTCAATATTCACCCGGTGGCCCAGACGCTTGGCGCCCAGCGTGGTTCTGGCAAGGGTTTCTGGGATCAGATGCACGCAGAATCGGGTTTTGGTAACTTCCCCCACCGTCAGGCTGATGCCGTCAATGCCAACAAAACCTTTATGCAGAATGTATTTCATCTGGTCGGCGTCCTGCACCTTAAACCAAATTTCCCGGTTGTTTTCTGAGGTGATGATTTTGCTGATTTCCGCCGTGGTCATAATGTGACCCGACATCAGATGACCGCCAATTTCGTCGCTGAATTTAGCCGCGCGCTCAACGTTTACCGTATCACCCTCTTTCAAATCGCCGAGGTTGGTAATGCGTAGCGTCTCTTTGACCAGGTCAAAACTCACGCGATCGCCGTTAACTTCCGTCACCGTCAGGCAGCAGCCGTTATGGGAAACCGACGCACCCAGCTCCAGCCCTGGCAGCAGGGCTTCCGGCATTTTAATAATGTGGGTGCGAAAATTGGGTTTCTCTTCAATTGCCAGCACTTCAGCCGTGCCCTGCACAATTCCGGTAAACATAGCTTTGCCTCTGTTAATTTGTTGTCGCTGGCACTAGTTTGCCCTGGCTGCCGCGTAAAGCCAACTTAACTGAAACCCGTTTGCGTGACGTAAAGAGCTATTCTTTCCTCTACTTATTGGCTAATTCGTCTGCAAACACTACACTAAGCGGCCTGCTATGCTGAGGCGAAGCGTCAACGCCGCCTGTTCTCCAGCTAAAAACCTCCACAAGTAAAATAAAGGTGTATTACGTGCAGAAGTACCTCACAGAGGCGCGCCAGTTATTAATGCTGGCAATTCCCGTGATCCTTGCGCAGGTTGCGCAAACGTCAATGGGCTTTGTCGATACGGTGATGGCCGGTGCCGTTAGCGCCACGGATATGGCCGCCGTCGCAGTGGGAACCTCTATCTGGTTGCCTACCATCCTGTTTGGCCACGGGCTGATCCTGGCGCTGACCCCGGTGGTTGCCCAGCTCAACGGTTCGGGCCGACGCGACCGCATTGCCTGGCAGATCCGCCAGGGCTACTGGCTGGCGGGATTTTCGTCGCTGATTATCATGGTGGTGCTCTATAACGCGGGCTATCTGATTGGTGCGATGCATAATGTTGACCCGGCGCTGTCGGCCAAAGCGGTCGGCTATCTGCACGCGCTGCTGTGGGGCGCACCGGGCTATCTGTTTTTCCAGGTCGCTCGTAACCAGTGCGAAGGGCTGTCCAAAACCAAGCCGGGCATGGTGATGGGCTTTATTGGCCTGCTGGTGAATATCCCGGTTAACTACATCTTTATCTACGGCCATTTTGGTATGCCCGCCCTCGGCGGCGTCGGCTGCGGGGTGGCAACGGCTTCGGTCTACTGGGTGATGTTTATCGCCATGAAATTCTGGGTCAATCGGGCGGCGTTTATGCATGATATTCGCCTTGAGACGTCATTTTCCGCCCCGGACTGGAAGGTGCTGCGCCGCCTCGTCGGGCTTGGGCTGCCGGTCGCACTGGCGTTATTCTTTGAAGTCACGCTGTTTGCCGTTGTGGCTCTGCTGGTTTCGCCGATGGGCATCGTCAAAGTCGCCGGTCATCAGATTGCGCTTAACTTCAGCTCGCTGATGTTTGTTATCCCGCTGTCGCTGGGCGTCGCCACCACCATTCGCGTCGGTTTCCGCCTTGGACAGGGCTCAACCGAGCAGGCGCGCGTTGCTGCCTGGACCGCGCAGGGCGTGGGGATTTGCATGGCCTGTCTGACCGCACTGTTTACGGTGACGTTCCGTCATGAAATCGCCCTGCTGTATAACGATAATCCTGAGGTCGTTACCCTGGCGGCGCAGCTGATGCTGCTGGCGGCCGTGTATCAGTTCTCGGATTCCATTCAGGTGATTGGCAGCGGCATTCTGCGCGGCTATAAAGATACCCGGGCGATTTTCTTTATTACCTTTATTGCCTACTGGGTGCTCGGCCTGCCCAGCGGGTACGTGCTGGCGATGACCGACTGGGTGGTGTCACCGATGGGGCCAGCGGGCTTCTGGTGCGGTTTTATCATCGGACTGACCAGTTCGGCGATATTAATGATCTGGCGCATTATCCGCCTGCAGCGACAGCCTTCGGAGCGTATCCTGGCGCGCGCAGCACACTAATTTTTCGGTAGATTTCGCCTGAATATGCTTAAAATTGCTGCGCTTCGCACAGTTGCGCAGCAATCAGGCATAAAAAAGCTTTTTTCTCCTTGCCAGGCGTTCGGGCTGCCGTTAATATTCGTCCCCGCTGTCACCCAGATAGCAACAGTGCGTCCGTAGCTCAGTTGGTTAGAGCACCACCTTGACATGGTGGGGGTCGGTGGTTCGAGTCCACTCGGACGCACCAAATCTCTGAAGAAACAATTTGCGTCCGTAGCTCAGTTGGTTAGAGCACCACCTTGACATGGTGGGGGTCGGTGGTTCGAGTCCACTCGGACGCACCAGAGATTTTCCAGAATGCGTTCTTAGCTCAGTTGGTTAGAGCACCACCTTGACATGGTGGGGGTCGGAGGTTCGAGTCCTCTAGAACGCACCACTCTTCGTATTCTCCCGTTTTAAGACCCCATCACGCCCTTTGATTCCGTTGCGCAACACGCCATCATGACGCATTTACTAAAACGTCCTAACGCTTTTTAATTGGTTTTCTAGCACTTAGCCTTTATAATGCACGCGTTGTTTCACTTGAATGGTTTCAGCGCATGGTAAATACACAATTTATAAGCCGTACCTGTTGCGCAACAACATGCTGCGCTCACGCCGAAACCACGTCTCAACTTCTTCTGCATGTCTTTAATCCGTCACCTATCCTTACTCTGTATCGCAGTCTGCCTCAGGCACCCAATTTCTCCTCCGGTGGCCACGTCATCGGAACCCATTCTTATCATCCATCACAACTTACAGATAATCCGTCATGAAAAAGACTAAAATTGTTTGCACCATCGGTCCAAAAACTGAATCTGAAGAGATGCTGACCAACCTGCTTGAAGCAGGGATGAACGTTATGCGTCTGAACTTCTCACACGGTAACTATGAAGAGCACGGTCAGCGTATTGCTAACCTGCGCGCGGTCGTGAAAAACACCGGACACCAGGCCGCTATCCTGCTGGATACGAAAGGCCCGGAAATCCGCACCATGAAACTGGAAGGCGGTAACGATGTTGCCCTGACCGCAGGCCAGACCTTCACCTTCACCACCGACCAGAGCGTGATCGGCAATAACGAACGCGTTGCGGTGACCTACACCGGCTTCGCGGCAGACCTGAAAGTCGGCGATACCATCCTGGTTGACGACGGCCTGATCGGTATGGAAGTGACCGACGTCACCGAAACCACCGTAGTCTGCAAGGTCCGTAACAACGGCGATCTGGGCGAGAACAAAGGCGTTAACCTGCCGGGCGTCTCTATTCAGCTGCCGGCTCTGGCAGAAAAAGATAAGCTCGACCTGATCTTCGGCTGCGAACAGGGCGTTGACTTCATCGCTGCGTCCTTTATTCGTAAGCGTTCAGACGTGCTGGAGATCCGTGAGCACCTGAAAGCCCACGGTGGCGAAAACATCCAGATCATCTCAAAAATCGAGAATCAGGAAGGTCTGAACAACTTCGATGAGATCCTTGATGCTTCTGACGGCATCATGGTCGCCCGTGGCGACCTGGGCGTTGAGATCCCGGTTGAAGAAGTGATCTTTGCCCAGAAGATGATGATCAAGAAATGTAATCGCGCACGCAAAGTGGTGATCACCGCCACCCAGATGCTGGATTCGATGATCAAAAACCCGCGCCCTACCCGTGCAGAAGCCGGTGACGTGGCGAACGCCATCCTCGACGGCACCGACGCCGTGATGCTGTCCGGTGAGAGCGCCAAGGGTAAATACCCGCTGGAATCCGTCGGGATTATGGCCACCATCTGCGAACGTACCGATCGCGTGATGAAGAGCCGCATTGATGCCCGTAACGACGATCGTAAAATGCGCATCACCGAAGCGGTGTGCCGCGGTGCGGTTGAAACGGCTGAAAATCTGGAAGCACCGGTGATTGTGGTTGCCACCGAAGGCGGTAAATCAGCCAAATCCATCCGTAAATACTTCCCGCACGCGACCATCCTCGCGCTGACCACTAACGAACTGACCAGCCGCCAGCTGCTGCTCACCAAAGGGGTCATTACCAGCCTGGTGCAGGAAATCGCCTCTACCGACGATTTCTACCGCCTGGGTAAAGAAGCGGCGCTGGCCAGCGGCTACGCGCAGAAGGGTGACGTTGTGGTGATGGTTTCCGGTGCGCTGGTGCCGAGCGGGACAACCAACACGGCTTCCGTCCACGTTCTGTAATTTAAGATTACACAATTAAGTAATAAGGCGCCCTAAGAGGCGCCTTTTTTTCAATTTGCGTAACCTGATTTCACAAAATTTCCAATCGAAATTAACTATTCAATTGCACTAAAATCTAAGAGCTATCCGATTAAAATCGTCTGTTTTCGCTTAATTTTTTGCCTTATCCCCTAAAGAAGATGCTTCTTTGAGCGAACGATCAAATTTAAGCACGTTCTCATCAAAAAATTATTCTCATTAGAAAATACTTTGTGTAATACTTGTAACGCTACATGGAGATTAACTTAATCTAGAGGGTATAAATAATGAATCGTACTAAACTGGTACTGGGCGCGGTAATCCTGGCTTCAACTATGCTGGCTGGTTGCTCAAGCAACGCTAAAATCGACCAGCTGTCTTCTGACGTTCAGACTCTGAACGCTAAAGTTGACCAGCTGAGCAACGACGTGAACGCAGTTCGCTCTGACGTTCAGGCTGCTAAAGATGACGCAGCTCGTGCTAACCAGCGTCTGGACAACCAGGCTCACTCTTACCGTAAGTAAGAGTTCTGGTACTGAAAATGGCGCACATTGTGCGCCATTTTTTTTGCCTGCTATTCAGTAACGCCGACGGCGGATACTGACCCCGCCGCCAGACGCTCTGCAATCAATTCTGAACGCTTTCACCGCCAACCTGAGTAATCCCCGCCGGTTGCGATTTGGAACCGTCTACGGACTGCTGATGAAGAAATGCGGGCACTGAAGCATCATCTTTCACTTCCTCCCCTTCGTTGACCAGAACCGGCATACCGGAGCGACGCGTTATTGCTGCTTTGATCACCGCATCGTCGCTGGTAGCACTGCTGATAAACTTCTTCGCGCCCGGACTGAGGGCAATAGGCATGGTTTGCGGATCGTCGTTCTCGTTGTGTGAAAGCGGCTGGTGAACTTCAATCCAGCGCTTGCCGTCAGGCTCCACGGCGTATTTCACCGGCTGGTTAATCACCTGAACGCGCGTTCCCTTCGGCACGCTGTTGAACAGCGCTTCAATATCGTTCGGCCGCAGGCGAATGCAGCCGGAGCTGACGCGCATACCGATGCCAAAATCAGCGTTAGTACCGTGGATCAGATAGTGGCCCTTGCCGTAGGCCAGCCGCATTGCATACAGGCCCATCGGGTTGTCCGGTCCGGCAGGAACGGTCACCGGCAGGGTTTCCCCTTTGGCGGCGTAGCGTTTGCGGATGTTGGGCGTAGGCGTCCACGTCGGGTTGGGGATTTTCTGGCTGATGCTGGTGACCATCGCCGGGGTATTCGCGCCCAGCTGGCCGATGCCGATCGGGTAGACGATGACTTTGTTTTCATCTTTCGGGTAGTAGTAAAGCCGCAGTTCCGCCACGTTGATCACGATGCCTTCACGTTTGGTATCGGGCAGCAGCATCTGGGTAGGGATCGTCAACTGCGTTCCGGCCTTCGGCAGCCAGGGGTCGGTTCCCGGATTGGCTTCCAGCATCCCCAGCAGGCCAATCATGTAATCCTTCGCCACGGCCTCCAGCGGCCGACCGTCACTGGGCACAATATAGGTGCTGTTTTCACCAATCAGGCGGCTGTCGTCAGGCGGAAGAGGATATTCGGTAGCACTGGCGCTGTACGCCCCGGTCAGCAGAGTAACCATAAATGCAAATCGGAACAGAGGTTTCATGCGTTTTTCTCGGTTATGAAGGAGGAACCACCCCACTGTATACCAGCGGGGCGCACACCGAGTAGTTTAGCAACTCACGCGCCGGTGAGAATCAGCGCTTTCTGACGTATAGCACGGATCATGGCTTCCAGCCCCTGAGAACGCGAAGGCGTCAGCTGCTGGGTGAGGGAAAGATCGGCAAAGGTCGGACGGACATCGAAATCGATAATTTCCTGCGGCGTCATCTTCTGATAAACGGCGAAAACGATAGCAATCAGCCCCTTAACCAGTGCGGCGTCGCTGTCGCCCTGCAGACGAACCCGCCCGTTTTCATCCAGATCGACGATGACCCAGACCTGGCTCTGACAGCCCGGGATGAGATTTTCCTGCTGGTGAAGGTTTTCAGATGCGGCAGCCAGACGGGAACCCAGCTCAATAATATACAGGTACTTCTCTTCCTGATTCGCGCAGCGGTTAAAGTTGCGCACCAGTTTTTCTTTATCTGGCAAAGTTGCCATTGCTTCCTCACTTAAATCGGCTTCTGAACGACATTGCTCTAACGGATCGTTATGTAGAAAGGGCGAGGCATGCCTCGCCCTTTAAGGCTGAAATCACTCCGGCTCAGAGAGCGTTCAGCCCCCCAGCAGACGGTGAATACGAATTAATCCCGCTGCCAGGCGATCGACTTCTTCTTCGCTATTATACAGCACAAAGGAGGCGCGACACATCGCCGGCACGCCGTAGTGCTGCATCAGCGGCATAGCACAGTGGTGGCCGGTACGGATCGCAATCCCGTACTGATCGAGGAAACTGCCCACGTCATAGGCGTGGTGTTTGCCGAGATTAAAGGCAATCACCCCGCTGCGCTCATGAGGTCCATAGATCGTGATATCCGGCACCGAAGCCAGCTTATCCATCGCGTAGTTCATCAGCTGATGTTCACGCTGCTGAATGGCATCAAGTCCCAGATCCGTTACGTACTTGAGTGCGGCACCCAGGCCGATAATGGCACCGGTGTTCGGCGTACCCGCCTCGAACCGGCCCGGCACGGCGGCGAAGGTGGTCCCTTCGGTCAGGCTGACGGTGGCGATCATCGAACCGCCCCCTTCCCACGGCGGCATCGCGTCCAGCAGCGCCTTACGGCCATACAGGATACCAATGCCGGTCGGCCCGTAGATTTTATGCCCGGAGAAGACGTAAAAATCACAGCCGATGTCCTGCACGTCAACGTGACCATGCATGATGGCCTGCGCGCCGTCGATCAGCGTCACCAGCCCCGCCGCTTTCGCCTGCGCAACCAGCTCTTTTACCGGGTTAACCGTGCCCAGCACGTTGGACACCTGGGTCACCGCCAGCAGCCGCGAACGCGAGTCAATCAGTTCGGGGAGTTTAGCCAGATCCAGCTCGCCGTTGGCGTTGAGCGGGATAAAGCGCACTTCCGCCCCGGTCCGCTGGGCCACCATCTGCCACGGAACGATATTGGCGTGGTGTTCCATCTCGGTAATGATGATGTTGTCGCCGGGCTGCAGCTGGCTGCCTCCCCAGCTGTTGGCCACGAGGTTAATCGCCTCCGTGGTGCCTTTGACAAACACAATCTCTTCCGTCGACGCCGCATTGAGGAAGCGGGCAGCCTGAACGCGCACCTCTTCCATCTCGGTCGTGGCTTCCGCACTCAGCGTATGGATGCCACGGTGAACGGCAGCGTAACCGTGCTCGTAGAACTGGCTCTCTGCATCAATCACCACCTGCGGCTTTTGTGCGCTGGCGGCGCTGTCGAGGTAGGCCAGCGGTTGCCCGTTGACCTCACGCGTCAGCAGCGGGAAATCCGCCCGTACCCGAGCCAGATCGAAACTCATTGCAGACCTCCGGGGAAGCGTTGCGCAATGCGCTGCATCACCGCTTCTCTCAGCGTGTCATCGCTGATGGCTTCGGTCAGCTCGGCGGCAAACGCATAGATGATCATCCGCTGTGCCGCATCCCGGGAGATGCCGCGCGCGCGCAGGTAGAACATCTGCTCTTCATCAATACGTCCGATGGTCGCGCCGTGTCCGCACTTAACGTCGTCGGCATAGATTTCCAGCTGCGGCTTGGTATCCACCTCGGCGAGCCGACCCAGCAACAGGTTATTGTTGGACATCTGACCGTCGGTTTTGAGGGCATGCTTCGCCACTTTGATCATGCCGTTAAACACCGCACGCGCGCGGTCGCGCACGATGGTTTTATGCAGCTGACGGCTCTGGCAGTAGCCTTTGTTGTGCTCCAGATAGGTACGACTGTCACACACGTCTTTATCGATCGGCAGCATCAGCGTGTTGATCACCAGATCGCTACCCTCGCCGTTCAGCTGACCGCTGGTATTGTGACGGGTCAGGCCCGCCCCGAGCAGGAAGCTGTGGCTCTGTACGCGCACATCGCGCCCCAGCACCAGATCGTTGTGCGAGAAGTGGTAGCTGCTCTGATCTTCAAAAGCGAAGTTGTAGTGGGTCAGCGCCGCACCGTTCCCCACGTCGGCGGTAAAACGCGCGCCGGTGAAGTGGGTGGCGTTGTTCAGGCTGACGTAGTGCTCGATAATCGTCGCTTCCGCGGCTTCATCCAGCTGCAGGTGATGGCGATAGTGCGAGGTGTTCATCTCGCCTTCCGCACTGCCGCTGCTGATGTGCAGCAGGTACAGCGGACGCGCTGCAGCCTTGCCGCGGGCCAGATGGATCAGCGTAGACTCCTCGGCCAGGCTTTCGGTCAGGTGCAGAAAGACTTCCGGCTGGATCGGTGCATTCAGTTCGCGGCGCTCGCCGGAACCCGTCACCTGAACGTTGAACAGATCGTATTCGCTGTCGCTTAACTCAGCGGAAAAACGCCCGTCAACAAACACCAGACGTACCGCATCAACCGCCAGTGCCAGCGCGTTGATGTCTTCCGTCGTCAGCGCGGCCTGCTGCGGCAGCACAAACTGGTGGTTAAACAGCGTGTCCAGCGGAGTGTATTTCCAGTTTTCCTGCTTACGCGTAGGTAACCCTACGCGCAGCAGCTGCTGCCAGTGCTGCTGAGCCTGCATTGAACGATGTTCAGCGCGGGTTTCAAACAGATGATGCCACTGTTGCAGCGCGTTATCACTCTTCGTCGGTAAGCCAGCCATAGCCTTGCTCCTCCAGCTGTTTCACCAGCGAGAAATCACCTGATTTAACGATTTTGCCCTGATAGAGCACGTGTACGAAATCAGGCTTGATGTAATCAAGGATGCGCTGATAGTGAGTCACGATGATAAAGGAGCGATTGCCGTCGCGCAGGGTATTCACGCCGTTAGCAACAATTTTCAGCGCATCGATGTCCAGACCGGAGTCGGTTTCATCCAGGATGCACAGATCCGGCTCCAGCGCCGCCATCTGCAGGATGTCGTTACGCTTTTTCTCACCGCCGGAGAAGCCAACGTTGACGGAACGGGTCAGCAGATCTTCAGGCATTTTCAGCAGGTGGATTTTATCTTCAATAAAGTCCTGGAAATCGAAGCGGTCCAGCTCTTCCTGTTCACGGTATTTGCGCACCGCGTTCACCGAGGTCTGCAGGAAAAACTGATTACTGACGCCCGGGATCTCAACCGGATACTGGAAGGCCATAAAGATGCCTTCGCCGGCACGTTCTTCCGGGTCCAGTTCCAGCAGGTCTTTGCCCTTGAACTCAACGGAGCCACCGGTCACTTCGTAATCTTCGCGCCCTGCCAGCGTGGCGGACAGCGTACTTTTCCCTGAACCATTCGGTCCCATAATGGCGTGAACTTCGCCGGGTTTGATCTCAAGATTCAACCCACGCAGGATAGCTTTATCTTCAACGCTGACCTGTAAATCTTTAATGCTTAACATATGGTTTCCTTTGCAGTGCTTTCCGGCACTGTAAATACCCTTGGGTAAAGTTCAGGGCGCGGGCTTAGCCCACGCTGTGTTCCAGGCTGATGGCCAGCAGTTTTTGCGCTTCTACCGCGAATTCCAGCGGCAGTTCAGAGAAGACATCCTTGCAAAAGCCGTTAACGATCATAGAAATCGCATCGTCTTCGCTGATCCCGCGCTGCAGGCAGTAGAACAGCTGATCTTCACCAATACGTGACGTTGTCGCTTCGTGTTCCAGCTGGGCGGTGTTGTTACGCACTTCCACATACGGGAAGGTGTGCGCACCGCAGTCGGCACCAATCAGCATGGAATCACACTGGGTGAAGTTACGTGCATTGGTCGCGGTAGGCATAATCTTCACCAGCCCGCGATAGGTGTTTTCGCTCTTGCCGGCGGAAATCCCCTTAGAGATGATCGTCGACTTGGTGTTTTTGCCGATGTGGATCATCTTGGTGCCGGTATCGGCCTGTTGACGTCCGCTGGTCAGCGCCACCGAGAAGAACTCACCGATGGAGTTGTCGCCGCGCAGGATCACGCTCGGGTATTTCCAGGTAATGGCTGAACCGGTTTCTGACTGGGTCCAGGACATTTTGCTGTTTTCGCCTTCGCACAGCGCGCGCTTGGTCACGAAGTTCAGAATACCGCCTTCGCTGTCGCCGCCGGAGAACCAGTTCTGCACGGTGGAATACTTCACTTCCGCGTCTTTGTGGATGATCACTTCAACCACCGCCGCATGCAGCTGGTAGGTGTCGCGCACCGGCGCAGAGCAGCCTTCGATGTAGCTGACGTAGCTGCCTTCATCGGCGATGAGGATCGTACGCTCGAACTGCCCGGTTTTTGCCGCGTTGATGCGGAAATAGGTCGACAGCTCCATCGGGCAGCGAACGCCTTTCGGGATATACACGAAGGTGCCGTCCGAGGCCACGGCGGAGTTCAGCGCGGCAAAGAAGTTGTCGTTAGCCGGCACCACGGTACCCAGATACTGTTTCACCAGCTCCGGATGATCGTGAATGGCTTCACCGAATGAACAGAAGATAATGCCTTCTTTCGCCAGCTTGTCGCGGTAGGTGGTCGAAACCGAAACCGAGTCAAAGATGGCGTCAACCGCCACTTCCAGCCCTTCACGGACCGGAACGCCCAGCTGCTTAAAGGCCTCTTCCACTTCCTGCGTCAGGTAGTTAGGCGCTTCGCTGCCGGAAGCCTGGGTGGCACCCGGCTCTGAGGCACAGGCATCGTCACAGCTTCCGCAGGACGGCGCGGAGTAGTAGCTGTAATCCTGATAATCCAGTTTTTTATAGTTGGCTTTCAGCCAGTGAGGCTCTTCCATTTCCAGCCAGGCGGCGAACGCCTTCAGGCGGAAATCCAGCATCCACTCAGGTTCATTACGCTTAGCCGAGATTGCGCGCACCACATCTTCGTTGATGCCGTGGGCAAATTCTTCGGTTTCCAGTTGGGTAAAGAAGCCTTCTTTGTATTTCTGATGGCCGCCTTCCCAAACCTGTACATCATCAGATGCGTCAGTATTACGAGACATAGTGTTTACTCAACGCCAAAGCTTTCACCACAGCCACAGGCGTGTTGAGCTTTAGGGTTATTAAATTTGAAAATCTGGTTCAGGCCTTCACGGACGAAATCAACTTCCGTACCGTCGATATAGGGCATTGCCTGAAGGGGCACGAACAGCGATGCTCCGTTATGGCTAAACTCCAAATCATCCTTCGCCGTTTCCTTCACCAGATCCATGGTGTAACCAAAACCGGCGCAGCCTGACGTTTTAACGCCCAGCTTGAGCCCCTTAACAGCGGGATCGCCCGCGACGAGGGTGCTGATTTGTTTGGCGGCGCTGTCGGTGAGCGTCAGTCCTTTCCAGATAAAGTCGTCTGGAGAAAAAGATGCTGGATTTGCTGATTGCATACATTACCTCGCGATACGTTAGCCCTTCGGGCTAGTGCCTCTATGTTAGTGATAACCTGTATCACTTCAACCTCTTGTTTTGCAGGGATATTACCCTTGGGGTGCTTTTCTAATCTTATTGAGTAAGTTTAGCCCCTGTAAAACAGATTGTGACGTGCTCTTCAGGTCATAACCGCAAAAGATAAATTGTTGAAAACAAAATGTTTCTAAGTTGTAATCTTCAGCCACTTCTTAATAATAATCATTCACCTGAATCCGTCGTAACGCTTATCGTTAATACCAATTTTTTTGAAAGGCGGCATTTATCGATAAAAAATCCCGCCGGACGATTGAATATTAACGCAGTTATAATATGATAATGATTATCATTAGCGCGACTGGAACCAGCAATGAATCTGTCGATGAGTGCGTGGCTGCAACACAAGATTGATGAATATAAGTTTTCCGTACGTGATATCACCGTCGACTTCTATATGGCGCAGGCAAAGCTGAACCGCCCGGAATGTACCATTGAGCAGTTACGCAAGTTCAATGATACCTGTCTCGATATGGCTGAGCTTTGCCAGCTGAACGGTGACGATCGGAGCTATCTGCACGCAATGGGCAAACTTCATCAACGACTGGTTGTTGAGCTGAGCAATACATCCCGCGAGCGTTTATTCCGTATGCAGGCCTGGCAGCTGGCGCGCCACTCACTCAGCCGCCTGTGTCATCAGTTGGCACTTAACGGTGAATGGGATAAAGCAACGGTACTGCAAAGCGACTTTGTGAAACACGCTTCGTGGATTATGTAGTCCCGTTGACAGTATACCGCGTGGCAGAGCAGCTAAAAACCCCGCATAATTTGGGGTTATTAGCTTATCACCGCCGTTGTCAGCCGCGAGGTACAGCATAATCGACTGTCAGCGCCGTAAATCTCTATCTGCCAGACCTGATGCGTTCGCCCGATATGGGTGGCGCGACAGACGCCGCGCACCTCCCCTTCCCGCGCCGAACGCACGTGATTGGCATTGATCTCCAGCCCGACCACCTGCTGCTCTCCCTGAGTGCAGAGATAGCCGGCCATCGATCCGAGCGTTTCCGCCAGCGTCACCGATGCCCCACCGTGCAGCAGCCCGAACGGCTGCCGGGTGCGGTTGTCGACCGGCATCACCGCTTCAATGCTGTCGTCATTCAGCGCGATAAATCGAATGCCGAGGTGTTCAACCATCGTCCCTTTACTGTGCAGGTTCAGCTGTTCAAGCGTCACTTCTCGTTGCCAGATTGCCATTACACGATCTCCAGTAAAGCCTGCAGCGGGTGGCGCATACCGCTCCCCTCCACGCGTTTAACCTGGCTGCGGCAGGAATAGCCGGTGGCCAGACAGCGCTGGCGCGGGAACTTTTGCAGCGCCTTCTGCCAGGACAGTTCAAAGATACCCAGCGAGTTTTCCAGGTTTTTGGTTTCGTGGCCGTAGGTTCCGGCCATGCCGCAGCAGCCCACGCTGATGCTTTCCAGCTTCGCGCCGAATCGCGAGAAGATGGTTTCCCACTGCTTAACGGAGCCGGGCAGCGCGGTCACTTCGGTACAGTGGCCGAACAGATACCAGGCTTCACCGCTGGCGGGTTGAATATCGCGGTCCACCAGCGCGTGCTGCAGCCATTCATGCACCAGTTGAACGGTGAAATCACCGCGTTTATCCCCGAGCACCTGGCGGTACTCATCGCGATAGCAGAGCACCAGCGCCGGGTCGACCCCAACCATCGGCAGGCCAAGCTGCGCCACGCGATTGAGGAAGTCGGCGGTTTTCTGCGCGGTACGCGCAAACTGCTGCAGGAAGCCTTTAATATGCTGGGCCTTGCCGTTCGGCGAGAACGGCAGCACCACCGGCGTGAAGCCAAGCCGTTCGATCAGCTGAACAAAATCCCCAATCAGCTGGGCTTCGTAGTAGCTGGTAAACGGATCCTGCACCACCAGCACGTGCTGCGCGCGCTGTTCTGCGCTCATCTGCTCAAGCTGTTCCAGCGTGGTCGCCGTGCTGCGGTGCTTTGCCAGCTGCTGTTTCAGCGTTGGCGAAGAGAGCAGCGGCAGATCGACCATGCCGAGCTGACGCTTGCTTAACGCCCCCACCCAGCGCTGGCGCAGGAAGAAGTTAAAGGTTTTCGGTGCCATAGCCATCAGCGGCGCATAGCTTTCGACCGTTGCCACCAGATAGTCGCTGACCGGGCGCAGATAGCGGGTGTGGTACAGCTGCAGGAAGCGCGAACGGAACCCCGGCACGTCGATTTTAATCGGACACTGGGTTGAGCAGGCTTTGCAGGCCAGGCAGCCGGACATCGCCTCCTTCACTTCGTGCGAGAAATCATACTCGCCGCGCCGCGCATGCCAGCTGTTGCGGGTCCGCTGGATCATCCCGCGCAGGCTGATGCCTTTTGACGGCAGCTGCTTTTCCAGCACCAGCGGATCGACGCCCTGCTCGGCCAGCAGTCGCAGCCATTCGCGCGTCAGCGTGGCGCGCCCTTTCGGTGAATGCATACGGTTGCTGGTGATCTTCATTGACGGGCACATCGGGCTGTTCACATCAAAGTTAAAGCACAGTCCGTTACCGTTACACTCCATCGCGCCGCGCCAGTCGCTGCGCACCGAGACAGGGATCTGGCGATCCCAGGTCCCGCGTTTTTCCGCATCCACTTTCAGCATCGGATCGTCCACGCCGAGCGGCGCGCAGATCTTACCCGGGTTAAGGCGGTTAGCCGGGTCGAACGCCGCCTTGATGCGCCGTAGTTCGGTATACAGCTCTTCGCCAAAGAACGACGGGCTGTACTCCGCCCTGAAGCCTTTACCGTGCTCGCCCCACAGCAGCCCGCCGTAGCGCGCGGTCAGCGCCACCACCTCATCGGAGATCTTTTTCATCAGGATCTCCTGCTGCGGATCGCACATATCCAGCGCGGGACGAACGTGCAGAACGCCGGCATCCACGTGGCCGAACATCCCGTAGCTCAGGTTATGGGCGTCCAGCAGCGCACGGAAATCAACGATATAATCGGCCAGGTTTTCCGGCGGCACGCAGGTATCTTCGACAAACGGCAGCGGCTTGGCGCGGCCTTTGGCATTGCCCAACAGCCCCACCGCTTTTTTACGCATGCCGTAGATGCGCTCGATGCCGCCGACGTCGTTACACAGCTGGTAGCCGATCACGCCGCCCTCACCCTCCGCCATCAGCGTTTCCAGCCGGGCGCAGAGCGACTCTACCTGGCCGTCAATTAGCGGTTTATCGTTACCGGCGAACTCAACCATATTCAGGCCGAGCATCTCCTTATCCGGCACGTCGGAGATCAGTTCACTGACCGAGTGCCAGACGATATCTTCCTTCGCCAGGTTAAGCACTTTGGAGTCGACCGTTTCCACGGACAGCGCTTTGGCCTCAACCATAAACGGCGCGTTGCGCAGTGCCGAGTCGAACGAGTCATATTTGATGTTGACCAGCCGCCGCACTTTCGGGATAGGCGTAATATCCAGCCGCGCTTCGGTGATAAAGGCCAGCGTGCCCTCGGCACCGCACAGCAGGCGCGTCAGGTCGAGCTGTTGCAGATCGTCGCTCAGCACGTGGCGCAGGTCGTAGCCGGTGAGGAAGCGGTTCAGTTTGGGAAACTTATCGAGGATCAGCTGGCGCTGCTGGCGGCAGCGATCCAGCACCACGCGGTAGATATTTCCCTCGGCATCCTGCCGCTGTGCCAGCTGTTCCGCCAGCTCGACGGGCATCGCGCGGGTATCAAGAATATCGCCGCCCAGCAGCACCGCCCGCAGGCCCAGCACGTGGTCGGAGGTTTTACCATAGACCAGCGACCCCTGACCGGAAGCGTCCGTATTGATCATCCCGCCCAGCGTGGCGCGGTTACTGGTGGATAATTCTGGAGAGAAAAAATAGCCGTAGGGCTTCAGGTAAGCGTTGAGCTGATCTTTAATCACGCCCGCTTCAACTTTTACCCAGCCTTCTTCGGTATTAATTTCCAGGATGCGCTTCATGTGGCGCGACATATCCACCACGATCCCCCGGTTCAGGGATTGGCCGTTAGTGCCGGTGCCGCCGCCGCGCGGGGCAAAGACCAGGGATTCAAAACGCGCTTCGCCGGCCAGCCGTGCAATCAGCGCGACGTCTGCGGTGGAACGGGGGAAGACCACTGCATCGGGTAGCAGCTGGTAAATACTGTTATCGGTCGACATTATCAGGCGATCGGCATAGCTGGTAGCCGTATCACCGGTAAAACCTTCCTGCTTCAGTATATCCAAAAACGTCAGCACCAGTTGAACAAGGCCCGGTGCCTGGGAAATCTGTGGGATCATTATCGGGTGACCAAAATGTTGTATGGATCATTCTGCGCGACGTAAATGACGCAGCTATCCGTTTTATCACATTTTTTTATGACCTGCCGTTATTTCAAAAAACGAAACAAAAGAATAACCTGTTGTCTGTGTCACAAAATCGTTTCATACATCATGATTAAACCGGTCGCCTTAGCGTAACTGTCGCGCTGACGCGGATTTTCAAAAATAAAATGGTTGAAGGCAGGATGACAAATAATTCGTTCGGCGCCGCCGGACGAGGCGGACAGGATATTTATTGACCCGAGGTTACGGTTCACACATGAAGAATGTTTATAAGGGTTGGGACTTACCGCAGATCGTCTTCACGCTGCTGTTTATCAGCATTGCGATCATCGCCTGTTTCTGGGTAATTCAGCCTTTCATTCTGGGCTTTGCCTGGGCCAGCATGGTGGTGATCGCCACCTGGCCACTGATGATCAGAATTCAGGGCTGGCTGTGGGGCCGCCGTTCGCTGGCGGTGATCGCCATGACGCTGCTGCTGCTGCTGGTGTTTATTATCCCCATTTCGCTGCTGGTGAACAGCCTGCTGGATAACAGCGCGCCGGTTATCGCTATGGTCAGCTCCGGTCATTTGCAGATGCCCCAGCTGGCGTGGCTGAACGATGTGCCCATGATTGGCGATAACCTCTATTCCGGTTATCACACGCTGGTCGCGGGAGGCGGAACCGCACTGATGGCCAAGATCCAGCCTTACATTGGCCGGACCACCGGTTTCTTCGTTGCGCAGGCCGGGTATTTTGGCCGCTTTATGCTGCATCTGGGCCTGATGCTGTTGTTCAGCATGCTGTTATTCTGGCGCGGTGAACAGGTTGGGCGCGGTATTCGCCACTTCGCCTTCCGCCTTGCCGCCCGCCGTGGCGATGCCGCCGTGCTGCTTGCCGGTCAGGCAATTCGTGCCGTCGCGCTGGGCGTGGTGGTCACCGCGCTGGTGCAGGGGGTGCTCGGCGGCATCGGGCTGGCGGTGTCCGGTATTCCCTACGCCACCCTGCTGACGGTGCTGATGATTTTCTCCTGCCTGGTGCAGCTGGGTCCACTGACCGTGCTGGTGCCGGCGATTATCTGGCTCTACTGGAGCGGTGATACCACCTGGGGCACCGTGCTGCTGGTGTGGAGCTGCGTGGTGGGCACGCTGGATAACGTACTGCGACCGATGCTGATCCGTATGGGGGCCGACCTGCCGCTGATCCTGATCCTTTCCGGAGTGATCGGCGGACTGGTGGCATTCGGTATGATTGGTCTGTTTATTGGCCCGGTGGTCCTTGCCGTCTCTTATCGTCTGGTGTGCGTCTGGGTCCACGAGGTTCCGGCTCCGAGCGACGATCCCACCCTGGTGGTTGAAGAACTGGTGGAGTTTGAGAACGAAAGCCATCAGCGTAATTAAGGCCGCATTGCGGTCAGCCAGGCTGGCCGCAATCATTAGTAATAAATAACATTTCGCCCTTCCTTCGCCCTTTCTCGTTAGCGTTTCTTTACCTTAAAGCCCAAAAACGTCGCCAGCCCGGCCTGAATGAGCACGTTTGTTAACCTTTTCTTTTGGATAAATCTCCATAATTGAGTATCGGGCAATTGAAGGATTATTGATTTTAAACTAATGAGATGATTCTTAATGACGCCTGAAAGCACGTTGCTTAGTATTGAGTCCATGTTTGAAATCAACCTACTGATTTTTAAACGCCCTTTCCCCTGAGTGAAGTACAAAATTGCTGTGTGTAGTCTTTGCCCATCCTCTGCGATGGGCTTTTTTTTGCCTGCATTTTGTCAGGCTGCTGCTACGCCGACTGGCCGGGCCTGTGATTGCCCGGGTCCTCGCGCCACGCGCGGCGTGGTGCCCTCACTTCGCTCGTCAGCCTGCCGGACCGCTGCAGACGGTCCATCCCTGGACCGGCTGCACCTTTCTCCCGCGTCCTGCGGGCGAATCCTGGCTTCCTCTCTCCGTTCAGCGCTGCGGATGGTGCAATCACAGGCCCGGTCAGTCCGCTTTTAACTTCCGCGTCGCCTGCTGCAAATACCCAAAAATCCCCAGCTAAAATTAACATGCTGATTTAATGCTGATTCAATGGCCGTTTAATGGTGATTCATTTGAAATCACTGGCTCAGACAATAGGCGTTATCAGGAGCTGATTTGGGGCAACTGGCTACAGTTGGGGCAGTTTGAAAGAATATTTTTCTGAATTGGTAGACACCAGGATTAACGTGCCAAGAGTCAGGATTCACTGTTCACTTTGGATGCTTTTACTCAGCCCGTAGTGGATTAGCGAGAAGTTAAATGACAGCGGCTTAGCGTTACAGCGACAGGATAATCAGACAGGGAGACAGCCTGTGCTGCGCCATCAGGGTAACCCGCAGCGCTGAGGTGAAAGCGGATGGCCATGAGACGACAACAGGGATGTTGGCGTCAGGCGGAGTCGGGTCAGGGATGACCCGTCTTTGCCGGTCATTGGGCCAGCGGCTGCAGCCGAAGGCACCGTGCAAAGCACGGCGCGAGGACCGCCCTGATGGCGCAGCACAGGCTGCGAACCCGCCACCGCTCCACCAGCTACCCGCCAGTAAACAAAAAAACCGCCATCGTAAAACGAGAGCGGTTTTTACAAGCGTCCCAGACAATCACCACGGGCTGAAACATGCCCCGGTGTATCCGAAAAAGGGCGCATCACACGCCCTACATTAAACACACTACTTCTTAATTTCAGCCAGCGACAGCCAGGTCTGCACCACGGTATCCGGGTTCAGGGAAAGACTGTCGATCCCCTCTTCCATCAGCCAGGCCGCAAAATCCTCATGGTCCGATGGACCCTGACCACAGATACCGACGTACTTGCCCGTCTTCTTCGCCGCGCGAATTGCCATCGACAGCAGCGCTTTCACCGCATCATTACGCTCGTCGAACAGCTCGGACACCACGCCCGAATCGCGGTCAAGGCCGAGCGCCAGCTGGGTCATGTCGTTGGAACCGATGGAGAAACCATCGAAGTATTCCAGGAACTGTTCCGCCAGCAGCGCGTTGGACGGGATCTCACACATCATGATGATCTTCAGCCCGTTCTCGCCGCGCTTCAGCCCCTGACGCTCCAGCTCTTCAACCACCGCCTTCGCCTGAGCCACGGTGCGGACGAACGGCACCATGATCTCCACGTTGGTCAGCCCCATCTCGTTACGTACCCGCTTCACCGCTGCGCACTCTAACGCGAAGCAGTCGCGGAAGTTGTCGGCAACGTAGCGACCGGCTCCGCGGAAGCCCAGCATCGGGTTCTCTTCTTCAGGCTCGTAGCGCTCGCCGCCTACCAGGTTGGCATACTCGTTGGTCTTAAAGTCAGACAGACGAACGATTACACGCTTAGGCGAAAATGCCGCGCCCAGCGTGGCGATCCCTTCGGTCAGACGGGCGATGTAAAACTCCACCGGATCGTCAAACCCTTTCATCATCCCGCGGATCTCCTGCTGCAGTTCCGGCGTCTGCTGATCGAATTCCAGCAGGGCACGCGGGTGAACGCCAATCATGCGGTTGATAATAAACTCCAGACGGGCCAGACCCACGCCTTCATTAGGCAGGCAGGCGAAGTCGAAGGCGCGATCCGGGTTGCCGACGTTCATCATCACCTTCAGCGGCAGCGACGGCATTTCGTCAACCTGCGAGCTTTTCACCTCGAAGTCGAGCAGGCCGTCGTAGACGTAGCCGGTATCGCCTTCCGCACAGGATACGGTCACTTTCTGGCCGTCCTTCAGATGGTCGGTCGCGTCACCGCAGCCCACCACCGCCGGAATACCCAGCTCACGGGCAATGATTGCCGCATGGCAGGTACGTCCACCGCGATTGGTTACAATCGCCGAGGCCTTTTTCATGATCGGTTCCCAGTCCGGGTCGGTCATGTCCGTCACCAGCACGTCGCCTTTTTCAATGCGGCCCATCTCGCTGATATCGTGGATCACCTTCACTTCACCTGCACCGATACGGTGGCCGATGGCGCGACCTTCCACCAGAATCTTGCCTTTACCCTGCAGGTTGTAGCGCTCCATCACCTGGCCGTTAGAACGGACGGTTTCAGGACGGGCCTGCACGATAAACAGCTTGCCGGTATGGCCGTCTTTCGCCCATTCAATATCCATCGGCCGCTGGTAGTGTTTTTCAATCAGCACCGCCTGCACCGCCAGCGCTTCAACTTCTTTATCGGTCAGACTGAAGCGGTCGCGCTCGGCTTCCGGCACGTCTTCAATCGCTACCTGTTTACCGTGCTCCTGCGAGTCGGCATAAATCATACGGATCTTTTTCGATCCCATATTACGGCGAACGATCGCCGGGCGTCCTGCGGCCAGCGTTGGCTTGTGCACGTAGAACTCATCCGGGTTAACCGCACCCTGTACGACCATCTCGCCCAGGCCCAGCGCGGCGGTAATAAACACCACCTGATCGAAGCCCGATTCGGTATCGATAGTGAACATCACGCCCGAAGAAGCGAGGTCAGAACGCACCATGCGCTGAACCCCGGCGGACAGCGCTACGCCGCGGTGGTCGTAGCCCTGATGCACGCGATAAGAGATTGCGCGGTCGTTGAACAGTGAGGCGAAGACGTGCTTCACCGCCACCAGCACCGCATCATAGCCCTGCACGTTCAGGAAGGTTTCCTGCTGGCCGGCAAAGGAGGCATCCGGCATGTCTTCGGCGGTAGCGGAAGAACGCACGGCAAAGGAGGCCTCAGCGTCATCGGCGGAAAGCTGGTCATAGGCCTGATGAATAGCCTGCTCCAGCTCGGGCTGGAAAGGCGTGTCAATAATCCACTGACGGATCTGCTTACCCGCTTTCGCCAGCTGATCAATATCATCAATATCGGTCTTATCCAGCAGTTCATAGATACGCTGGTTAACGCCGCTTTGATCAAGGAACTGGTTGAAAGCATCAGAGGTGGTCGCAAAGCCATTCGGCACGGACACACCCAGCGATGACAGGTTAGTAATCATTTCACCCAGAGAAGCATTTTTGCCTCCCACCCGATCGACATCGTGCATGCCAAGTTCGTTATACCAGAGCACGAGCGGCAATTGGCCTTTATTGGACATTGAAGCAATCCTTGTAAGATTTAATTAGGAATAAGGGATACAGCATTGCCCAGTCAGACTGGCATAACAGCGGAGGGTTGAGAAAGTGTTGAATCGTTCAAGCAACTCGCAGGCGGCGTTTTTAAGACAACTCTGCGCACGTTAATGACGTTGATAAATCAAATTATAAAATAAAATCATTAATTTACAACAACTTAATAAATCACGTTCAAATCGCGCAAATTTGTTTGCGCAACAAATACAGGATTCCATTTTAGAATGTTTTAAAAAGAAGGGGCGCATTAAATGAATACTAAACAGAAACGTCATTTCATTTATGCGTAATGGAATGACAGCGCCTATTTTATAAGAATAAATATTTCAAATCATCATATTTATGAATTTTTCGTTTTGTTTTGTCGCTGAAATCACAGTTTGCTTTCTGTATCGGAAATAATTTAGTCTGCCCGGATAGCTAATTCTGGAGATAAAATGGACGTGAATGCCGAACGCAGTGTTTTCTATATTTCAGACGGTACGGCGATAACCGCCGAGGTGTTGGGCCATGCCGTACTTTCCCAGTTCCCGGTGGAAACCAACAGCGTCACCCTGCCCTTTGTTGAGAACGTGCAGCGGGCGCTGGCGGTAAAAGCCCAGATCAACACCATTTACCAGCACAGCGGTATCCGCCCGCTGGTCTTTATCTCGATTGTTACGCCGGAAATCCGTGAGATCATTTTGCAGAGCGACGGATTCTGCCAGGACATCGTTCAGTCGCTGGTCGCACCGCTGCAGCAGGAGCTGGGCGTGGCCCCGGCACCGGTCGCTAACCGTACCCACGGCCTGACCGCCAGCAATCTCGGCAAATACGACGCCCGTATTGCCGCTATCGACTACACGCTGGCCCACGATGACGGGATTTCGCTGCGCGGGCTGGAAGAAGCGCAGGTGATCCTGCTGGGCGTATCGCGCTGCGGTAAAACCCCTACCAGCCTGTACCTGGCGATGCAGTTCGGTATCAAAGCGGCGAACTATCCGTTTATTGCGGATGATATGGATAACCTCAAGCTGCCGCCCGCCCTCAAGCCGTTTCAGAACAAGCTGTTTGGCTTAACCATCGATCCCGAGCGGCTGGCGGCGATTCGCCAGGAGCGCGCGGTGAATACCCGCTATGCCTCCATGCGGCAGTGCCGCCTCGAGGTGGGTGAAGTTGAAGCCCTGTTCCGCACCAACCAAATCCGCTACCTCAACAGTACTAACTATTCGGTAGAAGAAATCGCCACCAAGATCCTCGATATTATGGGGCTGGCGCGCCGGATGTACTGAAGCCGGCCAGGCGGCTTTTTTTATGGCATTTATCCTGCGGCGGTGGTTGAAATCATCGCCGTTTGCTTTAAGGTGATCGCCATTACTTCCCGGTATTCCTGCCGTTGCGAAGACAAAAATTTAGAGAAGCCGATGAACAAAACAGATGAACTGCGGACCGCGCGCATCGACAGCCTGATAACGCCTGCCGAACTGCTGGCCAGACAGCCGATTACCGCCGCCGTTGCCGAAAATGTGATGACCTCCCGCCAGCGTATTGCCCGCATTCTTTCGGGCGAAGACAAGCGCCTGCTGGTGGTGATCGGTCCCTGCTCGCTGCACGATCCCGCTGCGGCACTGGAGTACGCAGCCCGCCTCAAGGAGCTGCGTGATAAGTACCAGTCCCGGCTGGAAATCGTGATGCGCGCCTACTTCGAAAAGCCGCGCACGGTGGTGGGCTGGAAAGGACTGATTTCAGACCCGGACCTGGATGGCAGCTTCCGCGTGAACCACGGGCTGGAAGTGGCACGCAAACTGCTGCTGGATATCAATGCGCTGGGCATGCCTACCGCGACTGAATTCCTTGATATGGTGATCGGGCAGTTTATTGCCGACCTGATTAGCTGGGGAGCGATCGGTGCACGTACCACGGAAAGCCAGATCCACCGTGAAATGGCCTCGGCCCTCTCCTGTCCGGTGGGTTTCAAAAACGGTACCGATGGCAATATCCGCATCGCGGTGGATGCCATTCGCGCAGCCCGCGTCAGCCATATGTTCCTTTCGCCCGACAAGCAGGGACAGATGACGATTTATCAGACCAGCGGCAATCCTTCTGGCCATATCATTATGCGCGGCGGCAGGCAGCCGAACTACCATGCGGAAGACATTGCAGAAGCCGCTGCGGCGCTGGCTGAACATCGCCTGCCGCCGCAGCTGGTTATCGACTTCAGCCACGGCAACTGCCTGAAGCAGCATCGCCTGCAGAAAGAAGTCGCGCGCTCGGTTGCCGCCCAGATACGCGATGGCTCCACGGCGATTGCCGGCGTTATGATCGAAAGCTTCCTGCAGGAAGGCACGCAAAAAGTGCTGCCCGATACGCCGCTGAATTACGGCCAGTCCATTACCGACCCCTGCCTGGGCTGGGAAGACAGCGTCGCCGTTCTGGACCAGTTGGCAAACGCCATCGACTCGCGCTTTTAATCCTCCGGCTGGCCATTTTATGGCCAGTCCTTCACCTTCTCTGCTCTCCGCCATCAATATGCTGAATTTCTGCTTGATTACCGCCATCTTTCCCTGATAATGATTATCATTTTGATAATGAATATCCTTTTACTTCCAACGGCTATTCGGTGCGATCGCGATCCAGAATGCGATCGACGGTCATGATTTTATGGGCCATCAGTGTTAATGATTGTCACTGACGATTGCGATTGTCGGTGGGTGAACTTTGTGAGGAGCAGCAATGACAGCGCACTATCAACGTTATATTGAATTAAAAGAAGAGCATCCTAAAAAATATGCCCGCGACCTTGCCGCGCTGATGGGGATCAGCGAAGCCGAGCTGACCGCAGCACGGGTGGGTCATCAGGCCGCGCCGCTGCGCCCTGCGATGCGCGAGCTGCTGCACGCGCTGGAAAAAGTCGGTGAAACCAAATGCATCACCCGCAACGAGTATGCGGTTCACGAGCAGCTGGGCACGTTTAACAATATCCATATCAACGAACATGCCGGGATCGTCCTCAACCCACGCGCACTGGATCTCCGCGTCTTCGTTAATCAGTGGGCCAGCGTATTTCACCTGCAGGAAATGACCGGGCACGGTGAGCGTCAAAGCATTCAGTTCTTCGATCGCCAGGGCGACGCGGTGCTGAAAGTGTACGCAACGGACAATACCGATAAAGAGGCCTGGCAGACGGTGCTGGCGGAATTTAAGGCCGATCCTGCTGCCGACTTCCACGTTGCCGCCGCCGAGCCAGCGGCCTTTGCAGAAAACGTTGATGCCGCGCTGCTGGAAAGTGAATGGCGCGCGATGACCGATGTGCA
This sequence comes from Erwinia sp. SLM-02, assembly GCF_037450285.1. Lineage (NCBI taxonomy): Bacteria > Pseudomonadati > Pseudomonadota > Gammaproteobacteria > Enterobacterales > Erwiniaceae > Erwinia > Erwinia sp. SLM-02. The sequence goes on along the minus strand of NZ_JAQISN010000001.1, from coordinate 1,352,613 downwards.
CCAGTTCTTCCGCCTGCTGAAACGTCATAATGTCTCTCGCCAGCAGGCCTTCCGCGCCGTCGCCGACGATCTGGCTACGCGCGTTAGCAACGCATCGCTGGCTTCGCTGCTGGAAACGGCAAAGCAGGACGGGAACGAAATCATGATTTTCGTCAGCAACCGTGCCTGCACCCAGATCTTCACCGGCGTCATTGAGAAGCTGGTGCCGATGCACAACTGGCTTAACATCTTCAACACGGCCTTCACCCTGCATCTGCAGGAGCTGGAAATTGCCGAAACCTGGATCACCCGCAAGCCAACCGCCGACGGCATTGTTACCAGCCTTGAGCTGTTTGCCGCAGACGGCACGCAGATTGCGCAGCTCTACGGCCAGCGCAGCGAAGGCCAGCCGGAACAGAGTCTGTGGCGCGAACAGTTAGCCACTCTCAGCAGCGAGGAAGTTTCAGCATGAAATCATGGTTAGCCGCGCTTTGCGTTTTGCCGTTGTCGTTTTCTACCCTGGCCGCCGAGCGTATCGTCAGCATCGGCGGTGATGTGACCCAGATTATCTATGCGCTTAACGGCCAGAAGGATCTGGTCGCGCGCGACACCACCAGCCTGCATCCGGAAGAAGTGAAAAAGCTGCCCGACGTCGGCTATATGCGCATGCTCAACCCGGAAGGGATTCTGGCGCTGAAACCGACACTGGTGCTGACTACCGAGCTGGCAAAACCGGCGCTGGCACTGGAGCAGGTGGCGAAGAACGGCGTCAAAGTGGTCGACGTGACCGGTAAAACCGACGTTTCCGCCATCAATGAGAAAATTGCCACGGTGGCGACCGCACTGCACCGCGAGCAGGAAGGTAAAGCGCTGCAGGCAAAAATCTCCACCGAACTGGCCAGCATTCCGAAGACACCGCTGCCGGTGAAAGTGCTGTTTATCCTCGCGCATCAGGGCATGGGCACGCTGGCCGCAGGCAGCGGTACCTCTGCCGACAGCGCGATCGCCGCGGCAGGTCTGCAAAATGCCATGGCAGCGGTAACCCGTTACCAGGCACTGTCTCAGGAAGGCGTGGTGGCCAGTGCCCCTCAGCTGATTGTGATCACCACGGATGGCCTGAAAACCGTCGGTGGCGAGGCAAACCTGTGGAAGCTGCCTGGCCTGGCGCTGACGCCGGCGGCGAAAAATAAACAGCTGCTGGTGGTGGATGATATGGCGCTGCTGGGCTTCGGTATTGATACGCCGGCCGCCATTCTGAAACTGCGTCAGACCGCGGAAACCATTAAGTGATGTCAGCACGCGCCCTACGCTGGCTGGGCATTTTGCTGCTGCTGCTGCTGACCCTGGCCGTCAGCGCTGCCAACATCGGGGCGATGAAGCTGTCGCTGCCGATGCTATGGCACGCCGGGACCGACAGCAGCCTGTGGCAGATCTGGTTTACCATTCGTCTGCCGCGCGTGCTGCTGGCGGTGGTCGTGGGCGGCGCGCTGGCGCTCTCCGGCTGCGTGATGCAGGGGCTGTTTCGCAACCCGCTGGCCGACCCCGGCCTGCTGGGGATCAGCAGCGGTGCGGCACTGGCGGTGGCCTTCTCCATCGTGATGTCCGTCTCGCTGCCGGGGATCTTTGCGCTGTATGTGCCGCTGCTGGCGGCATTTATCGGCAGTATCGCCGTAACGGTGCTGATTTTTCTGCTCAGCCGTCAGGGCTTCAGCGGGCTGAGCCGCCTGCTGCTGGTCGGTATTGCGATCAACGCGCTCTGCGCCGCAGCGGTGGGCGTGCTCTCCTGGGTCAGTACCGATCAGCAGCTGCGTCAGCTGTCACTGTGGGGAATGGGCAGCCTCAGCTCCGCGCAGTGGCCTACCGTGCTGGTCTGCGCCTCGGTGGTGTTACCGGCGATGGTGCTGGTGCAGCGCCTTGCCGGCCGCCTGAACCTGCTGCAGCTCGGCGAGGAGGAGGCGCACTATCTTGGCGTCGACGTGCCGCGCACCCAGCGCTACCTGCTGGTGCTCAGCGCCCTGCTGGTCGCCGCGGCGGTGTCGGTGAGCGGGATTATTGGCTTTATCGGCCTGGTGGTGCCGCACCTGATGCGCTTCTGGCTCGGCGGCGATCATCGCTGGCTGCTGCCCTCTTCGCTGCTCAGCGGTGCGATCCTGCTGCTGGTGTCGGACACGCTGGCCCGAACGCTGGTTGCGCCGGCGGAAATGCCCGTTGGCCTGCTGACCAGCCTGATCGGCGGCCCGTGGTTCCTGTGGCTGATCCTGCGCCGTCGTGGAGGTCTGAATGGCTGAGTTATTAACGGCTAACGGTATAAGCTATCAGCTCGGGCAGCGCTGGCTGATTGAGGATATCTCCCTCAGCCTGCGCCCCGGCGAGCTGGTGTCGCTGATCGGCCCCAACGGCGCGGGGAAATCCACCCTGCTGCGCCTGCTGACCGGCTTTTACGCACCGCAGCGCGGCCACTGTACGCTGAACGGCAAGCCGCTGGCGGCCTGGTCACCGGCAAAACTGTCGCAGCAGCGTGCGGTCATGCGTCAGCAGAGCAATATGACCTTCCCGCTCAGCGTGGCCGATGTGGTGGCGATGGGTCGTGCGCCCTGGCCCGGCCAGCCGCAAAAAGCCGTGGTTCAGGAAGTGATGGCGCTGACCGGCTGTTCGAACCTGGCCGGTCGTGACTTCCTGCAGCTGTCCGGCGGGGAACAGCAGCGGGTGCAGCTTGCCCGCGCGCTGGCGCAGCTGTGGCAGAAGGATGGCCCGCGCGGCTGGCTGTTCCTCGATGAACCTACCTCCGCGCTGGATCTCTACCATCAGCAGCACCTGCTGCGCCTGCTGTCGCAGCTGACCCAGCAGCATCCGCTGAGCGTCTGCTGCGTGCTGCACGACCTGAACCTCGCCTCGCTGTGGTCGGATCGGGTGATGCTGCTGGCGCAGGGGAAACTGGTGGCGGAAGGCACGCCGGCCGGCGTGCTGGATGAAGAGACGCTGACGCGCTGGTATCACGCCGACGTGATGGTGCACCCGCATCAGATCGAAGGGGTGCCTCAGGTGGCTCTGCGCCGCTAGCTGGAGCAGCTGACCTCGATTTTTTTACCCCAGTCCGGCGGTCGACGCGCCAGATCGCCGTATGCTTCAACGTCTTCAAACGGATTCGACAGCGCCTGGTGGAGTCTCGCCAGCGCGCTGATATCGTCCTCCTCAGCCTTCTCGATGGCCTGCTGCGCCAGATAGTTACGTAACACCACCGCCGGGTTAGCCTGCTTCATCGCCCGCTGACGATCGGCATCGCTCTGCTCTTCCTGCAGTACCCGCTGCCGCCAGACGTTGTACCAGCCGTCAAACGCCTCGCGATCGATAAACTCATCGCGCAGCGGAGAGCGTGACTGCTGCTGTTCACTGTCACTTAACAGGCGGAAGGTGCGGGTATAGTCGCTGCCTTCCCGCGTCATCAACGACAGCAGGCCGGTCAGGATATCGTTGTCGTGTTTGTCGGCGGTCATCAGCCCCAGCTTCGCCCGCATTTTTTCACCCCAGGCGCGCATCAGTTCAGGCTCGTAGTGGGCCAGCGCCTGTTTAAGCTGCTCGGTAGTCATCAGGCCGGAAAGCGCATGGGCCAGGCGGTTCAGATTCCACAGCCCGATCATCGGTTGATTTTCAAAACTGTAGCGCCCCTGATGGTCGGTGTGGTTGCAGATAAAGCCGGGCTGATAGTCGTCCAGGAAACCGTAAGGACCGTAGTCCAGCGTCAGGCCGAGGATCGACATGTTATCGGTATTCATGACGCCGTGCGCAAACCCCACGCTCTGCCAGCTGGCAATCAGCCGCGCGGTGCGTTTCACCACGTCGCTGAACCACAGCAGGTATTTATCCGCCTCCTGCTGCAGATGCGGCCAGTGGTGGCGAATGGCGTAGTCGGCCAGTTCGGTCACTTTTTGCTGATTGCCCGCGTAGTAAAAATGTTCGAAGTGACCAAAGCGCAGGTGGCTCTCCGCGATCCGCAGCAGCATGGCGCCCCGCTCGGCCGTTTCACGGTAGACCGGCTCATCGCTGGCGACGATGGTCAGTGCACGGGTAGTGGGAATACCCAGCGCGTGCATGGCTTCCGAGGCCAGGAATTCACGCAGCGTGGAACGCAGCACCGCACGCCCGTCGCCCATTCGCGACCAGGGCGTCAGCCCGGCTCCCTTAAGGTGCCAGTCCACTTTACGCCCGTCGGCCAGCTGCTGTTCACCGAGCAGCAGCCCGCGCCCGTCACCGAGCTGTCCGGCCCAGACGCCGAACTGATGACCGCTGTAAACCTGCGCCAGCGGCTGCATGCCGTCCATCAGGCGATCGCCACTCCACAGCCCCACATTCTCCGCGCTGAACAGGTCGTCGCTCAGGCCAAGCTCATGCGCCAGCGCCGCGTTGCGGTACAGAAGGCGAGGATTCGCCAGCGGAGTGGGCGATACGGCGCTGTAGCAGCCGCTCAGTTCCTGGAACCAGGTATTATTAAATTGCATGCTGTCTCCATCAGTGCCCGCGGGATCATCCCCGCCGGCAGGTGCTGGAGCTAGTGTAAATCGCGGAGCGTGGATAAAACACGGAGAGTATGAAGGGTTATTCGGCTTTCTTCCCGCGACATCGGATGAACAGGCCTGCAAAGCCGGTCAACACAGCGCTTGTCCGGTTAAATTCGTCGCGCCTGCCAGAACACTTTGCGCCAGTAAACGTTATCCAGCGAGGATCGCATCACGCCCTGGCTGGTCGACGCGTGGATAAACTGATTATCCGTGTCGTAAATGCCGACGTGCAGGCCGTTTTCACCGCTGCCGGTTTTGAAAAACACCAGATCGCCGGGCAGCAGGTCATCCTTACTGATACGCGTACCAATATCCGTCTGCGCGGACGTGGCTCGCGGCAGCTGTAAATCAAAGCGATCGCGGAAGGTCAGATAAACAAACCCCGAACAGTCGACCCCGCCCCGGCTCATTCCCCCGTAGCGATAAGGGGTGCCGTGCCACTGTGAAAGCTGATCGTCAAGCTGTGCAATGACCATGATCCGATCGGCAAGCTGCGTTTTTGGCGGGGGTGCATGACTGCTGCAGCCGGCAAGGATTACAATCATCAGCACAAACCAGTAACGCATAGCACACCATCCTCTGGAGTCGGGATATTAACTTTAGCGGCAAAATCGCCGTGCTGGCAACGTCAGCGCCCCATCAGGCGAACGTGGCCAGAAAAGGCCGCCCTTCTACGTCCAGCTGACGAAAAGGCACCTGATACAGCGCAGACAGATGTTCCGGCGTCAGAACCTGTTGCGGAGTACCGATCAGCGCAGGCTGTCCGGGCCGCATCAGCCAGGCTCCGTCGGCATGGCGCAGCGAGTGATTCAGATCGTGGCTGCTCATGATCACCGTCACGCCGCGATCGCGCAGATCGGGAAGCAGACGGTCAAAGACCGCCTGCTGGCCGATATCCAGGCCGGTCATCGGCTCATCCAGCAGCAGCAGCTGCCCCTCCGGCTGGCTGACCTGGAAAAATACGGCGGCAAGCCGGACCCGCTGCCACTCGCCGCCGGAAAGCTGCCCCAGCGGGCGCTGCAGCTTATCGCTAATCTGCAGCGCATCGGTAAAGTGCATCAGCCGCCGCTCGCCGTCGGCGTCGTTTTGCTGCTGGTGCATCAGCAGATAGTGCCAGACCGGCATTTGCAGCGAAGCCTGCTGCTGCTGTGGCAGATATCCGCGATGGCGGGCCAGACGCGGACCGGACCACTCCGCCAGCGGTTCACCGTTAAGCCGGATCTCTCCCTGCGCGCTGAGCAACCCCGCAAGGGAGGCCAGCAGCGAGCTTTTCCCCGCGCCGTTCGGCCCGACCAGGTGGATCAGCTGACCGCTGGCAACGTTGGCGCTGAAGGGATACAGGCGCCGGGCAACGGCAACGTGGCGGATATCCAGTCGCATTTAGCCTGCCAGCGCCTGTTTGATTGCGCTGACCACCACCTCATCTTCCGGCTCCATATCCGGCGAGAAGCGCTGCAGTACCCGACCGTCGCGGCCAATCAGGAATTTTTCGAAGTTCCACAGAATGTCGCCCGGCTGCTTCGGCGCGCGGCCTTTGCTGGTCATACGCTCAAGGAATCCGCTGCCCTGCGGCGCCAAGGCCTGCGGCTGGGCGGCAACCAGCTGCGCATACAGCGGGTGGCGCTGCGGACCGTTAACCTCAATTTTGCTGAACATCGGGAACGTGACGCCGTAGGTGGTGCTGCAGAAGGTTTTTATTTCCGCGTCGGTTCCCGGCTCCTGCTCCAGAAATGCATTGCAGGGGAATCCCAGTACCGTCAGGCCCTGTTCATGCCAGGCCTTTTGCAGGCTCTCCAGCTGAGCGTACTGCGGCGTCAGGCCACATTTTGAGGCGACGTTCACTACCAGCAGGACATCGCCCTGCCACTGTGCCAGCGTGGTTTTTTCACCGTCCAGCGTAGTCAGTTCTGTTGCAAAAATGCTCATTGAATTTTCCTGTTTAACGTGGATGACCAGCCGAAAGCACGGCTAGCGGTTGCTTAATAATAACCAGATAAAGATCGGTGCGCCCAGCGTGGCGGTCACCACCCCCACCGGCAGCTCGGCGGAATTCAGCGCCACGCGGGCGATAATATCCGCCGCCAGCAGAACGCCCGCCCCGGCAAGGGCACAGCCCGGCAAAAGAGTACGGTGATCGCTCAGGCCGTTCAGACGCAGTATGTGCGGTATGACCAGACCAATAAAGCCTATCGCTCCGGCCAGCGCCACGCTGACCCCTACCAGCCAGCCAATCGCCAGCACCAGCAGGCTGCGCCACAGAACCAGCGGCAGCCCAAGCTGGCGGGCGGAGGTTTCGCCCAGCGCCAGCAGGTTGAGGATCCTCGCGCGGGTCGTCAGCCAGATTAACACCGGCAGCAGCGCCAGCATCAGCCAGCGCTCGTTCCAGCCAATCCCGCCGAAGCCGCCCATCATCCAGTACATCAGCTGACGCAGATCGAGGCTGCTGCTGAAATAAACCGCCCAGGTCATGATCGCGCTACAGACAATCCCCAGCGCCACCCCGGCCAGCAGCAGACGGCTGCCGGAAAGATGCCTTCGGGCGAAACGCAGCAGCAGCAGCGTGATAAACAGCGCGCCGGCAATAGCGCTGACGCTCATCACCCACGGCTCGCCGTTGCCGACAAATACCGCCAGCACCAGCCCGACGCCCGCGCCGGCGGAGACGCCCAGCAGGCCTGGTTCAGAGAGCGGATTATTAAACAGCGCCTGCATCGTTGCACCGGCAACCGCCAGCGTCGCCCCCACCAGCAGTACCGCCAGCGTGCGCGGCAGCCGCAGCTGCCAGACGAAAAGGTCGGCGTCGGCCGTCAGCCAGCGCGTTGGCGGGATCCAGCGATCGCCCGCACACAGGCTGAGCAACAGCAGGAGCAGGCAAAAAACCGTCAGCGCGCTGAGCCAAATTCTTGACCGCCGTTTTGCACGCGTAATCTGTTGGGAAAGCAGGGTCATAACCGGTGTTTTTCAGAGAAAACAGAGAGTTAATTTTAGAGGGAAATGGCAAAAATGGAAGCCTTGTCGACCACAGATACGCGCTTCGACCGGGATCGTTTCACACTTGAATGAAAAAAGGCCGCTTGCGCGGCCTTACATACATCTTATAAATCAGTATTTTACGTTTATTATCTTGATGTTAGATGAAACACTGGTCTTCATTAATCCGCCATAATCCTGTTGTTTTGGGCAAAATGTGGATCACTTACCCCCTTCCAAAGGTGCTAATGGGTTAAGCTTCACAGCATCATTCAGGTAGTCTGGGGCAAAGTGCGCATAGACCATTGTTTGCAGGATGGTGGAGTGCCCTAGAATTTTTTGAAGCGAAATAATATTGCCCCCGTTAATCATAAAATGACTGGCAAAAGTGTGACGCATAACGTGGGTAGCTTGACCATCTGGTAAATCGGGAACCAGTTTTTTGAGGACTTTTCGCACATTGTCATAATCGACTTCGGGGAACAACTCGCGTCCGTCACCCTCCCCTGCAATTTCCTGATGTAGTGTCTTTGAAATTGGCACTGTGCGATCTTTGCCATTCTTCGTATTAACAAAAGTACACTTGAAAGGGATGACAGCGTCCCGCGTCAATGTTGCGGCTTCACTCCATCTTGCGCCGGTAGCCAGGCACAGGCGAGCCACCTTTAGATCATCTCCATCCAATGCGTTCAGGAATGCAATTATTTGCGGCTGAGTGAGATAAGCCATCTGCCGGGCACTGCGCTTTATACGCGTAAGACCAGCTAGCGGATGTTCATTGTGGAAAAGACCGGTTTCAATCAGAGCAGTAAAAACTCCGCTTAACATGGTTTGATCTTTGTTAATGGTTTCAGGCTTTATGCCTGCCTCCAGCCGCAACGCGCGATACCGGGCAATGCTGGCGCGGTTGATTTGATCAGCTCGCGGGTGCCCCATTCGTTCGGCGATATTAATCAGCTTTTTGTAGATAGCCTCGCCGTCCTTAAGAGTTCTGCCGTGCTGCGATCGCCACAGCTCAATCAATTCCTTAAGCGGTCGTCTGTCAGCGGGTTTATCTATCCATTCTTTATTGTTCTGGGTAGCGACAACCCAGCGCTCATATTGCTGCGCCTCAGACTTGGTTTTAAATGTCTTGCGAATGCGCTTACCATCCCTGCCCTGGGGACGAACATCGACACGGTACTGACCTGACTCCAACTTAGCAATTGTCATCATTCCGCCTCAGTTTTAGAAGAGACGATAACCCCCACAGCCTTATCAATTATGTCCAGTTGCTCTTCATGGGTTAGGTTAGCCATGTTGATGTTAACGGATGCACCATTGGGTAACGTTACTACAAAAACAACTTTCTTCTTGCTAGTCATATGGTTGAAAATCTTCTGAATGCTCTTAGTAGCTTTTGAAGCAGTTTCAAAACAAACAGCAAGACTACCGGAACCAAACACGGAAAACTGCATGATGTTAGTCACGCGAATCCCTTGATTTTCCAGCATTGCTACAACATCATCTCTACAATCTTCATCGAGACGCAACCTAAGGGCATTTATGAGACTCATAATTGATAGCTCTCCATCACTAAAAGGACGCATCCAGCGCGCCGTGATTTTCTTGTTAGTCGCCTTAAGGCAGCTGAAAGGCGGCCAAGTGTCATTTACATTTGATCGCTTCGGCACAGCTGAAGAGCTGCGCTCTGGCTCTGGTTTTATGTATTTACTGGTCGATGACAATCAACAAATCGACTGCTTAACCAAGAAAGCAGCTCCGCATCAACAGAAGTAATTGCGCTCGTAACAAATCCCGCCCTTAGACCATTTATCTTTTATTTTTAAAGCAGTTAGCCAGCCTTTTGGTCTTTTCGGCGGCTCGATGTGCTGCTTTGCCCATCAGGGGAGAGAGCCGGAGAGATTTGCCCGGATGCTTCCGATGTAGTGTCGGTTACTAACCAAAGAGCATATTTTTGGAACTGTGGATGTAATGTGATTTTCAGCAGGATATCACTACCCACACTCTCTACCCTTCCTGTCTCGTAGTACTTCTGTGTACCTTCAGGAATCCCCGTCAATTCAAAGAATTGCCCCCTAGTCAGCCCTTCAGCTTCCCTTACAGACCTTACTTTTTTTCCAATGTTCGTTGACATGGTAGAGATTACCACCCTAAACTGCGCATCAAGGGTAGAGATTACTACCCTAGATCTAATGAAATCCGGTTAAATCCGGCGTGATCCTAGAGGATAATCCATGACAGCTAAGAAACCAAAACCAACGTTGTTAAGAATGCCTGATTGCCCGGTTGTATTCTGCCTTCCCTACCCAAAACTGACCCTATCTGCATATGCAGAGATCACCGGTCAGACCGTTCGCACAATTCAGCAGCAGGCCAATGAAGGAAAGTTGGTTCTCACCAAAACCAAGCCAGGCAGGGAGCGTCAGGTAAATATGGTTTACGAGTTTTTAGAAGCGTATGCGGAAGCTCAAGAAGCGTTGATGATGAAGGTCTGAATTAATTGCATTGCTTAATAGTTCTTTAGCTATTCAGGAATCATGAAGATGAATAATCTCACCGGCGCAACAGTCCATATATCTAAACACACGCGCCTTTATTGTGGTTTCACCATTCAGATATGCCCGCAGCACAGCAAAACAAAACGCCGGACATATCAAATAACTAACAATGGAATTTATCTGGGCCGTGATTTCTCCCCTGCCGAGGCGGAAAAAACTATAGATAAAATCATTAAAAGGGCGAGGAAATGAAAAAAGCATACGCAGTGCTATTAAACGATTTGCTTCAGCAATATCACTACAAAAAAGAAAACCTGAATTATGCCGTCGCCACCGCCGAGGCAGTTCGCCAGCTGTCGCTGAATGATTATGCCTTCCGCCTGAGCGTAGGCATGGAAGGGCTAGCCAGCGTGGCCCGTGCCGCTGGTGATGATGTCAGCGCTGATGCTCTGGAATCCCTGGTCAGCATGTGCAATTGCGGCGAAATCCCCTCACCTGTCAGCCTGGAACACTTTTCCGCATAGCCGGGTAAAACCGGCCCTATTTAATGACGCATTGATTAGTGCCTCATTAAATAGGAGATATCTGGTCGCGCCCTGACAAGAATGGGCTGCAATAGAGCAGAGTATCTCCTATACCCAAACCGGGCATTATTGATAATCCCGAAATACTTTTCCGTTAATCCTTAATGGTCAATAAAAAGGCGTATCTGTTCGCCGGGATTTTTATTGCCAAAATTCAGGAGTTCAGAAAATGCGTAATTTAGAACAGCGCTCAATTAAAACCGGCGAGGACGATGCCGGGATCAATATCCTGCTGACTGAGACAAGATTAGACGAGCGCCGCAATCGCGCTGCTGCCCACTCTGCCCGCCTGGATTCCCTTGCTGCTCATATCACCTCACGCCAGCTCAATTACGCAGAGGCCGCCGAACTGCTGCGACAGGAAGCTGAAGCCATGAATAACCAGGCTCGGGAGATCTGCTGATGGCTGACGTAATCGACATTGCGCAGGAACATGCCGCCGCCACGCTTGAGCGTCAAATCATGGCGGCCAGATCGCATGTAACGGCAGAAAGTGCATTTTTCTGTGAGTCCTGCGGTGAAGAAATTGAGCAGGCGCGGCGCATCGCTGTGCCGGGCGTTTCTACCTGCACTCACTGCCAGTCACTGATTGAGAGCCGCGCAAAGCACATGCAAGGCGGTGCCTTATGACCGTTAAAACTCCTCTGAAGTGGGTAGGCAGTAAGTCAAAAGTGATGACCGAGCTGAAAAAGTTTCTGCCAGCCGGCCAGCGCCTGGTTGAGCCGTTCGGCGGATCTTGCGCCGTCATGATGGCCACTGACTATCCCGCCTATCTCGTCGCTGATATCAACAGCGATCTGATCAACATGTACCAGCAAATCCAGCAGCACGAAAACGCATTCATTGCGCTGGCGGCGAAACTTTTCGCCCAGAATGCCAGTGAGCAGGACTATTACGCTCTGCGCGATGACTTCAATAACAATCCGGGAATGACTTTGCTATATCGGGCAGCAGCGTTCCTGTATCTAAATCGCCATGCCTGGCGCGGCGTGTGTCGGTACAACCAGAACGGCGGCTTTAACGTTCCGTACGAGAAAATAGCCAAACCGTATTTTCCTGTTGATGAAATCCGTGACTTTGCTACCAAAGCCAAACGAGCAACGTTCATCTGTGCAGACTTCGCCGACACCCTTTCAATGGTTCAGCCCGGCGATGTGATTTACAGCGATTCGCCGTATGACGGCACATTCAGTCAGTACCACACGAGCGGCTTTGCCCGCGCAGAGCATGAAGCGCTCGCTGATCAGCTAAATCAGCTAGTCGGTAAGGGGTTCCCTGTTGTTGTTTCTAACAGCGATACCGAGTTCAACCGCAAGGCATACCATGACTTCACCCTGAGTCATATCACCACATCTCGCAGCGTGACAGTTGCTGCCGGTGAAGGAAAAAAGGGCGCAGAAATAATCGCAACGTCAAACCCGAAATACTGGATTGGTTTCGATCCAGCAGCCGGAGATGAGAGCACTGTTGTTCAAGAGGTTCTGTCTTGAGCAACGCCAAAGCCATTACAAACGGCGGCCCAAATGAGGCCGCCGGTGCTTTTTCATGGAATGCCCCAAAAAAGGCGGTTAATCCTTATCTGGACTCCGCACAGGCAGCACCAGAATCGGCACTTTCAAACCTGATCACTCTCTATGCGAAAGACAACGAGCGCGAACAGCTGCGCCGCGAGGCGCTGAGTGATGAGGTGTGGAACCGCTATTTCTATAACGAGTCGCGCGATCCCGTTCAGCGCGAGAATGACCAGGCCGACTTACTGAGCCGGGCGAAAATGGCCCATGAGCGCCAGCAGTTCAGCCCAGATCTGATAATCCGTGCGAACGTCCACGCCCAACCATCATTCATCAGCAAACCTATGCTGCAGCGCATTGATTACCTGTACAGCCTGAACAGACCGAAAGCTTATTCACGCTATCTGCGCGAGACTGTCAGGCCATGCCTTGAGCGCCTCGATCGCGTGCGCGACTCACAGATATCCATTTCTTTCCGCTTCATGGCGAGTCATCAGGGTCTGGACGGCCTGCTGGTGATGCCCGAAATGAATCAGAACCAGGTGAAAAGGCTTTCCACGCTGGTTGCCGCGCATATGGACATGTGTCTGGAGGCAGCATGCAGCGAGTTTCTGACCGGCGATGACTCGCTACCTGAGCAAATCAGGCGTGTATGGGAGCGCGTTGCTGATGAGGCAATGCGCCTTGATGTTATCCCGCCCGCCTTTGACAGGCTGCGACGCAAAAAGCGCCGCCGCAAACCTGTTCCTTACGACGTAATTCCCGGATCGATAGGGCGTATGCGTTGTGCCGACTGGTGGTATGGCAAGTTATGGCAGATGCGCTGCGAATGGCGCGAAGAACAGCTTCGCGCGGTATGCCTGGTCAACAAAAAAGCATCTCCGTATGTCAGCTATGAGGCGGTGATCCATAAGCGCGAACAGCGTCGCAAAGCGCTGGAGTTTTTCCGCGCGCATGAGTTGGTGAATGAAGACGGTGACACGCTGGATATGGAAGACGTTGTGAACGCCAGCAGCAGCAACCCGGCGCACCGGCGCAATGAAATGATGGCCTGCGTAAAGGGCTTGGAGCTGATCGCCGAGATGCGCGGCGACTGTGCGGTTTTCTATACCATCACTTGCCCTTCTCGCTTCCATGCAACGCTGAGCAATGGCCGCCCTAACCCAACATGGAAAAATGCCACCGTAAGGGAAAGCAGCGATTACCTGGTAAATATGTTCGCAGCCTACCGTAAGGCAATGCACAAGGCTGGTCTGCGCTGGTATGGCGTGCGCGTGGCTGAACCTCACCATGACGGTACAGTACACTGGCACCTGCTGTGCTTTATGCGCAAAAAAGACCGCCGGGCAGTCACCGCAATGCTGCGGAAATTCTCTATTCGTGAAGATCGTGCAGAGCTGGGGAACAATACTGGCCCTCGCTTCAAATCAAAGCTGATTGACCGCCGCAAAGGCACGCCAACCAGCTACATATCGAAATACATCAGTAAGAACATCGACGGACGCGGACTGGCTAACGAGGTCAGCAAAGAAACCGGTAAATCACTGCGTGATAACGCAGAGCATGTTACTGCCTGGGCATCACTGCACCGCGTCCAGCAATTCCGTTTCTTTGGCATACCGAGCCGCCAGGCTTACCGCGAACTGCGTTTGCTGGCCGGTCAGGCTGGCAGGCAGCAGAAAGACAAAAAGCCGGGCGCGCCGGTACTGGAAAATCCACGCCTTGATGCCGTTCTGGCCGCCGCAGATGTGGGCTGCTTCGCTACCTACATCATGAAACAGGGTGGCGTACTGGTACCGCGCGATCTCCATCTTATCCGCACCGCATACGAAATTAACGAAGAGGCAAACGCCTACGGCGATCACGGCATCCGTATTTATGGCGTGTGGTCACGCCTCGCAGCAGGCCGGATATGCACGCATGCGACGAAGTGGAAAAAGGTTCGTAAGTCCGTTGACGTTCAGGAGGCTTCAGCCGACCAGGGCGCTAGCGCCCCTTGGACTCGTGGCAATAACTGTCCCCCGGAACAAAAAACCAGCAAAAACGGGACAGTTATCCACAGTCATCCGTCAGAAATGACGGTGCCAGCAGCTGAAACATGGCCACCTGATCTGAATAAGGCGACCAGACAGGAACGCCGGGACATCCTCCGGCGCATCCGTAGTGAGAAAGCCCCACCAAAACCAGCGAAAAAAGCAGCCTATGCACCAGAGGACAGCCAGAAAGTGGCTGAAATTTATGATTTCGCGCAGTCACTGGGCTGGCGCGATAACAATCTCATGCTGTGGGCGCGCCATCTGGCAGCGGGCGGAGAGCTGTCCATCAATGGCGAGCGCTATTACTCCCGAAATGACGGACAGATTTACAGCCGAAAAGAGCCAGAAATCACCACAAATCAGGAGTTAGAGCAGGCAGCAAGGGCACATGAAATTCTTGCGAGGTTCAACAACATCAGAAAGGGATCGAAAGATGAAAAAAATAAATCCAGAAAAAGCCACATTTAGCATGCCGCTATTCAATACAGGCATCATTGCCGACAGCAACAACCGTGAATACATTCACGGTTTATTGTCCAGCAAAATCGTTAGTCGATTTTTTTTGCGCAAGCATCAATTTAACAAATTTACTCATCATACTCATGCATCACAGGTAGCTGTCTAAAATCTTCAATTAAACCTTTCAAGTCACTTATTAATTCAATCGATTCTGTTATATCAATTGAGGGAGCAAACTCAGCGCCGAGTTCACTATTGATATCTTCCAGATTACTCGTATCAATATTATAAACCTTGTACATAACTGAACCATTCAAACGGTTCCACCAACCTCTTGTTGAGTGAGCAACTGCATTGTATTTAACCCTAATCCTATGATTTTCCTTGGAGGTTTTAGAATAAGAGTACTGTAAGAAGATAAAGTATAAAAATAACAGCACTAGCAACCATGTAGGTATATACACACATCGCTCCTTATCGGATTCGTCATTTTGAGTTGTGGTTTTACGCACTTAAGGGGTTAGATACTATTGCCTTTCTTATTGAGGCACTCATCATGCAAAAAAACGCACAATTTTGCACAATTTTTTATCCGTTCTTAATAGCCGCCCGCGCCAGTGCTGGCGGCGCTCGGACCGGTTTTGAAACCTGCACAAAAAGAGGTACGTTTTGTGTGCGGGCGAGGCGGGGGAGCAATCCCGCGCTTTGGGGTGGCACAGGGGGTCAGGCTTAGCCAGCAAAAACGTGCCGAACGCATACAGGAAATACGCATTTGGGGTACCGGAAACGGGATATCGCGCCAGCGTGGCGCTGGCTGCGTTTATGTGGGTGGTTGTATTGTGGTTCAGGTGTTTGTCATGGACAGAAATGACAATGCTGCAGCGATACCACACCGCCGGGAATGACGGTGCGGTACCAGAATGTTAATTCGCTGGGGTCAGTAATGCGTAAGGGCTGAAGCGGATCACCTCTTCACCGAGCCAGTCGTTAACGTGCTTCATGGCTTCCATCACCGGCGTCAGTTCGTTAATGGCAAACACGCGGGCCGCTTTTTCTACATCCCCGAACGATCCGTTACCCTCCGGGATCGCCCCCATCAGCTGCGGCGGCACGCGGTGGGCCGCCAGAATGTCATCGCGGGTTGATGATTTCACGTTAGCAAATTCATCTTTCGCCGATATCTGGCTGAACGGCAGGATCTGCACCGAGTCCTTACCGCCTTCAGGCGCATGCAGCAGGATATTTTTAAATGCCCCACCCCGCCGCGTATCGGTCAGAGTCTGTTTGAGCTGGTCGATACTTTCTTTGTCAGCCATCGCGCTGTTAACGTAAACGATGCAGCCTGCGTGTGATCCGTTGTCGTAATACAGCTTGCGGAACTTATCCGCTGAATGCGCCAGGCTGGCTGACAGCAGACCGGCAAAATACTCCGGCATGCCGTATATCTCCTGATGGATGTCAGGATTGATGACGTGGCACACCGAACCGGTTTCAAACTGGTGATCGTCAATGCCCGCCTGCGTAAACCAGTACGTATCCAAATCAGATCCGCGCCGTGTGTACTTGGCCAGCGAGTTTTTAAATCCAAAGGAGCCGCCGATCCGGTTCTTTCTCATCTCCAGATATGCGTTACCGAATACAAACCAGTCCATAGCAAACGCAGAGAACGCCTGACGGGATAAAAGTTTGTGCGGGATAAAGCAGCCTGCCAGCACGTTGCGTTTAAAGATGATCGCCGACTGGTGCCAGCTCGCGTGACCGAACTGGCGGGCCAGCCCGTACCAGCTCACCGGCGTTTCGTAGTACCGGCCATTATTGGCGCAGTACATGTTATCAAGCAGGTCATGGGCACTGGCTACCGGCCAGGGCCCGTCAAAGGTAAACATACTGAGGCCGGGCGCGGTCTTCAGCGCTGCCGCCAGATCTTCACGCTCGGAGGTCCGGGCGCGGACGCGCGCTGGGGTTCGTTTGCTCATTAATACTCCATTACGGTCATGCCGCCGCCGCTGGCATCTTGGCCCAGAGGTTCGTTGATGGTTGCCAGCATGGTTGCCCACGCCAGATCGCCGTGACTGACGCCGCGCGCACGGTCTGTGTCATACGTGATGATGCCGCCTGGTGTAACAACCTTGCGCACCGCGCTGAATGCAGTGATCAGGTCATACTCTCCACGGTCATATTCCCAGCGACCAGCGCGGATAAGTTGCAGCATCTTCAGTACCAGCATCCGTTTACTGGCCGGTGAAAACTGGTAGCAAACTGCCGCAGGAAACTTCTTCTTAACCAGCTGATAAACCGCCTCACCGATGCCGGTACCGTCAATGCCGATGTGGTGAACGTTGTAGCGTGACAGCATGCTGATGATCAGCGCGGCCTGTGCTTCAAACTCCATACCGCGTATTTTGTGTGTCTCGATTGTGCGGAACTTACCGCCGGGCACCACTGGCACGGCATTGATCGATATCGCCCCGCTGTCACCCTTACCGCTGGCCCCGTTGGGGTCATAGCCAATCCATACCGGGCGGTCTGCCATCGGGCGCACGGCATAAGGTTTCCAGTCCTGCCACTCGTCAAAACCGTCCGCACCGCAGGTCAGCAGCTGGTTGTAATCAAATGCCGTTTCACCGTTCTTGATGAAGACGCAGTTATAGAGATTTTCATACTCTTCCGGGCTGTTCTCCTGCTGGATTTCTTCCAGGTCAGTCAGGTCCCACCCGTGATCGATGGCATCCTGCAGGGTGACTATCTGTCGCCAGATTTTGTCCGGGCACATCAGTCCGCTGTTCAGCGTCTTCCATGTCGTGTCGAACTCAATACGGCCTTTGCTGCTGCGCCCTTTGTTAAATGCTTCACCAGACCAGAACGGATAAGCCTCATGACTTTCCGCTGATGGCGTGGAGAAATAGGTGCGTGTCAGCCCCTTCAGGGTTGCCATTGCACCGGCCACTTTTTTCAGGTTGGCAAACTGCCCGACCCAGAAAAATTCATCAAAATACAGGTTGCCGGTGTATGACTGCGCCGTTGCGGCCGACGTGCCGAGGAAATGCAGCTCCGCCCCGTTCGCAAGCTGGATCATGTCACCGCCCTTCAGCTCAACGTCCACCTCTTCAGCTGCTGAGCGGATAAAACTGCGGAACTGATAGGCCTGGCGACGGCTGGCAGACAGGAAAATCTGATTCAGCTGGTGCTTGTACTTCACGTCGCCGGTCAGCGCCCGCAGCAGCGCCTCGCGGGCGAAATACCACGTTGCACCGACCTGACGGCTTTTCAGGATCGCCCGGTTGCGGTGATGATGGTTTTCATACCAGCCCTTCTGATGCCAGTGCAGCGAATCAAGGATGTTTGCGCGAAGTGCCGCGATCTGGCTTTCAGAGAAAAAGTTCTGCTTTTTACGCACCTTCTTTTTCGGCTGAGTCACCGCCGTGCCGTTATCCAGCTTCTTCAGCTGACGCGTCAGCAGGTCAATTTCCTTGAAATCCCCGCCGCTCTTTTTGTCCTTACCGGTCAGCTGAATTAACCGGGCATCAATCGACGTCGTGACCCGCTGGATCGGGGGGGTGGTGTCCCATTCATCACGCTTTTTCCATGAGTAAATCGTGTTCGCATTGATACCCATCAGGCGCGAGATTTCCGCAGGCGGATAACCCTGCCAGTACAGCTGCCGCGCACGCTGCATGATGAATGCTTCTTCAACCGCCATTTAGCCTCCTCGCTTCCTGCCGGGGAGATTAACCCGCGCGCGCGAATGCTTTCGCGCCCTGCCTGTTCTCACCGTTCGCCGACAACAACAACGCATAGCGCGGGCGGGCTGGCCCCTGCCATCATCACTGCGAACTCAACAAAGCGAGCAAATGAACATGGCCCAGAACACCCGTAAGAAATTTAAGGTGATGACCAGCGGCGCAACGATTGACGGACGCAAAACAACGCCCGATCAGCTGCGCCAGATGGCCGCAGCGTATAACCCGACGGTCTACGGTGCGCGCGTCAATATTGAGCACTACCTCTCACCGATCCCTGACAGCACGTTCTGTGCGATGGGGGATGTGGTGGCGCTGTCCGTGGAGGATATCTCCGAGGGCGCACTGGCCGGTGAAGTGGCGTTGTTTGCGGAGATCGAACCGACCGCACGCATGAAAACGATGACCGATGAAGGGAAAAAGATTTATTCCAGCGTCGAGATCCATCCGAATTTCGCACTCACCAACGGCCCTTACCTGGTCGGTCTGGCGATGACAGATACCCCGGCAAGTCTGGGCACTGACCGGCTGAAATTTACTTCTGAAAAACGCACTGAAGTCCTGCGTTTCTCGTCAGCCACGGCAGAGCCAACCCTTTTCACACCGGCTTTCGATGCGGAAATCGTGCAGGAAAATCAGGGGCGCAGTGATAACGGTCAGGCGTGGTTTTCCCGTGTCATGAGCATTCTGGGGAAAGGGCAAAAAACGGATGAC
Organism: Erwinia sp. SLM-02; assembly: GCF_037450285.1. Taxonomy (NCBI): domain Bacteria; kingdom Pseudomonadati; phylum Pseudomonadota; class Gammaproteobacteria; order Enterobacterales; family Erwiniaceae; genus Erwinia; species Erwinia sp. SLM-02. Next base: position 1,333,563 of record NZ_JAQISN010000001.1, on the reverse strand, counting down.
CAGCGTTTCAGCCAGGTGCATCAGACCATTGAAGTGATTGCGCAGGCCCAGGCGGATATCGGCGACCAGTTCAGTGCCGCTGAGCAGGAACGCGCGGCAGACAAGGCTGAAATCCAGAAACTGACCAGCGACCTGTCCGCACTGCGTCAGCAACTGGAAAGCGCGCCGGGCAACTTCAGCCAGCGTCCTCCGGCCAGCGGTGGCGGCAACGCACAGCTGGCTGACTACTGATATTCACAACGAGAGTAACGAGAATGGAAAACACTACCCGTCAATTGTTTGAGCAGTATGTCGCCCGGCAGGCGCAGCTTAACCGTGTATCGCCATCGGCTGTCGCGGCCAAATTTGCTGTTGATCCGGCGGTGCAGCAGCGTCTGGAAGCGGCGGCACAGGAAAGTGACAGCCTGCTGAGCAAAATCAATGTTTTTGGTGTCACCCAGCAGATCGGACAGAAGGTGCTAATCGGCAGCAAAGGCCCGCTTGCTGGCGTCAATAACAGTTCAACCACCCGACGCAATCCGGGTAGCAATGCTGCGATGGAACCTTACGATTACATGTGCCGTAAAGTGAATTACGACTATGGGATCAGCTACGAGCAGATGGACACCTGGGCGCATCAGCCGAACTTCCAGCCGATGATCAGTACCGCTATGGCGCGGCAGATGTCACTGGACCGCATCATGATTGGCTTTAACGGCATTAAGTACAGCGACCCATCCAACCGCGCTGAAAATCCGCTATTGCAGGACTGCGGTATTGGCTGGCTGCAAAAAATCCGCACCGAAGCGCCGCACCGCGTTATTTCAGACGTCACCGTCACCTCACGTGATGAAGATAACAAAGTCATTGCTAAAGGCACCTATGGAAATCTGACTGCGGCAGTCTACGACGCCAAAAACAGCCTGATGGATGAATGGCACAAGCGCAACCCGGACAACGTGGTAATTCTGGCAGGTGATCTGCTGACAACCACCAACTTCCCGGCCATTAACGCCATGAGTCAGACTAACCCGAATAGCGAAATGCTGGCCGGTCAGCTGATCGTCGCACAGGAGCGCGTGGGCAATATGCCGACGTTTATCGCGCCTTATTTCCCGGTAAATGGTGTTCTGATCACGCCATTCAAAAACCTGTCGGTTTACTACCAGCGCGGTGGTCTGCGCCGGTCGATTATCGAAGAGCCGCACTACAACCGTATCGCAACATACCAGTCATCGAACGATGACTTCGTGATCGAAGATTACGGCAACGTGGCGTTTATTGACGGCATCACCTTTGCCGAGGCAGCGGGCGGCTGATTCGTATCAGGCGGGCTGCGGCCCGCCGTTATTCGGGAGCAGGACAATGCTGACACCGGCACAGAAACATTTTCAAAAAGTCATGGCTGAACGCCACGGCAGAACGGATGCGCAGCCAGAAACCGTGCGCACCGCGCACGAACAAATCATGCACCGGCTGCGTATGGATCAGAGTGCATTAAAGCGAGTGCAGTCTGACCAGGCGAAAGCCGAACTGAAGCGCACCCTGCTGCCACATTACGAGGGCTGGATCGAGGGAACGCTGGAAGGTAACAGCGGTCGCCAGGATGAAGTGATCGTCACCCTGATGGTGTGGTCGATTGACGCCGGTGATTTGGCGCTGGCAGTGCGCATCGGGCGCTATGTCGTCACGCACGGCCTGGCTATGCCTGACCGCTTTAACCGTACAGCGGCGACGGTGCTGGTTGATGAAATCTGTGACCCGATTCTGGTTCAGGTCAAGGCCAACGAAAGCACCGATGTCACGTCATATCTGACGTTGCTCGATGAAGTGATGGAGATAACCGCCAGTCAGGACATGCCTGACATCGTGCGGGCCAAACTGCATAAGCTGCGCGCGTTCGCGCTGCGTAACGGCACTGCCGAAGAGCAGGCAACCGCACTGGAGCTGCTGAGACTGGCGATGACGCTCGATGCCGGAGCCGGGGTTAAGAAAGAAATTGACCGGCTGGCCCGCGTGGTGAAGAAGGCAGCAGAAGGTGCGCCAGAAAGTAACGCTGCAGCATCGTCAGATCCAGCAGTGGTGGCCACAAAACCGGCGGCAAAAACAGCGCGCAAGCCTGCGACACGCAAGGCCACCGCACGTAAGCCCGCAGCCAAAAAAGCGGTATCCGTCACCAAAGAACAGTAAACCGAATTGCGCCCCGTGCGCTGGCGGCGCGGGCGGAGATCTGCAACGCAATGCGTGTGCTTTTCTCCGTCCGCTCACCGCCAACCTTTTCAGGAGATGTTATGAGCCTTGTTGCCGGTCGCACAGTAACCCCCTCTTCTGAGGATGTGCCGGACACGGACGACGGCGGGGAGAAAGTCACCGCCGGTGCGTTCTGGCCGGAGATCGTTTTAAGTGATATCCGTAAAGAAATGCGCATCAACGGCGCGGTTACCACCACCCGGCTGAAAGCAGCAGTGATCGAGGGGATGGCCCACACCCTTGACCAGCTGGCAGAGTGGCAGGCTGTGCAGCTCGCTGCGGGTTATGCCCGGCTTGCTGATGTGCCAGCCACGGCGATTGACGGCGAGAGCGTGAAGGTTCACCGCTTCCGCCGTGCGGTATCCAGTATCGCCCGCGCTCACATACTCGGGACGTTTCGTGATGTGGATACCACCGGCAGCGCCGGGGAAAAGCGTGCGGTCTCCCTGTCCTCCCAGGCTGATGATATGTGGCGCGATGCACGCTGGGCGATTACCGACATTATCGGCACCGTGCGTAACTCTGCGGAGGCGTTCTGATGAAAGTGCAGGCGCTTCAGGGCGACACGGTGGACCTGCTGTGTCAGCGGCATTACGGCACCACGCAGGGCGTGACCGAACTGGTGCTGGCGGCCAACAAGGCGCTGTCAGGTCAGCTTTTCCTGACCGCAGGCCAGCTGGTTGAAATGCCGGAAATCACCGCACCGGCGGTTAAGGACACGGTGCAGCTATGGAGCTGATTAACCGTATCTGGAACTGGCTGACTTACTCCTGGCTAACCCTGCTTACGAGCATCGGCATGATGACGCAGCGGGACTGGCTGGCGGCAATCGGTGTGGTGATTGGTGTCGCCGCTGCTGTGATGGGCGAACTGCACCGCCGCCGGATGGCGCGCAGTCAGGAGACGAATAATGCACTGCTGGGCCAGCTGATCGTTGCCATTCGTGACGACAACGAACACCGCAGAGACGTTAAAGACTTGATAGCCGATATCAGGAAGACGCCACGATGAAAAAACGCATTATCGCCTGCTCTACCGCCGTGATCATTTCACTGGCCGCCACGCTCTGGCCGCAGACACTGCGCACCAGCCCGGAAGCGCAGCAGATGATGGCGAAGTATGAAGACTGCCGCAAAACCCCGTATTACTGCCCGGCGGGCGAGCTGACCGTGGGGATCGGTTCGACTGGCAAGGTGCAGGACCGGATACACAGCGAAGCGGAGATTGCCGAACGCTGGGTTAACGATGTGATGCGCGCCGAAAAGTGTGTGAACCGCGAATTTAACGGCGCAGCTGCACCACCGCGTGTATTTGACAGCATGACTGATGGCGCGTTTAACGTCGGCTGCACGGGGCTTGCCTGGTACACGAACAGGCAGAGTAAAAAAGTCCGCACCACGCTGTGGCGCAACGCACAGGCCGGTGACTGGCGCGGCGTCTGCGAACGCCTGCCGGACTTTGTGAACGCCGCCGGGAAAAAAATGCCGGGACTGGTCAAGCGCCGTGCCGAGTTTAGCCAGTGGTGCCTGTCAGATCCTGCGTTGAAGGTGGCAGGGTGAAAACGTTGCCGCTGCTGGCCGTGGTGCTGTTGACCCTGCTGGCTGCCGCCGTGGGCGGTATCGCATGGGAGCGCCATCAACGCAACCTGGCCGAGGCATCACTGCTGACCGCACAGGGCGAACTGAAACAGACCGGCGACGTGCTGAAAGAAGTCCGGGCACTGCGCAATGACATCAGCGACGTTGAAGCCCGGCTGAAAACGCTGGGACAAAACCGCAACACATCAGGGGAGTCACGCCGTGAAAAAATTAATGCTGCACTGGCAGGTGAACAGTGCGCTGTTGTTGCTGTGCCTGATGCCGTGGCTGACAGCCTGTACCAGCGCGCAGCAGAAGTCGCCGCCGGTGATTATTCAGGAGCCTTTGCCCGAAAGCCTGACGGCAAAAACTGAAGTGCCACCGGCACCGGTCAGGCCGATGACATACGGGAAACTGGCACCGTGGTCCGATGCGCTGCTGGATGCGCTGGATACGTGCAACGCCGACAAGGCTGGCATTCGTGAACTGGAACTGCGGCGCATCGCCCGGGGGATCAAGTGAAAAAAGCTGAACTGCTGCGCGAGGCACTTATTGCCGGGAACACCTGGTGCAAAGCCAACCCTGACGCTATCACCGTGTGGGTGGAAAAAGGCGGTATTGAGATCCAGGCAACGGGCGAACCGTCGTTTATGTACCGCTACAGCATTCAGGCGTTTGCGATGGACTTCCCTGGTGCGATCGATGACCTGATGTTACCGCTGCTGGAGTGGGTGTGGGAGCAGCAGCCTGACCTGCTGCTTAACCCGGATAACAACAGCAGGATCGAATTTGATGCCGACATTATCAGCGATGAGGCTGCGGACATTCTTTTCCGCGTGCCAGTCTGGGAGCGCGTGATGGTCAAGGCTGAGAACGGCATCACCACCGCAGAGCATCTGGCAGAGTCCCGCCCGCGCATCAGCGGCGGCGAGTGGGAAACCGTTTTTGAATCCGATAACGGGGGATCGCTGGTATGAATGACGACGCGCGTTTTGACCAGCTCGATAACGTCTTTGCGGCGATTATTCAGGGCATCGCACCGGCGGGCCGCCTGCGCATGGCGCGCGGCATCAGCACAATGCTACGCCGCAGCCAGTCGCAGCGCATCGGCAAGCAGGAAAACCCGGACGGCACCAGATACGCGAAGCGCCGCCGCCGCGTGCTGCGTTCTCAGGCCGGTATCAGCTTTATCTGGCAGGGTGAAACCCGAAACCTGCGCACATGGCGTGCAAGCCGTGGCCGTCGCGGGCGCATGCTGACCGGCTTTGATACCGAGCGCGGCGGCCTGCGCTCGTTTTACCGGGAGGACATTGAGCGCTATCTCGATATCCGTCTGAATGAAACCCGCCGGGACACGACCAAAACCGATCCGATGTTTCGCCGCCTGCGCTCCGCGACGTTCCTCAAGGCGCGCGCCACCGCAGACGGGGCTGAGATCGGGTTTTCCGGCGTGGTGGCCCGCATTGCCCGCGCGCATCAGTTTGGCCTGCGTGACCGCATCAATGATGGCGGTGCGATGGCGAGTTATCCGCGCCGTGAACTGCTGGGCCTGAGCAAGGCTGACCGGCTGGCGATTGCCCGCCAGGTGATCGACACGATGGAGATCCGCTGATGGAGCTGCCTGAGCTGATCCGCCTGCTGGAAAACATCATCCGCACCGGCACGGTGACGGAGATTGACGAGGAAAACTGGCGGGTACGCGTGCAATCCGGTGCGCTGGAAATGACCTGGCTGCGCTGGAACGCCCAGCGCGCCGGTGATTTCAGCATCTGGATACCGCCGTCAGTGGGTGAACAGGTGTGGATGTTCTGCATGGGCGGCAATACCAGTAACGCCATTATCGGCGGGAGCCTGTACAGCGAAGACAACCCGGCACCGGGCGCATCACGAAAAGAGATCGTCGTGACTGCCCCGGACGGTGCGAAATTCCGCTATGACGCTGAAACCAGCGATCTGCGGGTGACGGGAATCAGGTCTGCCACTCTCACCGCGTCGGTAAAAGTGACGCTGGATACCCCGCTGGTTGACTGCACAGAACTGCTGCGGGCAAAGAAACTGGATATCACTGAAGGTGGCGATCTGCGCGGAAACTTTAATCACAGCGGCGGCGCACTCAAATCTAACGGGGTGCAGGTGGATGACCACGCGCACGGCGCAGTGCAGAGCGGCGGCAGCTGGACCAGGGAGACGCAATGACCGAACGCTATCGCGGTATGAACGCAAGCGGCACCGGCACCCTGACCGATGAAGATCACGTCTGGCAGTCCGTTAACGACATTCTGCTGACGCCGGTCGGCAGTCGCCTGATGCGCCGCAATTACGGTTCGCTCTGCCCTGACCTGCTGGACAGCCCGCAGAACGACGTAACCCGCATGCAGCTGATGAGCGCGGCAGTCATTGCACTGGCCGCATGGGAGCCACGGATAGTGCTGGATGCCGTCGATGTGACGTACTCTGCCAGCGGCGCAGTAACGGCTGCACTGTCCGGCATGCTGACGGAAACACTGGAAAAGAGCACCGGCACGGTGACGCTAAGGAGTACCGGCAATGCCGACAATTGACCTTTCGCAACTGCCGTCACCGGCCATTATCGAAACGCTGGACTTCGAAGTCATCCTGACCGAAGTCAAAGCAGTCATGATTGCGGGGTTTCCGGCAGACCAGCAGGCCGCCGTTGCGGCAGCACTGACGCTGGAGTCTGAACCGCTGAACGCGATTGCGCAGGATATCGCGTATCGCGAGATGCTGATTCGCCAGCAAATTAACGAGGGAGCAGCGGCAACAATGCTCAGCCATGCGACCGGCGATGATCTGGATAATATCGCTGCGAACCTCAACACGCAGCGCCTGGCCATCACTGCGGCCACCGATACTACGGATGCGGTAATGGAAAGCGACGAGGCATTACGCCTGCGGGCACAGTCGGCTTTTGAGGGTATGAGCGTTGCCGGGCCGTCTGCGGCTTACGAATTTTTTGCCCGCAGTGCCAGCGGTCAGGTAGCTGACGCACGCGCAACCAGCCCGTCACCGGCTGAAGTGGTGATCGCCGTGCTGTCCACCGAGGGTGACGGCACAGCATCGCCAGAACTGCTGGCCGCTGTATCTGCTGCGGTGAACGATGAAGAGGTGCGCCCCCTGGGGGATCGTGTGACGGTGCGCAGTGCGGAAATCACTGAATACGTGATCGACGCAACCCTGTACCTGTATCCGGGGCCGGAGTCTGAACCGATTATTAACGCGGCAATGGCGTCACTGCGGGCCTTCCTCACTGCCAACGATAAAAAGATAGGCCGCGATATTGTCCGCTCCGCCCTTTCCGCTGCATTACACGTGCAGGGCGTCCAGCGCGTGGTGATCAACTCACCTGCCGCTGACCTGCAAATCAGCAACACCCAGGCAGCACGCAACACCGGATACACGGTAGACAATGGTGGTACGGATGAATAACACCCTGCTGCCGCCATCTGCCGGTGACTGGATGCGCCACACCGAGGCCGCCACAGCCAGGCTGTCAGCGATTACCGTTGCCCTGCGTACCATCTGGACGCCGACCGCCTGCCCGGTGGAGCTGCTGCCCTATCTGGCCTGGGCGCTGTCGGTTGACCGCTGGGATAAGGACTGGCCGGCCGATAAGAAAATTGGCGCTATTCAGCAGTCCTACTGGCTTCACCGGCGCAAGGGTACGCGCGCAGCGGTGCGCCGTGTGATCGAGGATATGGGCTTTTCCGCCTCGTTTGCCGAGTGGTTCGATGTGGGTGATGCACCCGGCACGTTCCGACTGGAGGTGGACGTTAACGAAGTCGGCATTAACCCAAAAACACTCTCTGAGCTTGAGCGCATGATTGCCGATGCAAAACCAGTGAGCAGGCATCTTGCTCAGATGAACATAGCAACAAAATCCGGCGGGTTAATTCACACCGCAGCAGCAATGTATTGCGGCGATATCGTCACGGTTTATGCGCAGGGATATAAGCCGGACGACAGTATCAGATATAACGGCGTTGTGGATTTCGGCGGCGCTTATTACTACTCAGGGGATTAAAATGTCGAATCTGACAGCAGGCAAAGACTGGGTGGATGAAGTCTACCAGATTAAACGTGGTGACATGGTTTCCGGGGGCGCAAACGGGAAGGCCAATATTCAGGCTCGTCAGCTGACGTCCAGAACCAATTACCTCAAAGATTCGGTGGAAGGGCTGCGGCTGGGTGAGCGTCCGTATCTCAGCATCAGTGAGGCGCAGGCAGCTGCCGACCGTGGGGAAATACCCGAAGGTGCGATCATCACCTCCCGTACAGATAATGCCGATTTCTGGTTTATCGAATGTGAAAATATCGGCGGAGTTATTCAGCCTACAGGCAAAACACTTTTTTCGGGTGAGCTGGTTTCCTATTTATCCAGCGTAATACGCTCAACACTTTCTGAGTCCGAAGATTCGGTGATTGATTTTGTCGCAAAAAACGGCGTCCGGGCATTCCGTATTCGCGATGATATGAAAACTGAACTGACTGAAATTGTCAGACTGATGACCGGCGACAGCGGGCTGACTTTTTCCGGCCACGCCATCGACAACTATGCGCCATCAGGCTGGCTTTTTGCTATTCACTCGACGAACGGTCTGGTCATAGCGGGCGTGAAAGAAGATGGTACGGTTGTCGGCTTTGGTGGCAACGGGGGCGGAAGTGGTGGCGGGCAGTCCGGTGAAATCATCCCCGGCGATACTGCTGCAACATATGACGCTATTCGTCAGTACAGCGGCCCTGCGACAGTAAAAGATGTGGTTGGTAACCGTATTTCCGGTCGTTTTGTTGTGGATGCCAGCGACACGAGCTCGCCTGACGATGGAGGCGGCTGTCTGGTTGATGTGCTGGGACGGCGCTGGATCAGGCAGGCTGATTCTGTGTCGTGGGATATGTTCGGCGCGCCACGCGTGCCCGGTGCAACTTACCTGACATTCGCAGTTAAAGCCGCTACCGGCGACCGCGCTGGCGCTGCCGCGCTCATGGCTGACCAGACACCTGCGGATGACCGGATTGCCGCCTGTTTTGATTTTGCCAAAAAGATGAATATTCCGGTCAGGCAGAATGACGGCGTGTTTCTGTGGAAAAACACCGAGTGGAATGTCTACACCTGCACAAATCTGAACGGTTCGACCATCGTCACCACGGATATCTCCGGGGTTGCTGAGGACCGCTGGGGACCTATCCCCGGACTGGATGATGATGCACCCGAGCCGGTGCGTATGTTCATCATCCGCAGCCGGAAAGCGCGTATTCAGCTGACAGCTGCGCAGATTGCTGCGCTGAACACCACCTATGCAAAGTATCTGAAAGCGGGAAGCTGCCAGCTCCCTATGCCGGACCTGTATCCGTATCGCGGCGGGCTGCTGTTCGTGCGCTCCAGTGCGGTCAAGTACTCCCGTAACGGGCTTGTCGATGTGCCGCGCCAGCAGGTGCTGTACCGTGATTTCGCCCGTATCGGCAAGAACGGCGCGCTGACGGATATGATGGTGGAGAACATCCCTGACGGGTCGGTGGCAGAGGCGTTTATCGTTCCGAAAGAAGACAGCTATCTTACTTTCGAGCCGCCGCACTTCCATGAGTCCGGCAACAGTCGCCGGTTTTATAACATCGAAATTTACCGTCCGATGACCATTATCGGGGAAATGTCGCTGCGCACAGATGCCTACGGCTCTGCACCTGCCTGGGTGAAGATTTCTGCACACGAGGTTTTCGACGTTAAATACCGTGGCGGTCAGTGCGACGGGTCATTTCAGTATGCCGGGGCTTACGTGCTGTCGTTCCGCGACTGTATTAACATGCAGGTCCGTGACTTCACGGGCATGTATGGCTGGGGTGTTAACGGCCATCACGGCACCAAAGAAATCACGTTCCGTGACTGCATGATGAACCGCATTGACTGGCATACTTTCGGGTATAACGTTCGCGGATACAATGTCACGCTGAAAGGCAATGGTATTAATGCGCACGGCGGAGGGGTCTGGAAGTTTAAAGATCTGACGCACATTATTCCGGTCAACAGTCAGAATACTCGCGGCGAAGCAAAACAAAACTATCTGGTGCAGGCACGGGAAGATTATGCCTGCGACTGTGACGGCGTATTAGAAATTGACGGGCTGCTTATTAAGTTCGACACAACGGATATTCCGTTTACTGCCTCCACCATTGGTTATGACATTGTTCGCCCTGTAGGCACTCAAACAACGAATGACCGACATGATACCAAATGCTTTAACCGGATCTCGATTAAGAATGTCGTGGTTGACTGCCAAAATGTTCTTAACTTTGCTGCGACGCCAGGGAACTTCAGTTTCACTGCTGTTCGCTTTATTCGCAGTGAGCGTATCGATACTGCAACTACCGGGTACAAAACGTACCTGCCGGAGATGATCAGTGTTGACGGCATGACCGCGATCAATGTGCCGAAAGAATACAATGTTCATATGAACCTGATCCGTTTTGCTGATGATTTGTATAAAAATACGTTCGGCTCCCGCCGTAAAAAACGCCCGGACGGGACTAACGCAGAGGTTATAGGCCGCGATATTGTCAGTGTAATAAATAATCCCACCGTAGAGTTAGATACCAACAACACGGTGTGGTTGCCAGGGACTTCAGCAAACTGGACGGATGAATACAAAACATCCCCATACTCATGGATCCCAAAAATCACGCTGGATAACTGCCCTAATGCAGTTGTTGATACTCGCGGTGCAATCAGTACTGTTCACGTTACAGGTGGCTCGCTTGCCCGTTACCTGAACGGTAACGCAGAAAGTCGAATGCGCATTAACGGTTCAGATATTCAGTTAATGCCTAATCTGGCCGGTAATCTTTATTTTGACAGCGCGCACGCTGTTGCCTTTGGCTGCACCTGGCTTAATCCGGCTGGCGGCGTGTCATACGATGGTTCACTTCGTGGCGCATCTAACGAAAACCGGGGGGATGTCACCAAAGCCCCGAATATCCCTTCTTCTGTTTTTATCTGAGGTCACCATGAACGGTCTTCGTATTCTGTGTAATAAAGTTATCCCCCTGGACAGCTGGGATCATGATTTTGTCGTGGTGAAATCGCCACTGGTTGATGATATCCCTCTGCCGTGCCTGGCATCGTTCGATCTGTTTAATCCACTGGATAACAGCGGACATGGATGGAAAGTCACCAAGGGCGGTGGAGTAATTAAAAACTACGGGCTGGATTTCACCCGACAGGGTGGCGGTGCCAGTACGGATTTTATCGCCAGTAAAGACGCTATCTCCGTATTGTGCGCGGTAAAACCGAACTCATTCGACGCCTTTTCAACGTTCCTGGACTGTCGGCAGATGACAGAGGGGAGCGGCAGCGGCTTCTGTGTCGATTTTTCACCGAATGATAAAGCCGTACGCGTCCAGGTCGTTTATCCGTCGGGAACCGGCGTCAGCTACCGCTCACCGACTTTCGTTGAAAATGAATGGAATATTCTGTGCATCACGCTGTCTGCTGAGTCCCTTCGCATGGAAAACCAGCACGGTGATGTTGTTCCGAATGAGTTTACTTCGCCGATTAATATCACCCACTGGGTACGCCCGCTGATTATCGGTCAGGGGGTTTCGGGCGGTACGTGCGACGGTTCGGTGGGATTTGTTGCCGTTTATGATGGTTTTCTGACACCGGCCCAGCGCAAGGCCGCCATCAGAACAGGAATTGAAGTCATCAATTCGCGCGAGGGGTGAGCATGACTGCAAATCCGTTTTATGCCGTTACGACAGTTGCCGGTAATGAAAAAATAGCCCGCGCCGCTGTCACCGGTCAGCCCGTTGAAATAACGTCTATGGCTGTCGGGGATGGCCTGGGTAATTTGCCGAGGCCAGAGCCTGAGTGGAAAGGGCTGGTTAATGAAGTCTACCGGGGCACCCTGAATCGGCTGGATATAACAGACAGTAATGCCAGCGTTATCGAAGCCGAGATGATTATCCCCCCGCAGGCCGGGGGGTTCTGGCTGCGCGAAATGGCCGTGTTTACTGATGACGGAACGTGCGTTGCGGTGGGAAACATGCCGGAAACCTATAAGCCATTACTGGCGGAAGGTTCAGGGCGGTTCCAGGTTATCAGGATGCAACTGAGGGTAAGCAGTACAGGTGCGGTGGAGTTGATTGCCGATCCATCAGTCGTGCTGGCGACAGTCAAGAGCGTCACCGACGCAGAAAATGCCGCTAAAGACTATACCGACGAGACAGTCGGCGAGCTTGATAAAACCCTGAAAGAGCTTATTAACAACAGCATTGAAGAAGCGGTAGAGACTGCACGGCGCGATTTCTGGGAGGAAGAAAACCCCGTTGGCACGGTACGGTTCTACGCGAAGAAGGTTGACCCGAACACACTGTATCCGTGGTCAACATGGATTTACACCGGCGAGAATAAATCTATCCGCGTGGGAAAGGCTGACGGTAGCAACGTCGGCCAGACCAGCGGCAGTGATACCGCGACAATCAAGCGTGAAAATCTGCCAGCTGAAAAAATCAATGTGTCCGGTAAAGCGGAATCTGCTGAACTGAACAATGTGGAAACCACGGATGCAGGCAGCGCGGAGTTTAACGTGTATCGCTTTGGCGCTGACGGGCGTGAGAACAGCAAAGGCCGCTTTTCACTGGATGATGTGGAAATGGGTGACGTCCCTGTACCTGTGGAGATCCAGCCCCATAAACACACCATCAGCCTGACGGTCCCGGAGCGCTCCGTTAGCGGTGAAACTGAGGCACTCGGCCAGGGTAAAACGATAAGCGTCGTTGAGGCACATACCCTGCTGATGTGCTGGGCGCGTACCGCATAAAAACACCTGCAGCATGGTCAGAATTGGCAGTTTCTGCCGCTAGAAGAAAGCCCCTGAAACGGGGCTTTTTTATTGCTCAGAACAGGTTGTTAGCTGTATTAGCTCAGACTTGGGCTGACAGGTTTCGCGGGTAGAGCATAACCAAATCTGACAGTCTGCCTTGAGCGACAAGCGGACGCACAGCGTCCGCTAATGTGAAGTAGCCAGGTTACTTAAACCGTCTCCCCGCCTCATCAATCACCTTTTCTCCATCCTCTTTGGTGAAAGAACCTTTTTGACCTTCAGGGAGAATATCCAGCACAATTTCTGAAGGACGGCAAAGTCGTGTCCCTAACGGCGACACTACTACCGGCCTGTTAATCAGGATCGGATGCTGAAGCATAAAATCGATCAACTGCGCATCAGAAAATTTATCTTCGTCCAGACCCAACTGCTCATAAGGCTCAACATTCTTACGCAGCAATGCACGTACAGAAATCCCCATTTCTGAAATCAGCCTGGTAAGCTCTTCTTGTGTCGGTGGCGTATCGAGGTAATAAATAATTGTTGGTTCGTTACCGCTGTTACGGATCATCTCCAGCGTGTTACGTGAAGTACCACAGTCCGGGTTGTGATAGATGGTAATGTTGCTCATATCAGTATCTCATTACAAAGTGACAGAGAGCCGCCATACCAGCGCGGCCAGAGTGACGAACAGCACGGGCAGGGTCATAATTATGCCGGTGCGGAAGTAATATCCCCAGGTAATGCTCATGTTTTTCTGTGCCAGTACATGCAGCCACAGCAGGGTTGCCAGACTCCCGATCGGGGTAATTTTGGGACCTAAATCGCAGCCAATCACATTGGCGTAAATCATTGCCTCTCTGACGACGCCAGTCGCAGCACTCCCTTCAATGGACAGTGCACCAATCAGCACCGTCGGCATATTGTTCATCACCGACGACATGAAGGCAGTCAGGAAGCCGGTACCGAACGTGGCAGCCCATAAACCCTTGTCTGCCAGCATGTTGAGTACGGCAGAAATATACTCAGTGAGTCCGGCATTACGCAGGCCATAGACGACCAGATACATACCCAGCGAGAAAATCACGATCTGCCAGGGCGCACCGCGAAGCACTTTGCCGGTATTAATGGCCTGGCCCCTCTTTGCCACCACGAACAGCACCGCTGCCCCAACTGCTGCAATCGCGCTGACGGGGATTCCCAGCGGCTCAAGAACAAAGAAACCGACCAGCAGGGACAGCAGAACAATCCAGCCAGCCCTGAACGTCGCAGGATCCTTAATCGCACTGCCAGGCATATTCAGCAGTGAAACGTCATATCTGGCAGGAATATCGCGGCGGAAAAAGAGATGCAGCATGACCAGCGTGGCAGCAATGGCTGCCAGATTCACAGGAACCATCACGGAGGCGTACTGCGTAAAGCCCAGGCCAAAGAAATCCGCCGAGACAATATTTACCAGGTTAGAGACAATAAGCGGCAGGCTGGCGGTATCAGCGATGAATCCTGCAGCCATGACAAATGCCAGTGTCGTTTCCTGGCTGAACCCCAGAGCGAGCAGCATCGCAATCACAATCGGTGTCAGTATCAGTGCTGCACCGTCGTTAGCAAACAGCGCAGCAACAGCAGCGCCAAGCAGTACTATCCACGTAAACAACAGGCGACCGCGCCCGTTACCCCAGCGGGAAACATGCAGTGCGGCCCATTCAAAGAACCCAGACTCATCGAGCAGCAGGCTGATGACGATTACCGCAATGAACGCCGCTGTTGCATTCCAGACGATATTCCAGACGACAGGGATATCTTCAAAGTGGATGACTCCCGTTCCCAGCGCCAGCACGGCTCCGATACTTGCGCTCCAGCCAATGCTGAGGCCTCTGGGCTGCCAGATGACCAGGACCAGCGTGAGTATAAAGATACTTCCTGCCAGAAACATTTTCAGACTCCTTTATATATGCTTATGTGTATGTGATAAAGCTTGTCAGCAAGAAGTACATGCGGATTTTTCCAGTCGTTCTCGCACATCATCGCGCAGGCAGTGCCATGCCGTCGTTATCGTCTCGCCTGCCCATGCGGGCATGTGCGGTGAGAGACGATAGTGAATCCATTTCCCTTCCCGACGGTCCAGTACCAGTTCAGCCTCACGCAGGATAGCCATGTGACGGGAAATTTTAGGCTGTGATTCAGTGGTAGCCGCACATATATCGCATACGCACAGTTCGCCCGATTCCCGGAGAAGCATGATAATTGCGAGCCGGGTTTCATCCGACAGGATCTTAAAAAGCTGAACAGGCTGTAGCATTTATTACTCCATTCCCTTTAGTATACATATACGTTAAATCATATGTGTTTATTTTGAAATCACCAGAGCCACCCGAAGGAGAAAAAATGGAGCACTTTCCTGCCCTGAACGCTGATTGCTTCGATCAGCATATTGCTGAACGTCTGCAGCTCCATGAGCCGCCACGCATTCTGATTCTGTATGGCTCGGTAAGAGAGCGTTCTTACAGTCGTTTTACAGCAGAGGAAGCAGGTCGCCTGCTGGAGGCGATGGGAGCGGAGGTCAGATTGTTTAACCCTTCAGGTTTACCCCTGCCGGATGACGCCCCGGATACGCACCCAAAAGTCACCGAGTTGCGCGGGTTGGTCAGGTGGTGTGACGGAATGGTGTGGAGTTCCCCGGAGCGGCATGGGGCAATGAGTGCCGTGATGAAGGCACAAATCGACTGGATTCCCTTAAGCGAAGGGGCCGTTCGCCCATCCCAAGGAAAAACTCTGGCGGTCATGCAGGTATGCGGCGGTTCGCAATCTTTCAACGCCGTGAACCAGATGCGAATTCTGGGACGCTGGATGCGGATGTTTACGATCCCCAACCAGTCTTCAGTGGCCAAAGCATGGCAGGAATTTGATGAGAACGGGAGAATGAAACCCTCGTCCTGGTATGATCGTATCGTCGATGTCGCCGAAGAGTTGTTTAAAATCACCCTCATACTCAAGGGACAGACCGGTTACCTTGCCGATCGCTACAGTGAACGAAAAGAGAGCCATGAGGAGCTTTCATCCCGCGTTAATCAAGACAAAATATGACGTTCCTGTTTTCATGAATTCCTACTGTGTGAACTCAACAACGTCCGCTTCTGGCACAGAGCTGCCTGTCAAATTAGATTCAGCTCTGTGCCGTAGATTTGTCGGGTCAAGTCTTAGCTAAAAAATGTTAATCGAATCGGATACCGAGTTAACGGCTTTCATCGCGCTGGTTTTCAGATCGTTCAGCACGTCACTGACGGATGAAGATTGCAGCTTTTCACGGAAGTCGGCGTCAACACGACTGAGACTCAGAGTAAACTCTATTTTCTTCGGGTTCCCGTAACGGTCGAACTCCGACTTCCCCCGCTCCAGCGCCGTCATGACGTACATGCCGTAAATGCGCCCCGTTCCCTCAATAAGCGGCCACGGACGACCGGCAAAGCCGATACTGTTCAGCGCAGCCAGTGACAGGTTGCCGCCGGTGATTTCAGGATAAAGCACCCCTTGCAGAGTGACCGTGTCGTCACCGGGGCCGATGTACTGCCAGCCTGCCGAGGCATTCACCCTGTCGTTTTTAACGTGCCGCCAGGCCTGCGAATGCTGCAAAGCTTGATAGGGCACCGTGCGCAGCGTAAAGACGAACATCCCGTAAACCATCATCATAAAATCATCCCCTTATTCCCTGTCACGGAAAGAACCACGGTTAGATCTGCGCGTGCTGGCCACCTCTTCGCGCATAATCTTGCGCATCATGTTTTCCAGCTCCTGCTGTGTATATTTTCCGACATCATGGAAATGGATATGCACATCTGGCATGCCAGCTGATGCCGCATAAACAGGGGTATTCTCAGATCGTTGTGTGGCAACCGGTACATACAGAATGCCACCGCCCGCCACCGCTGAAACACGCGGTACGGGCTGCGGAATAACGCGGGCTTCCTGATAAGCCCCACGCAGCGCCAGCGCCTGCGGCAGATTCTTAAACACAATGTCGCCGGGGCCGACTTTCTTCGTGTTATCTGCCGTGGCTTTCGTGTTGTCGGCTATCTTGCTGAGGTTCTTTGTCGCGCCAGAATTTGTCCCGGTCAGGACACCGCCCGGCGGCTGTAGAGGGCCAACAAATTCAGGCGTTCCGTCAGGCTTCTTCGGGTTAACAACAGCTAAATCCCCCTGAAGAAGTGCGATCCTTCCCTGCAATGTTGCTGACGCCTGAGCCTCTTCAATTCGCCTGCGGGCGCGCTCCGCCTCGTCTGGCAATACACCCAGTTTTTCCAGAATCCAGCCCAGCGTATCCAGCAGGATCTTTGCGGGGGTTAGCACCAGCTGCAAAGCACCACCGATGACATTACCGAACGTCTCACCGGCACTGGCGCATTTATCCAGGGTTTCTTTGCTGGCCTCCATCGGGGTGAGTAGCTCCTTGAACCACTCCCATGCGGTTTTTATCGCATCACCAATGGCTGAAAATATCGGCGCAAACGGGGCCAGTGCGTCCCTGACCGGCGCAAGCGCCTGCCAGACTCCAGCAAAGAATCCACCAAAGAATGCCTTTATCGGCTCCCAGTATTTCCAGATAAGCAGACCGGCAGCGATAAACGCAGCGGCAATCAGCCCTGGAACGCCCAACAGCCCGGCCAGAATGGTGCGCAGGCCGGTCAGTGTCAGGTTGAGCGTTGCAATGTTGGTGCCTGCCGTCACGCTGGACAGCCCCATCATGCCGATAGCCAGCTTCAGCTTTGCAAACGGGCCGAGGATGAACGATGCGGCCAGACTGGCAATGCCGATGACGCCAACCAGCGCCGTCAGCGCTCCTGCAGCAATCAGCAGCCCCTGCGTCAGCTGCGGGTGCTCTTTCATCCAGCCCTGCATGCTGGTAACGGCTGATGTAATGCCCTGCACAAGCTGCCTGAGCATGCCGTCCAGACTGGCCATCGCACCGGTGCGCAGGCCGTTAAAAGCGCCACCCAGCTTGCCAATATCACCGGCCAGATTATCGCGCAGCGTATCGCCAACTTTATCGGCACTCCCACGCGTATCACCCATCTGATCAGACACGTTTGCCAGGGCAGAAAGGAACGCCGGGATCTGGTCTACGGAAAGATCTTCAATCGGTGTGCCGAACAGCGAAATAGCCGCATTGGCCCGCGTGGCCGGGTCCTGAATCTTCAGCAGCCCCTGCGCTGTCTTCTGCATCGCCGCACGCGCACTGTCACCCCCTTTCGCGATCGAGGATGACATGGCGGCTGCGTTAAGCCCGAGTTCTTCATAGGCTGCGACGCTGTTCTTTGACATATCGGAGCCACGGATCGAGAACTCTTTGATCGCATCCCCGGTTTTATCCAGCGCAAACTTGCCCTGTTTGGACATATTGACCAGCAGCGACATCGCCTCTGCGCCGGTAAAACCCATATTGCGAAAGTGCGTGGAATATTCGTGCAGGATTTCCGGTAGTTCACCGCGCATCTGCGTTGAAACACGCTGCATGCCTGCGGTGATCAGGTCCATCGCTTCATCGCTGTTACGCGCGAGGCCGTTTTTCATCATGATCCCGGCCATCTGGATATTTTCGGTCATATCCCCGCCGAAAACTTTCTGCATATCCATCGCTTTGCGCGATATGCGCGTCAGCTCGTCGTCGCCCACGTCGCCCAGCGCACCCAGCGTGCTGCGAACTGCTGCAACAGACTCCGCAATGCGGTTTAGGTCATTACTGACGCCGGAACTGCTCAGGCTCTGAATGATGCCCGAATAACGCCCGGCACCTGCGGTACCCTCGCCATTCTGTGCGGCAATGACGGAAGCATGCTGCTGTGTTTCCACTTCCGGTGCCATCAGGCGTGCGCCCAGATAACCCGCGCCAGCAGCACCGGCCACGGCCATCGCGCCAGCACCGCGCATTTTCCCTGCCACCTGCTGCGCACGGTCATAGCGCTGCCGCGCCTGCGTCACGGCGGCCAGCTGTCGTCGCTCCCGTTCCAGAGTCTGGTTAAACTGCTCCAGCCGTCGTCGTGCGCTTTCTGTTGTCGCCACGCCGCCAGCCAGGGACACGCCGTGGCGGCGCAGTGCTTCGGAGGCCAGCCGCAGGCCGTTTACCTCGGAATCACGCTTAGCCTTGAGCCTGTCCAGCTGCGCCGCCAGATTCGTCATCTGCCGACGCTGTTTATCCGTCAATGCTACGCCGGACTGCTGTGCCCGCTGCAACCCCTCCAGCGTGGCGCTGGTTTCATCAATTTTGCGGGAGGTTTTCTGGACGTTGTCGCGCAGCCGGTTAAACGCCACGGACTGGCGCTCCACCTCTCTGACGGCGTTCTGTGTCGATTTGAGTGATTCAGAAAGACGGCCAGCAGCAGCGCTGGCCGCATTTACGGGGCGGGATAGCCTGTCAATTGCACTGAACGCAACGCGAATACTAAGATCCATCGTCGTCATCCTCCTCGTTGTTGCCGCTTCTGATGGCCGCCCGTTCGCGCCAGGTCATCAGTTCGCGCAACTCCATGCCGTACATGGCAGAGGGCGGCCAGTGAAAAATAACCGCGATGTCGGCGATCAGGTCGTCGACATCGGAAAAACGCGCTTCTCTTACTTTTTCGCCGCTGCCGCCGTGCTCGATGCTGACGGCTCCGCTTTCGTCAAAAAAGGCGTGATTTCTTCGCACAGCGTCACGAAGTCACCGGTTTCAAGCGAAGCAATATCCGCAGCGGTGAGCGTCGGTGTGGCAACACGGGTCAGCAGCGTGGAAACAGCGGTGTAATCAAAGTTCAGTACATCCACCAGGCGCAGACCGCGCAGGGAGCCTGCCTGCTTGATAGTGTCATTGATGGTGATGCTGGTAATGATCTGGTCGCCACGAACAATCGGGGTATTCAGCGTTACGGACATAGTATTCTCCGGGCGGCCCGCAGGCCGCCATAAGGGTTAAATTAAGGGGGTTATCAGCTGCCGAGGCCCAGCGCAGAGGTAATGCGATCCGGGTACAGGTTTTCGCCGTTGCGCTTATAGATAAAGTTCAGCAGGTCGATTTCCAGCAGCGGCTTATCATCCACGGACAGCTTGTAGTAGGTGTTTTTGATCGCGTAGGTGTGATTAGTGTCATCACCCTGCTTCGAATCACCCGGATCGATTTCCGTGATGCGTCCACGCATTTCAACCTCAAGCAGTGAACTGGTGCCACCACTGTAGATTTCACCGACAAAGCGCAGGCGCATCCCGTCAATATCACCGCCGTACTTGAGGATAAGCTCCTGCTCAACGCCGCCGACAATCATTGACGCATCCAGCGCCCCGGAATCCAGGCCGAGATCGACCGCCACCTCGCCGAGCATGCCGCCGCCCTGATAGCCTTCCGTTTTACGGGTGATTTTCGGCAGGTTAACACTGGGGATCTTGCCGATATGGTTAGTGCCATCGACAAACAGCGTGAACAGGCGGAGTTTTTTTGGAATAGCCATTTACGCGCTCCCAAGCGACGCAAACGCCGCTTCGTAATACACATCGGTGAAGGTCTGGATCATCGTCAGATCTTCCAGCGGCGGTACCGGGCTGTAGTTGTAACGCACCACCGCTTTACCCTGGCGAATGCCGGTAGTCGGGTTATCGACGATATCAAACCAGCACGCCGCGCCAATCAGCTTACCGGCGGTCACCAGTGCCTGAAGTTTGGCATTGATGCCGCTTACCACGTCTTTGACGTTAGCTGGTGTCAGCGGCGTATCAACCGTGGTGAATTGAGCCTCTGCGATGGTGTCAGCCAGGATCTGCGCGGTTCGCGTGTACACTTCGAAAATGTACTCTTCGGTGTCTGTACTGCGGTTGCCCCAGAAGCGGAACCCGTCACGCTTAATCAGCGTGGTGATCTCATGCGCGTTGAGCTCGTTGGCGTCGGAGTCTTCCGCCTGCAACGCCCAGAACACGTCCTTCGAAATCCCCAGCACGTTTTTAACCGCCACGTTGGACAGCGACTTATGCCAGCCCTGTTCACTGTCAATCAGCGCACGCAGGCCGAGTGCATAGGCTACCGCCGGGAACACTTCGTTAACGCCTGTCTGCGGGTTAAAGGCGATGAAGTTCGGCCAGATAAGCATACCTTCACGCTCTGCGAACGTTTCGCGGTAGGTTTTGGCCTCCGCAATGGTTTCGCAGCCGTCGCAGTAGCTGTAAGAGAATGCCCGCAGCTGCTTCGCGATAACACGCAGCTGTGCGGTCACTTCTTCAGTGTCGTACTCCGGCACGCCAAGAATACGCGGGCGATAACCGGTTTTCTGCTCCGCAGTCAGCAGCGCAAACATCCCGGTGTAGCTGCCATCTGCCTGCGTCCCGCCGATAATCAGCTGTGACTGCGTTGGCGCACCGTCAGCCGTTCCGGCTGCTGCCACGCGCACCACAATTACGCGGGTGCTGACCTGGTCGGAAATCGCCTTCAGTGATTTGTACAGCGAACCGGTTTTACCGGCCTTGCCGAGTACGCTGATAACCCGCGTGACCAGCACCGGCGTATTAAGTGGAAAAGCTAACGGGTCAGCGTCGTCGGCAACAGCGACCAGGCCAATAACGGTTGAATCAATGTCATTGATTGCCGTCTGGAGGTCGGTGTTTTCCTGGACGCGTGCCCCGTGGAAAAAGTTGTCGGTCATACTGTACCGCCATCATGTTTGTTGAGTTCGGGGATGATGTTCGCTGAATTACGCGCCCCGGACACGCACTGGCGGTTGTTGCAAGACGCCGACAACAACGGGCAGTTTCCGCCATCGCGCGCGCATGAAAACATCAGCGCCGGAGGAACGAAAATGGCGCTGACGACAGACACGATAGGCAAGGCGAAAACGCTGCTGGATGACGGCATGAAGAACCTGCGGGAGTATCAGGACAGCCTGTCACGGGTACCCGCATTCAGCGTCATGATGGGCGGTAAAGCGCTGACGCAACTGGACCCGCGCGTCATCTCGCTGGAGCTGACCGACAATCGCGGCTTTGAAGCCGACGAACTGACTATTTCGATTGATGACACGGACGGTAAGCTGGAGCTGCCGCCGCGCGGTGCTGAGCTGTCCCTGTCACTTGGCTGGACTGGCGAACCGCTGGTTTACAAAGGAGTTTACACCGTTGACGAGGTGGCGTATTCAGGGCCGCCGGACAGGATCGACATTACCGCCCGCAGTGCCGATTTTCGGGATGAATTTAACGTCAAGCGTGAGGTGTCATGGCATGACGTCACCGTTGAGCGCATCGTGTCTGCGATAGCCAGGCGCTACAAGCTAACACCTGTGATTTCCGAACAGCTGATGAAAGCCGAAATCGACCACGCCGACCAGACACAGGAAAGTGATATGTCATTCCTGACACGCATGGCGGAGCTGCTGGGAGCCATTGCAACGGTGAAGAACGGCGCGTTGCTGTTTATCCTTCCCGGCGGCGGCATCAGTGCGCGGGGCATCGCCCTCCCGCAATTTGCGCTGACGCGTTCAAGCGGCGACCGGCACTCATTCCGTATTGCGGATCGGGACGCTTACACCGGCGTGCAGGCGAACTGGCTGGATCTGGATTTTGGCAAAAAGAAAGCCGTCACCGTGAAAAAGCGCGCATCAAAGCCGAAGCCTGAAAAGCCCGCAAAAAGCAGCAGCCGTGAGGGGGATTATATTGCCGGTGAAGACGGGAATTTATTTGTGCTGCGCTCGACGTACAGCAATGAAACAGCGGCCCGCCGTGCAGCTGCTGCGAAATGGCAACAGCTCAAACGCGGTGCGGCAGAATTTTCGCTGACCCTGGCTGCTGGCCGGGCCGACCTGTATCCGGAGATGCACGGCACGGTATCCGGGTTTAAGACCGAGATCGATAATCAGGACTGGGTATTATCGCGTGTAAGCCACACGATTGATGACGGCGGATTTAAAACCCGCCTGGAGCTGGAAGCAAAAATACCGGAGTGGATTGCAGAAACGACGACATAACGGTCATAATAACAGCGAGTTCAACTCCCATGAGGGAGCCATCATGTTTATTTGCCCGATCTGCGGCGCTCACGCCCGTACCCGCACCAGCCGTCGTCTTAGTGAACTGACAATACGCCAGTATCATCAGTGCCAGAATTTAGAATGCAGCGAGACCTTTACCACCCTGAACAGCGTAGAAAAGCTGGTGACTAAACGCGGCCGCCGCGAACCGTTACCGCCGGACTTTATCCCCAAAGATGCGTTTCCCGTATCGCATTACGGACGCGATCAACTAAACCTCGCCCTATAAAAAAAGCCCCGCATCAGAAGCGGGGCTTTTAAGTTAATGTACGGTGCAGTAACTGAGTTGTGGTCGCAATGTGGACATTAAAATTAAAAAAACCGATTTAAATCAATAAGTTGTATTAATGAAAAAGGCCGCTTGCGCGGCCTTTTTGAATTGCGAATATCAGTCTTCTTTCGGTGAAGCGTTTTCTACCCGGCTCTTCAACTTCTGACCAGGACGGAAAGTCACTACCCGACGGGCCGTAATCGGGATGTCTTCCCCGGTTTTTGGGTTACGTCCCGGACGTTGATTCTTGTCGCGAAGGTCGAAGTTGCCAAATCCTGACAGTTTGACCTGCTCACCGTTCTCCAAAGCACGACGCACTTCTTCAAAAAACAGTTCTACCAGCTCTTTGGCATCCCGTTTGCTAAGCCCAAGCTTCTCAAACAGATATTCAGACATTTCAGCTTTTGTAAGCGCCATAGGTTCAATCCCTCAAGGATGCTTGGAATCGCTCTTTCAGTGCCTCTACACATTTTGCAACGGTAGCGGCAATCTCCTCTTCTTCGAGTGTCCGGCTGGTATCTTGCAAAATCAGGCTGATAGCGAGGCTCTTGAAACCCTCATCTACGCCCTTACCACGGTACACGTCAAACAAGTTTACGCCAACTACCTGATTTACGCCAACTTTCTTACACTCCGTGATGATATCTGCTGCAGGGACGTTTTCCGCCACCACAACGGCAATATCACGGCGGTTTGCCGGGAAGCGCGAAATGCCGCTGACGTCAGGCAGGACGCGGTCTGCGACCTTATCCCACAGCAGCTCAAACACCACCGTACGACCGTTAAGATCCAGTTTTCGCTCAAGTTCCGGGTGCACCACACCGATGAATCCGATGGCTTCGCCGCGTAAATAAATTGCCGCGCTCTGCCCCGGATGCAGCGCCGGATTAGCTTCGGCTACAAACCGGATCTCATCGAGCTTGCCGGTAAGTTCCAGCACAGACTCTAAATCACCTTTCAAATCATAGAAGTCAACGGCCTGACGCGCCAGATCCCAATGCTCTTCATTGCGATTGCCGGCGATAACGCCAGACAGCATAACCTCCTGACGGATACCCAGGTTTGCCTGCGTATCAGGAACAAAGCGCAGGCCGCTCTCAAACAGGCGCACGCGGGACTGCTGGCGATTCTGGTTATACACCACCGCACCGAGCAGGCCGCTCCATAGTGACAGGCGCATCGCCGACATTTCTACTGAAATCGGGCTTGGCAGCACCAGGCTCTCTTCACCCGGATGCAGCAGCGCCTGAATTTTCGGGTCAACGAAGCTGTAGGTAATCGCTTCCTGGTAGCCCTTATCGACCAGCAGGGACTTCACGCGCTTCAGGGACAGGTCCGCTTCACGGTGTTGGGTCATCTCCAGAGAGGCCAGGACCGGAACGTGCGGAATATTGTTGTAGCCGTAAATGCGGGCCACTTCCTCAACGAGATCCTCTTCAATCTCCATGTCGAAACGCCAGCTTGGGGCCGTTGCCTGCCACTCGCCGTTGCCAACGGTCACTTCGCAGCCCAGGCGGGTCAGGAAATCGGTGACGTCCGCATCGGCAATCACATGGCCAATCAGGCGGTCCAGCTTCTCGCGGCGCAGCGTGATGGTGGCGCGCTTCGGCAGGTATTCCTGATTCGTCACATCGATCAGAGGACCGGCTTCGCCGCCGCAGATATCCAGCAGCAGGCGCGTGGCGCGCTCAATGGCTTTGTGCTGCAGCGCAGGGTCAACGCCGCGCTCGTAGCGGTGGGACGCATCGGTATGCAGGCCGTGACGGCGCGCACGCCCGGTAATTGACAGCGGGCTGAAGAACGCGGATTCCAGCAGCACGTTCTGCGTCTCTTCGTTAACGCCCGAGTGCTCGCCACCAAAGATGCCGGCCATCGCCAGCGCCTTACCGGCATCGGCAATGACCAGCGTATCGTTTTTCAACGTGGCTTCGCTACCGTCCAGCAGAGTCAGCTTTTCGCCCTCTTCCGCCAGGCGCACAATGATTTCGCCATTGATGCGATCCAGATCGAAGGCGTGCATCGGCTGGCCGAGTTCCAGCAGGACAAAGTTGGTGATATCCACCACCGGATCGATCGAGCGGATGCCGCAGCGGCGCAGCTTCTCTTTCATCCACAGCGGAGTTGCTGCTTTGACGTTAATGCCTTTAACCACACGCCCCACGTAGCGTGGGCAGGCTTCCGGTGCGGTAACGCTAATCGGGAACGTGTCAGCCAGCGTGGCCGCGACCGGTAGAATTTCCGGCTCAGCCAGCGGCAGCTTGTTCAGCACCGCCACGTCGCGCGCCACGCCGATAATACCCAGGCAGTCGGCGCGGTTTGGCGTCACGCTAATTTCAATGGTGCTGTCGTCCAGCTTGAGGTATTCGCGGATATCGGTGCCAACGGGCGCATCCAGCGGCAGCTCAATGATGCCCTGATGGTCGTCGGAAATTCCCAGCTCGGAGAAGGAGCACAGCATCCCTTCGGACGGTTCGCCGCGCAGTTTAGCGGCTTTAATTTTGAAATCACCCGGCAGGACGGCACCGACGGTGGCAACCGCCACTTTCAGCCCCTGACGGCAGTTTGGCGCGCCGCAGACGATATCCAGCAGGCGATCGCCGCCCACGTTGATTTTAGTTACGCGCAGTTTATCGGCGTTAGGGTGCTGGCCGCATTCAACCACTTCACCCACCACCACACCGTGAAATGCACCGGCGACGGCATCAACGCCGTCAACTTCCAGACCGGCCATGGTGATTTGATCGGACAGGGCTTCACCGTCAATGGCCGGATTAACCCATTCACGTAACCAGAGTTCACTGAATTTCATTGGTTTTACCCGCCCTTATTTAAACTGTTTGAGGAAACGTAAATCATTTTCGAAGAAGGCACGCAGGTCGGTCACGCCATAGCGCAGCATGGTCAGACGCTCCATACCCATACCGAAGGCAAAGCCGGAATAGACTTCCGGGTCAATTCCGACATTGCGCAGAACGTTCGGATGCACCATGCCGCAGCCCAGCACTTCCAGCCATTTACCGTTTTTGCCCATGACATCCACTTCCGCGGACGGTTCGGTGAACGGGAAGTAGGAAGGACGGAAACGGACCTGCAGATCGGCTTCGAAGAAGTTGTTCAGGAAATCGTGCAGCGTGCCTTTCAGATTGGTGAAGCTGATGTTTTTATCAACGATCAGGCCTTCCATCTGATGGAACATCGGGGTATGGGTCTGATCGTAGTCGTTACGATATACGCGGCCCGGCACAATGACGCGAATCGGCGGCTGCTGAGCCTCCATGGTACGGATCTGCACGCCGGAAGTCTGGGTACGCAGCAGGCGTTTGGCATCAAACCAGAACGTATCGTGGTCGGCACGCGCCGGGTGGTGGCCCGGAATATTCAGCGCATCAAAGTTGTGATAGTCATCTTCGATTTCAGGCCCGGTTTCCACCGAGAAGCCCAGTTCACCAAAGAAGGTTTCAATACGATCGATGGTACGGGTAACCGGATGCAGGCCGCCGTTTTCAATGCGGCGCCCCGGCAGGGATACGTCGATAGTTTCCTGAGCCAGACGGGCGTTCATCTCCGCAGATTCCAGCGCATTCTTTTGCGCGTTGAGCGCGTCCTGCACCTGCTGTTTAGCTTCATTGATTACCGCACCGGCTGCCGGACGATCTTCCGCTGGCAGTTCACGCAGGGTAGTCATCTGCAGGGTAAGAAGCCCTTTTTTCCCCAGGTATTCGACGCGTACGTTATCTAACGCGGCGACATCCTGAGCATCATTGATGGCGGCTTTCGCTTGCGCCACCAGGTCTGCGAGATGTGACATGCTTTCCTCTTCTTCCAGCCACCGTGGCCGGTCTGTTTTTAGTCTTTACGATAACATCGTTACGTGTTCAGCACCGGAACGAAAAAAGCCTCCACGTGGGAGGCTTTTAGCGCGATTTTTCGTTTCTTTTCTTTGCGCAAAAGCCCCCGATAATCAGGTGCTAAAGTAAAAAAAGAAACGAAAATTAGCATTCATGCTTATTGTTACCTGGTGGATTGCTGGAACCGTTCTATTGAAATGCCCGGAGGCATAAAAGTCAATCTTTTGCTTAGGTTACAGGCAATAAAAAAGGGGAGACAAGCTCCCCTCTTAAAATCCGGCTTACGCCAGAGCTGCTTTCGCTTTTTCTACCAGAGCAGAGAAGACTGCTTTGTCGAATACGGCGATGTCAGCCAGGATCTTACGGTCGATCTCAATAGAAGCCTTTTTCAGGCCATTGATGAAGCGGCTGTAAGAAATACCGTTAGTGCGGGCTGCTGCGTTGATACGCGCAATCCACAGCTGACGGAACTGACGCTTACGCTGACGACGGTCGCGGTAAGCATACTGACCAGCTTTGATAACTGCCTGGAAGGCAACGCGGTAAACACGTGAACGTGCTCCGTAGTAACCTTTAGCTTGTTTTAAGATTTTTTTGTGACGTGCGCGAGCAACTACACCACGTTTTACACGAGCCATTTAGCTCTCCTGTTAATATTCTGAAAGTTTAAAAAAAATACTTATGCGTACGGCAGGCAGGCAATAACCAGACCCAGATCGCCTTTAGACACCAGACCTTTCGGACGCAGGTGACGTTTACGCTTAGTAGATTTTTTAGTCAGAATATGACGCAGGTTAGCGTGTTTACGCTTGAAGCCGCCAGAAGCGGTCTTCTTGAAGCGCTTGGCCGCGCCACGTACAGTTTTAATCTTTGGCATTTAAAAAATATCCACTTCGCATTGTTAATAAAATGAACCAGACAGGCGAATCACACCGCACGCCGAAGCGCACGGCAGGATTACTTTAGGGCCTACTGTTTCTTCTTGGGAGCGAGCACCATAATCATCTGACGACCTTCGATCTTCGTAGGGAAGGATTCGACAATTGCCAGATCGATATCTTCACACAGATCTTTACGGACGCGGTTAAGCACTTCCATACCGATCTGCTGGTGCGCCATCTCACGACCGCGGAAACGCAGCGTGATTTTAGCTTTATCGCCATCTTCCAGAAAGCGAATCAGGTTGCGTAGTTTTACCTGATAGTCGCCATCATCGGTACCAGGACGGAATTTAATTTCCTTAACCTGGATAACTTTTTGCTTTTTCTTCTGTTCCTTAGAAGATTTGCTCTTTTCATAAAGGAACTTGCCGTAATCCATAATACGGCAAACGGGCGGCTCGGCGTTAGGGCTGATCTCTACGAGATCAACGCCTGCTTCTTCAGCTTTTTCTAAAGCTTCATTCAGACTGACAATACCAATCTGTTCGCCATCGACGCCAGTCAGACGAACCTCAGTGGCGCGAATTTCTCTGTTAATGCGATTAGGACGCGCCGGTTGAACTCGTTTTCCGCCTTTAATACTTTATTCCTCCAATTGATGAAGATTGCGACTGCGAATTTCATTCTGCAGCTTCGCGATCACTTCGTTTACGTCCATGCTTCCCAGGTCTTTACCGCGGCGGGTGCGAACGGCTACTTTGCCAGATTCCACCTCTTTATCACCACAGACCAACATATACGGGACACGTCGTAAAGTGTGTTCGCGGATTTTAAAGCCAATCTTCTCGTTTCTCAAGTCCGCTTTTGCACGAATGCCCGCATTCTGCAGTTTTCGCGTTAATTCTGCAACATATTCGGACTGACCATCGGTAATATTCATTACCACAACTTGTACTGGAGCAAGCCAGGTCGGGAAGAAACCGGCATATTCTTCGGTCAAAATCCCGATAAAGCGCTCCATGGACCCCAGGATTGCACGGTGAATCATTACCGGCACCTGGCGTTCATTACTTTCACCCACATAAGAAGCATTCAGACGGCCCGGCAGCGAGAAGTCCAGCTGTACGGTACCGCACTGCCATGCACGGTCGAGGCAGTCATGCAGGGTAAATTCAATTTTAGGACCGTAGAAAGCCCCCTCACCCGGCTGATACTCGAACGGAATCTCGTTCTCTTTCAGCGCGGCGGCCAGGTCGGCCTCAGAGCGGTCCCACAGATCGTCAGAACCAATACGCTTTTCAGGACGCGTAGAGAGCTTAACAACGATCTTTTCAAAGCCGAAGGTGCTGTACATGTCGTACACCATCTTAATGCAGCTGTTCACTTCATCACGCACCTGCTCTTCAGTACAGAAGATATGGGCATCGTCCTGAGTGAAACCGCGCACGCGCATCAGACCGTGCAGCGCGCCCGATGGCTCATTACGGTGACAGCTACCGAATTCAGCCATACGCAGCGGCAGATCGCGATACGATTTCAGCCCCTGATTAAAGATCTGCACGTGACCCGGGCAGTTCATTGGCTTAATGCAGTATTCACGGTTCTCTGAAGAGGTGGTGAACATCGCTTCTTTGTAGTTTTCCCAGTGGCCGGTTTTTTCCCACAGCACGCGGTCCATCATGAACGGACCTTTCACTTCCTGGTAGTCATACTCTTTCAGCTTGGTGCGAACAAACACTTCCAGCTCGCGGAAAATAGTCCAGCCGTCGTTGTGCCAGAACACCATGCCCGGTGCCTCTTCCTGCATATGATACAGGTCGAGCTGCTTACCAATCTTACGGTGGTCGCGTTTTGCCGCTTCTTCCAGACGCAGCAAATACGCCGCCAGCTGTTTTTTGTCGGCCCATGCGGTGCCGTAAATACGCTGCAGCATTTTATTGTTGCTGTCGCCGCGCCAGTAGGCACCGGAGATTTTCTGCAGTTTGAAGTGGTGGCAAAAACGCATATTCGGTACGTGCGGACCACGGCACATATCGACATATTCTTCATGATGATACAGCCCAGGACGATCGTCATGGCTGATGTTTTCATCAAGAATGGTCATCTTGTAGGTTTCATCACGAGCAGCAAAGGCGTCACGCGCTTCCTGCCAGCTGACCTTCTGTTTAACAACGTCGTAATTGGTTTCGGCCAGCTGGTGCATGCGCTTTTCCAGCTGATCGATATCTTCCTGCGTCAGGGTACGATCGAGGTCAACATCATAGTAGAAACCGTTGTCGATCACCGGACCGATAGCCATTTTGGTATCTGGCCACAGCTGTTTAATCGCATGACCTAACAGGTGCGCACAGGAGTGGCGAATAATTTCCAGACCGGCTTCGTCTTTGGCGGTGATGATGGCCACATTGGCATCTTCGGTGATCGGATCAACCGCATCCACCAGCTCACCATTTACCCGTCCGGCAATACAGGCTTTCGCCAGGCCAGGACCGATATCCAGGGCAATATCCATCACGCTTACGGCGTGGTCAAACGAACGCTTACTTCCATCAGGAAGAGTAATCACTGGCATGTAACATCCTTAATTGCAGTGGTAACCCATACGCAAGGCTACATACAAACATTGGTTTTACTTTATAAACCAGACCCTTAGTACTTAAAACCCGCTCACATTTGCCGGTTTGGTACACGGTCTGGTACACAGACTCAAACGTGACTCAAAATCAGAGAAACCTTTGAAGGTGTAGTATCTTACACTTCATGAGGGGGAATTGCACGGCGCGGGGTTAAATTGCCGTAAAGGGAAAACGATGTGACGGGCAGATAGACCTGAAAAAACGGGCCGACTTATCGGCCCGGGGAGCATTACATCGCGTAGGAAAGTAGTACCGACGTTTTGGTGTCGGTTCTTTCCGGCGCGGACTCTGGCGGGTTCTGGTTCCAGGTCACGTTGTAAGCCAGCTTCAGTGCGAAGTGGTCATTGATGGCCACCTGCAGTCCTGTTTCGGAGTTGACGGTGGTATCGTCGCTGCCGAGTACGGAGACACCCTGAATGAATTTGGTGTTGTCGGTCAGCTGCCACTGGTAGCTCATTGCGCCATAGGCCAGCGCCTGCGTTTCATGGCCGCCTTCATGGAAATCGTCATAGCGCACGCCAGGACCGGCTTCCAGACGCAGCGAGTGCACCGGGCCGTTCAGCAGCTGGCGACCATAACCCGCCGCCAGAATGGAGCGACCGTCGTAACCGTTAAAACGATCGCTCAGCCAGCTGGCCTGACCGAACAGGTAGTCCGCGCTGTTCATGTTATAACGAGTACGTCCACCCACCTGATAGGTTTCGGAAGAACGCTCATCGTTTGATGAGGTGTTGCTCGCATTTCCCCACAGGCTGTAAGCGGTGCTTGGCTGATACCAGGTCATATTGGTATTCGCCGTGGCGGATGAGCTTTTGGTATTGCCGCTCTGAGCGAGATAACCCGCTGCGGCATTGCCTTCAAAAGGTTTCTTCGCGGTGCTCGGGTCATCCATAACCGTAAATACGTTGTTATCAGCCAGGGCTTGTTGACACAGTGCTCCCCCGGAGAGCAGCAGAACGACAGACAGTTTACTAAGCGCTTTCATTTAATGTGACCCGTACGGCAGTTTTGAAAAGATTAAGTCTGAAGCCTTTTGAAGGACGATCAACGCAATTTACGGTAATAAACGTAACAATTTGTTAAATCACTCTTTTTCACAAGCATCACGACGAATCTACTCGATGAATGAGAACATTCCCATTAACGGCGCGCATTATAGAGGGTATTTGACGGGAAAACATCAGCCTGTAAATAAGAAATATCTCTAGCCAGGCGAAAAATCCCTGTCGAAAAAAGCAGTGATGTAACTAAATATTAATGCGCAGGTATCTGGCTTATCCGCCCGTGCACACCCCCCGCATCTCGGCAGGCGTTCAAAAAGACGACGGAGAGTAACCGGGTAGGATGATGAAAATACGGGGCAAAAGTGGCATGAAGTGCGGCATTTCGACCCAGGGCTATCAAAATACCAGGGGGGATGTTAATAAAATTTACCCGCAAATCATGACCAGATCGTCCATTCTGATGGGGTCATGTCCTATGATGTAATGAATTTTTCCGACAAAGAGGTATGCCATGAGTTCAGCCGTAAACCAGTACGTTGTGACCTTTCGCTACCATGAAACCGGACTCAGTAATCTGCTTGAACTGAACAGCACCATGCTAAGCGCCGGTTTTTCCACCACTCTCAACGACGCCGACGGGCACCCGCACGAGCTGGGGACCAACAATTTCGGGATTGTCAGTGCCCTTCCGATTGAAGATCTCAAAGCGCAGGCTATCAGTATTGGTGAGCTTGTGCTGGATGAAGCCCCGGAAGTCGAAGTACAAACTTTGGCGTCATTTAATAAGCAGGATCAAAGCTAAGTTTTTGTAAAAATGTACGATTAACGTGCATTACCGCGCAGACTGGTTATCCTTTAACCGATACGGTAACCCTGTTCACGGCGTACAAAAGAGGAGCTTCCTATGTGGTCAGCCATCAATCGTTTGTTGAATGAACAGCTTGGGCAGGGCGAAATTACCCAACGCACTGAGCTGCCGGGTGGTGATGTTCATCCCGCCTGGCTACTGCACTATGGCGAACATCGGGTGTTCGTGAAGTGTAATCAGCGAGACATGTTGGATTTGTTCACCTGGGAAGCCGATCAGCTACAGCTGCTGGCCCGTAGCGGTACCGTGCGCGTACCAAAGGTTTATGGCTCAGGCAGCGACCGTGATGCCAGCTTTCTGCTGCTGGAATACACGGAACCCACCCCGCTGGACGCCTCCAGCGCTCATCTGCTGGGCGAACAGCTGGCGCGGCTCCATCAGTGGAGCGAACAGCCGCAGTTTGGGCTTGATTTCGACAACAACATCACCACCTCGCCGCAGCCGAACAGCTGGCTTCGCCGCTGGTCGCTGTTCTTTGCCGAACAGCGTATTGGCTGGCAGCTGCAGCTGGCCGCGGAGAAAGGCATCCAGTACGGGGATATCGAACTCATCACGCGCTGCGCGCAAAGTCTCCTGGCGACACATCACCCGCAGCCTTCACTGCTGCACGGTGATTTATGGCCAGCGAACTGCGCGGGGAGCAGCAACGGTCCGTGGATCTTCGATCCCGCCTGCTACTGGGGAGATCGCGAGTGCGATCTGGCGATGCTCAGCTGGTATCCCGACCTTCCCGTTGAGATCCTGCAGGGCTATCAGTCGGTCTGGCCCCTGCCTGAAGGGTATATTCAGCGGCAGCCGGTTTATCAACTCTATTATCTGCTTAACCGGGCAAACGTATTCGGTGGCCGCTGGCTGGCCGAGGCGCAGCGGGCGGTGGTGGCCCTGCTGGACGAGGATGAAGTGGGTAAGAAGCGCACGCGCCAGGCCTGAAGGCCCGGAGCGCGCTGTCGGTTAAAGAATAAAACCGAGAAGTTTCAGCACAAAATACCCTGCCACGGCAACGATCAGCGGCAAAATATAGAGCGGGAAAAACTGCAGGAAAATGGTATGCCGTGGCACCACGATTTTTTCTTCCAGCTGCTGGCGGGTCAGGCCTTCGTCCCCTCTTGCCTGTTCCAGAATCATCCGGTCTTCAATCCCTTCGCGCAGATGACGCGACTGTCTCCACATGCGCGCACCGGAAGCCTGCAGCGCCAGGCCGACAAAAATCAGAATATAAATCACCCAGAACAGCACATTGCTTCCGCCGTTAAAATCCGGCACCGGCGAGTGGGTCCAGAAGCCGTGAAGAAAACCGGTGTTGAAGCGGATCATATCGATCATCACATGGGTAAAATCCTGCATTACCGCATTGATGCCGTCACGCTGCTCCTGGCTTTTTTCCAGAAAACCCAGCAGCGAAATCAGCGTGGACAGCAGCGCTGGGATAAAGATAACCCAGCCCACAATACGCTTGAGGATCGCCACCTGGCCAGCCCGTTGATAAGTCATGCTTTCTCCTGTCCATATGATGTTTCGCCGACAGTCTACCTGTACTGAAAGAAAAGTGCCTGCTAATTGCTGCCCGCGATCCGGCTTTATATACGCACTTTCACCGACTTAACGGCAAGCGGTGGTTACTGGTCAGTGCCATGTTCATGTTAAAATGACATAAACTGTTTAATGGAGCCACAAAATGTCCTATCACCGCCCCGTCGTCGCCGCCATTTTTGATATGGATGGTCTGCTTATTGATTCTGAACCCCTCTGGCAACAGGCCGAACTGGATATTTTAAGTACGCTCGACATCGACATGAGCCGCCAGCAGGAGCTGCCCGATACGCTGGGTCTGCGCATCGACCAGGTCGTTCGCATGTGGTATGAAACCCTGCCGTGGAGCGGACCGACCCAGCAGGAAGTCACCCGTCGCGTCATCGATCGCGCCCTGGCGCTGGTTGAAGAAACTCGCCCACTCCTGCCCGGCGTTGAGCAGGCGCTGCAGCTCTGCCAGCGTTCAGGGCTGAAAATTGGCCTGGCTTCCGCCTCTCCGCTGTTTATGCTCGAGCGCGTGCTGGACATGTTTAATATTCGTAGTTACTTCGAAGTCCTCGTCTCCGCAGAAGCGATGCCCTACAGCAAACCGCACCCGCAGGTTTATCTTGATGCTGCAGCCCGCCTCGGCGTCGATCCGCTTAACTGCGTGACCCTGGAGGACTCATTCAACGGCATGATCGCCACCAAAGCCGCGCGCATGCGCTCCATCGTCGTACCTGATGCGGAATACGCTGCCGATCCTCGCTGGGCGCTGGCGGACGTGAAGCTCGGGTCGCTTACCGAGCTGACCGCGTCACATTTAACGGGTCGGTAAGGCCGTTAAGCCAGCCCGATTGCCCGCAAAACTAATGAAATGGCGTTGTGCAGACGCCATTTGTTTAATTGTTAAGCCGTGGTGAAAATATTTATCTTTCGTTACAGCGTCACATATTTATTCTACTGTATATATTCCCTATACTGGATGCATTGACAGCTATGTAGCCAGGTGTTTTCCATGACGGCCGAAGGCCATCTCATTTTTGCCATTGCCAGCGCAATTTTTGCTAAGCGCGCCGAACTGACTCCGGTTCTGGCCAGCGCGGACTGGTGGCACATAATCCCTGCTGCGTTACTGACCTGCCTGCTTCCCGATATCGATCATCCGAAGTCGCTGCTCGGCCAGCGGCTGAAATGGCTGTCACAGCCCATTGCAAGAGCGTTTGGCCATCGGGGGTTTACCCACAGCCTGCTGGCCGTTGCCGGAGGCGTGGCCCTGCTGCAGATGAAGCTGCCTGCGGGGTGGATTATCCCCGCGGATGCGTTCCAGGGAATGATTTTAGGTTATCTCAGCCATATTCTTGCCGATATGCTGACGCCCGCCGGCGTGCCGCTGCTCTGGCCCTGCCGCTGGCGTTTCCGACTGCCACTGCTTAACAGTCAGAAAGGCAATCAGCTGGAGCGCATGCTTTGCCTGGCTCTGGTGGGCTACGCCATCTTTTTCCCGGCGGGTACGCAACATTTTGGTGCAGGCGGCTGGCCCAGCACCGTCATTAATACCGTGCAAAATAGCATCAGCCGGATAATTAACGCTCAACCTGAGTAATAAACACGCTAATAACACCAAAAAGTTATAAATAATTCCTTTTGGATATAAACCTGCACCATTCCAAACTGTTACCATTTGCCCCACAGCTCGACTTACTGCGCGACAGAAATTATCTGTCACCGCGACGGCCCGTTGCGTCGTCATTTTTGGAGAATGCCTGAATGAATTTCCCGCTCATTATTAACCTGGTGGCTTTCGTCGCCCTGTTACTATTGCTGGCAAAAACCGGCCGCCGCGGCTGGAGCCTGTCAAAGAAAGTCCTCGTCGGCCTGGTGGTTGGCGTACTGTTCGGCCTGGCCCTGCATACCATTTACGGTGAGAACAGCGAGGTGATTAAACAATCCGTCAGCTGGTTCAACCTCGTCGGAAATGGCTATGTCCAGCTGCTGCAAATGATCATTATGCCGCTGGTATTCGCCTCCATCCTCAGTGCCGTTGCCCGTCTGCATAATGCTTCATCGCTGGGTAAAATCAGCGTACTGACGATCGGCGTCCTGCTGTTTACCACCGCCATTTCCGCGGCGGTTGGCGTGCTGGTCACCTGGCTGTTCGGCCTGAATGCCAGCGGACTGGTTCAGGGCGTGCAGGAAACCGCACGGCTGACGGCGATTCAGAACAACTACGTGGGCAAGGTCGCCGATCTCAGCGCCCCGCAGCTGCTGCTTTCCTTTATCCCTAAAAACCCGTTTGCCGATTTGACCGGTGCAAACCCAACGTCAATTATCAGCGTGGTGATTTTTGCCGCCTTCCTCGGCGTGGCTGCCATTCAGCTGTTGAAGGATGATGCGGAAAAAGGCCAGCGCGTACTGAAAGCTATCGACACCCTGCAGTCCTGGGTCATGAAGCTGGTTCGCCTGATTATGAAGCTGACGCCTTACGGCGTGATGGCGCTGATGACCAAGGTGGTGGCCACCTCTAACCTCAGCGACATTATCAAGCTGGGCAGTTTTGTACTGGCTTCCTATCTGGGCCTGGCCATTATGTTTGCGGTTCACGCCCTGCTGCTGTCGGTTAACGGCGTCAATCCCCTGCGCTTCTTCCGTAAAGTGTGGCCGGTGATTACCTTTGCCTTCACCAGCCGCTCCAGCGCCGCCACGATCCCACTGAGCGTGGAAGCCCAGACGCGCCGTCTTGGCGTGCCGGAGTCGATTGCCAGCTTTGCCGCCTCCTTTGGTGCCACCATCGGTCAGAACGGTTGTGCGGGCCTCTACCCGGCGATGCTGGCGGTGATGGTTGCGCCAACCATCGGCATTAACCCGTTCGACCCGGTGTGGATAGCTACCCTCGTCGGTATCGTTACGCTGAGTTCTGCAGGCGTTGCCGGCGT
Organism: Erwinia sp. SLM-02; assembly: GCF_037450285.1. NCBI lineage: Bacteria > Pseudomonadati > Pseudomonadota > Gammaproteobacteria > Enterobacterales > Erwiniaceae > Erwinia > Erwinia sp. SLM-02. The sequence goes on along the minus strand of NZ_JAQISN010000001.1, from coordinate 1,296,942 downwards.
GGGCGGCGGAGCGACCTTCGCCGCGCTGATTGTGCTGCCGGCCATGGGCCTGCCGGTGACGCTGGTTGCGCTGCTGATTTCCATTGAACCACTGATTGATATGGGCCGTACTGCGCTTAACGTCAACGGTTCAATGACTGCCGGTACGCTGACCAGCCAGTGGCTGAAGCAGACCGACAAGCAGATTATGAACACCGATGCGGACAACGATGCCGAGCTGGCTCACCGCTGATAATTAACCGCCGATCCCGGAGCCCCTGGCGGGCATCGGGATCGGCGGCACCCCCCTGATTTCCCCCTGCCCGTTTACTCAGCCTCCCGCGATTATTCCCCACCGCGCTGCCCTCAACATGGCGTTATCCCCTCCGGCCAGGCTCATAAAGTCCCCCAATCGTGGCCTCCAGGTTAAGGAAGCGTTAAACGCTGTAAGCAGCCGCTAATAGCCGCAGGGAGACGCTTGTAATTCCCCCCGCACAGGACGATGCTAGCGGCACTGAACCAGGAGACCTGCATATGAAAAAGGTGATGACCACCCTGCTCGCCTTCACGCTGCTTGCCCCGGTGCTGGCATCTGCACATCCGGGAGGCTGGGGTCCACCTGGCCCTGGGCCGGGCTGGCACGGTGGCGGACCAGGAAGACTGTCGTTCCTGCCTGACGCGGCGGCGGCAGTGCTGATCGGCGGGCTGACCTACTATGTCCTTAACGGCAACTATTATCAGCGCCAAAACGATAACACCTACGTGGTGGTCGATCGCCCGGTGGATCGGGTAACGGATATGCGCGCGCTGGATTACAACGGTGAACGTTTCTACGTTCAGGATGGCCACTACTACCGTCGCAACATTAACGGAGAGTATCTGGAAGTCCCCCGGCCGCCGGGGCTGTAGTTCGGCTCAGGGAGGCGTTAGCTCGTCAGCCACAAACGAAAACGGCAACGCCTGTTATACAGACGTTGCCGTTCAACGTTAAAACACGACAGTTAACAATCAGAATGCGGGATTACTTAGCCGCCTGCGGATCGGTATCGTATTCTTTACAGCTCTGGAAGCCGTAGTTCATGACTGTTCCGGTATCGCCGTAGCTCACGAAATAGGTCTGCTGTTTGCCATCACGCTCACCCAGAACATAGGTCTGGCAGGTACCGCGAGCGTGAACCATCGTAATTTCGGTTGAAGGCGGCCCCGCAATGTCACGGACCTGCTGGCGGGTCATACCTTTTTTCACATCCTGTACCACCGGCTTGGTGACATAGCTTTCGGCACGATCGTAAGCGGTACAGCCTGATAAAACGGCCAGCGTTAAAGCAGCACCCATCAATCCCGTCAATTTACGCATATGTTATTCCTCATTTATTGTCCATGTGCATTAAGCCTGGAATATAAGTGCCGGATTTTCAACTTTAACTGGCGAAATTATTACAGATTTATCCACTGCGGCTTTATACTCATTTTAATGAGAATGAACGTTCACATTGCCAGTGTGGCCGAATACGTCACGGCAGTGGATCTATCTGCGGGTCGCGGAGGGCCTGAAATCATGCAAAACGAAGCGCGGGAAGCCCGACACCGAATCCGGCAGGATGAAATTATCATCGCCGCGCGGCGCTGTTTTCGTCAGCATGGTTTTCATGCCGCCAGCATGTCGCAGCTGGCCTCTGAGGCTCAGCTCAGCGTGGGGCAAATTTATCGTTATTTCTCCAGCAAAGACGCCATCATTGAGGAAATTATCAGACGGATTATCGGCCTGCGCATTCAGGAAATGATCGGCACGAGCAAGAGCATCCAGTTGCCAAAACTGCTGGCCTGGCGCTGCGTCCTGAATGAGGATGACGAGGCGCTTATGCTGGAAGTGGCCGCTGAAGCCACCCGTAATCCGCGCGTGGCGCAGATGATGCAGGAGGCCGATGAGCGCATCTTCAGCCAGGCCTGCGCCCACGTCAAACAGGCGTATCCCCACTTCAGCGACGAGCGGATCCGCGGCTGTGTGGAAGTCCTCGCCGTGATGGTTGAAGGCACCTCTCATCGCCGACTGACGCCGCAGAAAGCGTCAGCGGAAACACTTTACCCACTGTATCAACAGATCCACCACCTGCTATTTCATTCAGAGGATTCATGACACCTGCATCTCCCAATCGTCTTGGCTACGCCATTACGCTCGGTCTTCTGGCGGCGCTCGGCCCGCTGTGTATTGACCTGTACCTGCCGGCGCTGCCGGAACTCGCCAACGATCTGCAAACGCCCACGGCCACGGCACAGCTCAGCCTGACTGCCGGACTACTCGGGCTGGGCCTGGGGCAGCTGTTCTTTGGGCCGCTCAGCGATAAGTACGGCCGCATTCGTCCGCTGCTGCTGTCGCTGGTTCTGCTGCTGATTGCGTCCGTGGGGTGCGCGCTGGCGCAGGATATTCACCAGCTGCTGCTGGCACGGCTGTTTGAAGGCATGGCCGGTGCGGGCGGTGCCGTACTGTCGCGCGCGATTGCCCGCGATATGTACACCGGACATGAGCTGACGCGCTTTTTCGCCCTGCTGATGCTGGTGAACGGCCTGGCCCCGATTGCTGCACCGGTGATGGGCGGCGCGCTGATGACCTTCCTCAACTGGCGCGGCCTGTTTATGGCGCTGGCCGTCATTGCCGTACTGTTGTTTGTTCTGGCAAAACTGAAGCTGCATGAAACGCTGGCCCCCGAACGTCGAAGCCAGGGCAGTATTCTGTCCGCCTGGGCGGCGCTGGGACAGGTGATCGCCCACCGTCCGTTTATGGGCTTCTGCCTGACCCAGGGCTTTATGATGTCGGGAATGTTTGCCTATATCGGTGCGTCGCCGTTTGTCCTGCAGGAGATCTATCACCTGTCGCCGCAGGCATTCAGCTTCTGCTTCGCCGCGAACGGCGTCGGCCTGATTATTGCATCACAGGTTAGCGCACGTCTCAGCCCGCTGTGGGGCGAGTACCGGGTGCTCAAGGGCGGCCTGGTGCTGGCATTTATCTCTTCCGCCACCCTGCTGCTGGCCGGTCTGACAGCCGCCGCGCTGCCCCTGGTGCTGATTGCCCTGTTCTTCAGCGTGGCCAGCAACGGTGTGATTTCGGTCACCGCCTCCTCGCTGGCGATGCAAAGCCAGGGGCATCGGGCCGGGAGCGCGTCCGCGGTGCTGGGCGTGGCGATGTTCACCCTTGGGGGCATCAGCGTGCCGGTGACCGGCATCGGTGGAACCTCGGTGATGACCATGGCGGCGACCATCTTTGGCTGCTACATGCTGGCTATCGTGATGTTTACGCTGCTGGCGCAAAAGCCGAAAAAAGTCTGATTTGTCAGCAGTCGGTGGCAATCAGTGTCGATGAAGATTGTTGTTTTGCGCCCGGCGCGTTAGCTTAAACAGACATAATTTTACTGGCAGCCGCCCGTCGGCGCTGAATCTGAGGAGAGGTGAATGGCTCTGCAACAGGACATTATTGCGGCACTGGGTGTGAAACCGGTGATTGATGCACAGGCAGAAATTCGTATCAGCGTTGAATTTCTCAAATCCTACCTGAAAACGTATCCGTTTTTAAAAACGCTGGTGCTCGGCATCAGCGGCGGTCAGGACTCAACGCTAACCGGAAAACTGTGCCAGACCGCGATTAACGAACTGCGCGAAGAAACGGCGGATACCACCTATCAGTTCATTGCCGTCCGTCTGCCTTATGGCGTTCAGGCCGATGAGCAGGACTGCCAGGACGCCATCGGCTTTATCCAGCCGGACCGCGTCCTGACGGTGAATATCAAGCAGGCGGTGCTGGCGAGCGAGCAGGCGCTGCGCGATGCCGGTATCACGCTGTCTGATTTCATTCGCGGCAATGAAAAAGCGCGTGAACGCATGAAAGCCCAGTACAGCATTGCCGGCATGACGGCGGGCGTCGTTGTGGGAACCGACCATGCGGCCGAAGCGCTGACCGGCTTCTTCACCAAGTACGGCGATGGCGGCACCGACATCAACCCGATTTTCCGCCTGAACAAGGGACAGGGAAAGCAGCTGCTCAAAGCGCTGGGGTGCCCGGAACACCTGTACCTCAAACAGCCGACCGCCGATCTGGAAGATAACCGCCCGGGTCTGCAGGATGAAGTGGCGCTGGGCGTTACCTATCAGCTCATTGACCGCTACCTGGAAGGGGAAACCATCGACCCGGCGGCGGCGAAAATCATCGAAGGCTGGTATCAGAAGACCGAGCACAAACGCCGCACCCCGATCACCGTGTTTGATGATTTCTGGAAAAAATAAGCCGGAAAATAGTGCTGTCCAGCCATGAGGAAAGACAGCCCTTCGGGCCGTTGACGTAGCCGATAGTCACGCGGCTTATCGCGGTCCGCCCGAGTATGACCAGCATCTGATATCGTCCGGCTGCGGCGTTTGTCGCCGGCCAGACGATATTCCTCCCTCCCTGCTCTGCCCTCCTGCCCTGGCTGACAGCTGATGTTTTTTTCTGCTACACTGTACGTACAACCAGTAACCGGAGTCCGTAGTGGTCAAAAAAATCGTCAGCCATCGCCTGGAATTTGAGGCGGCGGCAATCTATCAGTATCCCGAGCATCTGCGCCCGTGGATAGACGATCTCCCCAACCTGCCCGGCGTGTATACCTTCCACGGCGACAGCGACAGCCTGCCGCTCTACATTGGTAAAAGCGTCAATATTCGTAGCCGGGTGATGTCGCATCTGCGCACCGCCGATGAGGCAAAAATGCTGCGTCAGTCGACGCGCATCAGCTTTATTACGACCGCCGGCGAGCTGGGCGCTCTGCTGCTGGAAGCTCAGATGATTAAGATCCAGCAGCCGCTGTTTAACAAACGTCTGCGAAAGAATCGCCAGCTCTGCGCCCTGCAGCTGGTCAATCAGCGTCCTCAGGTGGTGTATGCCAAAGAGGTCGATTTCTCGCATACGCCAAATCTGTTCGGCCTGTACGCCAATCGCCGTGCGGCACTCCAGCATTTACAGAAAATAGCCGACGAGCAGCAGCTATGCTACGGGCTGCTGGGGATGGAGCCGCTGAGCGCCGGTCGCGGCTGTTTCCGCTCGGCGCTGCGGCGCTGTGCCGGAGCCTGCTGTGGCAAGGAAAGCGTGGAAGCGCATCAGCAGCGGTTGCTGGCCGCGCTGGAAGCGGTACGAGTGAACTGCTGGCCGTGGCCGGGTGCCGTGGGCGTCATTGAAGAAGGCGTTAACCAGAAACAAATTCACGTGATTAATAACTGGCTCTACCTGGGTTCGGTCAGCGAGATTGCTGAGGCTTCGGCACTCTGTACCGCGCTACCGGGGTTCGACAGCGACGGCTACAAGATCCTCAGCAAGCCGCTGATCGGCGGCAAACTGCCGATTGTGGCGCTCTGATCGGCAGCCAAAATAAAACCGCCGGTGTTGCCCACTGCCCTGAGGCGGAGGTGAGCAACACCGGCGGTTTCTAATGCGTCAGCGAGGATTAGTCGTCTGCAGGAGGCATTTTACCTTCATGCTGCGGTTTTTCAGTCAGACGTTTCTCAAAGTTCTGATTGAACTGTTTTTTCTGCTCAGGCGTCAGCACGTTATACATTTTGTTCTGAGTTTCCAGCATGGACAGCGCGCGCGCTTTTCCGTTGGCGGACATCTGCGTTGCCTGCGCTTCAGCTTTCGTGCGGTCGAAGCTGTCGGAAGCAATGATGTTGTGCATGGCGCGGCGCTCTTCCAGCGACGGGCGCTTCATGTCCTTGTGCGATTCTTTCATGATGGTGCGGATCTGCTGCTTCTGCGCATCGGTCAGATTCAGACCTTTAAACATATCGTGCATTCCACCGCCGTGGCGAGGTGGCTTATGCATCATCGGTTTGTCGCCGCCGGCAGGAGGCGGAGTCAGGTTGTCGTTTGCAGCATGAACGATATTTGCCGCACCTACTGCCAGCGTGGCAGCAACAATCAGGGAAGTTAATTTACGCATAGTATTGTCCTTATGTTTCATTTCTATGGCGACCCGGTTGTCGCGTTGTCGGAAGCCAGTTTACGTCGTCCAACGTCAAGTACTCAGAGGCTGGGTAAAGGCCTGAAAGCATAAAAGACAATTTGAAGCCAATCATGGAGAGAATGAGAAGATTTTGGTGAAGAATTGCAAAAGAATATGAATTTGAAGGGATTTATGCAGGGAATATGGAGGAGTGTAATCGCCCGGGCGGGATTTCGGAAGGAAAAAGTTAAGCGCTTTACACTTTTCTGCGGGTGCCCGATGCCGGGGTATTTGAATTCAGGATTTGTGGCGATAAGGTGCTCTGAGCCGGCTGGCGGTTCCCCGTCTGGCGGGTCCTCGCGCCGCTGCGCGATACCTTCTCTCCGCTCGTCAGCCTGCCGGACCGGCTCAGACGCCGCGTCCCTGCGCCGACCGAGCCTTGCACCCGCGTCCTGCGGGCGCATCCAGGCTTCCTCTCTGCGTTCAGCGCTGTGGATTGCCAGACGGGGAACCGCCAGCCCGCTCTGATACTTCAGTATTGCCCGTAAAAAGCAGAAACACAGTTTTTTCAGGCGAGCCTCTGCGGCGGCGACCGGGCATCCACAGCGCTGAGATGGAAGCATCCGGCAAGGATACGCCAACAGGACGTTGGCGTAAGGCTGCGTCGGGTCAGGGATGACGCGTCGCAGGCGGTCCGACAGGCCGGATGCTGGAATCGAAGGCACCGGGCGAAGCACGGCGCGAGGACCGCCCGACCGCCGCCGCAGAGGCTCAGCCCGGCCCCCGTTCCACCGCAACACCGCAACACCAGCCCGTCTCATCCAGAAAGGCGGTTAAACAGACTCTCGCCTCTCACGCCGGCGGACTCAAAACGCCACCCACCTCGGCCTCAGACACCTCAATAATCTCGCTGGCATTCTCCGCCACCAGCATCAGCCCGGCCCGCAGCCCCTCCGCCACGTTCGGATTCGGGAACAGAACGTACTCCCGCGCCTGCTGAACGTAATACTGCGTGTCGCCGTCTTCGGCCAGCAGCGTCCCCTGCGCAAACGCGGTAAAGTTCAGCGTCTCTGCCCCCATATGCAGCACAAACCGATCCGAATGCCGGGTAATCTGCTGCGAAACGCGGTAGCGCAGCGGCGGAGTGGAAACATCGGGCAGCGTGCCGCCGCTGACCAGCGCGCTCAGCGCCCGATCGGCGGCGGAAAACTGCGCCAGATCGTTGTGGCCAAACGGCTGCGCCTTACCCAGCTCCAGCGTACAGCTTGCCGCATGAAAATGATGGCCGCTGTAGTGGGTATAGGTTCCCCCCGGTGCGCGGTGGAACACCAGCGCCTCCAGCCCTGCCGCACCCAGCCAGTGAAGAAAATCATCCGGCCACGGCGTTTCACGCTGCGGCATCACGCCGAAGCGCGGATGATACGAACCCCGGATCGCCGTATGCATATCGATATGCCAGCGAACTTCATCATGCTCGCTCACCTGCCAGAAATTCTCCATCGCCTGCTCCAGACGCCAGGCTCGGCGCGCCTCCGGGCAGTCCTCATACTGCTGCCACCGGCCGCCAAACATCCGGTTCATATCGCCATGCACATAGCGCTTATTCTGCCGCAGAGCCGCCGGATTACCGTAAATCACCAGCAGGCGCGCCACCAGCGGCGTCTCACCGCGCAGCAGCGTATTTAACAGCCGATCGACAATTTCAACGGGAGCCGTTTCATTACCGTGGATGCCGGTGGAGATCACCAGCGCCATCGGTGCCGGCCCGTGCGGCGTCAGCTCCAGGATCCCTTCATCGATCCACCGCCAGCTCAGCTGCGCATTGCGCCCGGTAACGGCGGTGGGCCGTTCACCGGCGAGAGTTAAGGTGAGGAAATCTTGCATCAGTACTCCTTCAGGCTTCGCCGCTCAGCCCTGAGGGACTGGGGAAACGCCCCGGCCCTGCAACGATCGCGTTACTGCTGAAAACGGTATACATTGCCTAAGTTTAGCAGCTTAGTCAGTTCGTCAAGTGCCTCGCGCCCTTCCAGCAACAGCTGCGGGTCGGCGAGATCGGCCTGCGACAGCCGATCGCGATAGTGTCGATCGACCCAGTCGTTCAGCGTGCGGAACAGCCGATCGTTCATCATCACCGCAGGATTCACCGCCGCCTGCTCTGTTTCATCCAGCACCACCCGCAGACGCAGGCAGGCCGGGCCACCGCCGTTGAACATACTTTCCCGCAGATCGAACACCTTCAGCTCGTCAATCGGGCTTCCGCTGGCGATCAGCTCGTTGAGCCAGCCCCAGACGCCCGCATGGCGACGCGCCTCTTCCGGCAACACCAGCAGCATTTTGCCATCCGGCTTGCTCAGCAGCTGGCTGTTGAACAGATAGGTGGACACCGCATCCGCCACTCTGACGCGATTCTCCGGCACCTCGATCGCGGTGAAGCCAGGCAGTTTCCCGGCCAGCTCGGCCAGAAGCTGCGGCTGATTTAGAAACGCCTGCTGATGACAGAACAGCGCCTGCTGATTACTCACGGCGATCACATCATTATGGAATACGCCCTGGTCGATCACCGCCGGGTTCTGCTGGGCAAATACGGTACGGGTCGGATCGAGCTGATGCAGGCGCGCCACCGCTTCGCTGGCTTCCAGCGTCTGGCGGGCCGGATAGCGCGTTGGCGCCACGCCGCCACGCTCGCTGCGGCCATAGACAAACATCTGCACGCCCGCGGCGCCGTAGCCGCGGCTGAAACGATTGTGGTTTGCCGCACCCTCGTCACCAAACATCGCCACCTGCGGCAGCGCGTCATGTACCGAGAAACGATCGCCATCGCGGAAAATGGCACGCAGCAGATTCGCCGTGGTCGGTGCTTCTATCGCCCGGTGAAACTTGTTATTCAGGTTAGCCACGGAGAGATGCACCCGACCATCGGCGCTGTCCGCCGACGGGGAAACCGTGGCGGCATTCGCCACCCACATCGACGACGCCGAACTGACCGCTGACAGCAGCTGCGGGGCCTGTTTTGCCGCCTGAGCCACCACCTGCGCATCGGTTCCGCTGAAACCGATCTGGCGCAGCGCCTCGACGTTTGGCCGCTCGTGAGGCGGGATAACCCCCTGCGCAAAACCGAGATCGGCCAGCGTCTTCATCTTAACCAGCCCCTGCTTCGCGGCGAGTTTCGGATTAGACTGCTGATGCTGGTTGCGGGTTGAGGCCTCATTACCGAACGACAATCCGGCATAATGATGGGTTAACCCCGGCAACCCATCAAAATTGACTTCACGGGCGCTCATCGCGTCTCTCCTTCAGCACTAAAATCCAGCCCTGGTGATAACGTGGCGGGCAGGCTGAGGTCGGCCGACTCCAGCGTTGCCATCGGCCATGCGCAGTAATCCGCCGCGTACCAGGCACTGGCGCGATGGTTCCCTGAGGCTCCAATGCCGCCAAACGGCGCGGTACTGGCGGCACCGGTCAGCGGTTTATTCCAGTTCACAATCCCGGCGCGCGCCTCAATCAGCAGGTGCTCGAACTTCTCACGCTGCGGCGAAATCAGCCCGCAGGCCAGGCCATAGCGGGTCTGGTTGGCGAGGCGAATTGCCGTGTCAAAATCGTCGTAGCGGATCACCGCCAGCAGCGGGCCAAAGACCTCTTCATCCGGCAGATTTTGCAGCCCGGTCACATCAATAATCCCCGGGGTCAGGATCGCGCTGTCGCGCTGCGGCCACTGCATCGGCAGCAGCACCCGGCCACCGGCATCCACCCGCGCCTGCCACTCGGCAAAAATCCGCTCCGCTGCCTGCAGCGAGATCACGCTGCCCATAAACGGCTGCGGCTCATCATTCCAGCCACCGGTGAGAATGCGCGAAGCCACCTCCACCAGACGCGCCAGGAAAGCATCCCCGGCGGCCCCGCTTTTCACCAGCAGCCGACGGGCGCAGGTACAGCGCTGCCCGGCACTGATAAATGCAGACTGCACGGCGATGTGAACGGCAGCGTCTATATCGTCAGGATCTTCGACGATCAGCGGGTTATTGCCGCCCATTTCCAGCGCCAGCATTTTTTCCGGTTTACCCGCCAGCTGACGATGCAGCTGATAGCCTGTTGCCGCACTGCCGGTGAACAGCACGCCGTCGATTTGGGTATCCTGCACCAGCGCCTGGCCGGTATCGCGGCCGCCCTGCACAAGGTTAATCACCCCACCGGGCAGTCCGGCGTTGATCCACAGTTTGAGGGTCAGCTCAGCGGTCAGCGGCGTCAGCTCGCTCGGCTTAAAGACTACGGTATTCCCGGCCAGCAGCGCGGGAACGATGTGCCCGTTAGGCAAATGCCCGGGGAAGTTATACGGACCGAAGACCGCCATCACGCCATGCGGACGATGGCGCAGGGAGCTTTCGCCTTCCGCGTGCTCGCTGGTGCGGGCATGATAAGCCCGCAGCGAAATCGCCACTTTATTGATCATGGCCTGCACTTCGGTCACGGTTTCCCAGCGCGGCTTGCCGGTTTCGCGGGAGATCGTCTCGCTCAGCTCGGCCTTACTTTTTTCCAGCTGCTGGGCAAATTTCTCAACAATCGCCTGGCGCTCGGCAAACGGACGACGTGCCCAGGTGGAAAATGCAGCCCGGGCCGCCTCGCAGGCGCCTGAGACCTGCGCGGGAGTGGCGGATTTCCCCTGCCACAGCAGTTCACCCTTTACCGGGTCCAGTTTGGCGATGTTCTCACCGCCGCCGGTCAGCCACTGACCATTAATACAGTGCGTCATGCTGGTTTCTCCTCACGACAAAGTGTGACTACCCGCAGGTTATCCCCTGCCTGGCAATGTAAAATTTCAGCCTGTGCGGCGGTCACGGCAATCGTGCCGCTCTGCATATCGGCCGGCAGCAGCATCACGCGGAAGTGCTGATAGTGCTGGTTCGCCACCAGGCACAGCGGCAGCGTTTCATCCGGCTGCTCGCTCAGTTCAAGCACCAGCTCACGGCTTTTACGGATCGCGCGAACCCGGTCGATGTCGCACTCCAGGGTCGGGCCGCCGTCGAAAATGTCGACATAGTTCTGGAAGCGGAAGCCCTCGGCCTCCAGCACCGCCCGCGCCGGAGCCGTTTGCGGATGAACCTGGCCTATCACCCCGCGGGCTTCCGGCGACAGGTAATCAATGTATAAAGGGTGTTTAGGCATCAGCTCGGCAATAAACGCCTTTTGCCCGGTGCCGCTCAGATAGTCGGCATCGCTGAATGACATCGAGAAAAAGCGGCTGCCGACGCTGTCCCAGAAAGGCGAGTGGCCGTTTTCATCACTGACGCCGCGCATCTCCGCCACCACCTTTTGCATAAAGCGATCGCGAAACGCCGCCATAAACAAGAAGCGCGATTTTGACAGCAGGTAACCGTTCTTTCCGTTACGGTAATCCGGATCGAGAAACAGCGTGCACAGCTCGCTGCTGCCGGTGTGGTCGTTGCTTAACGACAGCGTGGGCAGCATGTTGTAAACATTCAACTCTTTCGAAGCGTGCACCTGAGTGCCGACGCGAAAGTTATACCAGGGATCCTGTAAACCGACCGCCACTTCGATGGCGCAGATCCCCACGGCTTTACCGGTATCTCCGTCTGCCAGCACAAAAACGTATCCCTGTTCAGCCCGGGGCAGTTTTCCCTGCCAGGTCATCAATGAACGTTCGATACGCGCTGACAGCGTATCGCTGTCAACGGGCAGAGAGGTCAGTCCCCCGCCGGTTTTACCGGCGAGGTACATCAGCTGAGCCAGATCGTCTCGTTCAACGGGACGAATAAACATCATACGGCGGCTCCCTGAGTGACGGCCAGGCAGGCGCGTTCGAAGCGTGCCAGCCCCTCCGTGACTTCCTCTTTAGTGATGATTAACGACGGTGCGAAGCGCACAACGTTAGCCCCGGCGATCAGCACCATCAGCCCTTCGCGGGCGGCCGCCTGATTAATCAGTTTGGCTTTGCCGCTGTAATCCTGATTCAGCACGCAGCCGATCAGCAGGCCCAGCCCGCGGATTTCGCTGAACAGCTGCAGGCGCTGGTTAATTTCATTCAGGCCATCCACAAACCAGCGGTGGCGCTCCGCCACGCCCGCCAGAATTTCCGGGCGGTTGATCAGCTCCATCACCTTGCCGCCGACCGCACCGGCCAGCGGGTTGCCGCCGTAGGTGGTGCCGTGGCTGCCAATATTCAGATGCGCAGCAAGGCTTTCGGTGGTCAGCATCGCGCCAATCGGGAAACCGCCGCCCAGCGCTTTCGCCGTCGTCAGCACGTCAGGCGTGACGCCGTAATGCATGTAGGCATACAGCGAACCGGTCCGGCCCACGCCGCTCTGCACTTCATCGAAAATCAGCAGCGCCTGATGTTTATCACACAGTTCACGCAGCCCGCGCAGGAAGGCCGGCTCAGCGGGAACAACCCCACCTTCGCCCTGAATCGGCTCAACAATTACCGCGCAGGTCTGGTCGTTGATCAGTGCAGCCGCAGAGGCCAGATCGTTATACACAGCGTGCTGAATGCCGCCGGGCAGCGGTGCAAAATCCTTCGAATAGGCAGGCTGCCCACCGGCAGATACGGTAAACAGCGTGCGGCCGTGAAACGCGTTGTTAAACGCCACAATACCGGTTTTCTGCAGATCGCCGCCGTCGTGGGCCACCTTGCGCGCCAGCTTCAGCGCCGCTTCGTTGGCTTCTGCACCGGAGTTACAGAAGAAGGCGCGGTCGGCAAAGGTGGCATCCACCAGCTGTTTTGCCAGGCGCAGGATTGGTTCATTGGTGTAACCATTACCGGTATGCCACAGCAGCGCAGCCTGCTGCTGCAGCGCCTGCTGCAGGTCGGGATGCGCATGGCCCAGCGCATTGACCGCAATACCCCCGGCGAAGTCAATGTAGGACTTCCCTTCCTGGTCCCACAGCGTTGAGCCTTCCGCCCGTACCGGGATAAAGCTGGCAGGTGCGTAAGTTGGTACAATCCATTGATCGAAATTTTCACGGGTGATTGACGGTTGCATAGCGGCCTCGTTTATCGCTTAACCTTTGAATTACCAGGGTGAACTCAAAGTGTATTAAATGTTAATGAAATGATTCATTGCAGCTCTACTGTAAATTGCACAGAGCGTGCCAGCCAGCGAAAAAATGCATAAACCCAATTCAATAACCAAATATCAATAACTTACATCAAGCCATTATTCACTTAAAATGCATAAAAAGTGAATATCAATGTATATCCCCGGCTTCGCCGCACAAAAAAAAGAGGAATTATGCATTGGTAAAATAAAATATCGTTTATGTGATCGCCGATAGAATTTGGTCGTAAAAAGAGGAGGTTAACGCACCATAATGCGGCAGGACCGCACCAGAACCGTGCAGCAGGTGCGGTCAGCGCGGCTGGATGGATGGCAGCAATTTATTAACACCCGACGCGATCGTTTCGCGGTGTATTATTTAATTAAACTTATTAAAAACCGGTGAAGAACCGATATTACATATGGACATTTTGTATTAATGGAAAAGCATTACAGTAAATAGCATTAATCCTTTTCGAATAAAAATACAGGGCATAAAACCTGACAGAACTGCTCAATAATTACCCATAATGCGATATTTAAATTTCTTTTGTCATAAAAATGACATATTAATTTTTTCATATTAAACAATAAATTGAACAGGATAATTATTTATTATCCTTATTTTTAGCATAGCTAATGCACATTCTAAATTTAGAAATCACTCATGATTACCCCTGCTATACTCTCATTGTAATATTTTGTTACATATATTCAATTTTCATGAAACATATTTTTATGTCACCTTCTCAACCGCACTAAATGCAAAGAAAATATAATTTTAAAACAGGGTTACTCATGATGAAGCGTTCTTTACTGGCATTACTGATACCGGCTCTTCTGGCCAGCGGCGTGCAGGCTGCAGAGATTTATAACAAAGACGGCAACAAGGTGGATCTGAACGGTAAGATCAACGTCGGCCACCTCTTCTCGGACGACGCGGGCAACGATGGCGATGTGTCCTACGCCCGTTTTGGCTTTAAGGGTGAAACGCAGATTGCGCAGGATCTGACCGGCTACGCCCAGTGGCAGTACAACTTCCAGCTGAACAAAACCGAAGGTACGGATGCCCTGAGCGGCGATAAAACCCGCCTGGGCTTTGCCGGCCTGAAGTTCGGTAAGTGGGGTTCATTCGACTACGGCCGTAACTATGGCCTGGTGTATGACGCACTGGCATGGACCGATATGCTGCCGAAATTCGGCGGCGACTCCGGCTACGCCGACGGTTTCCTCTCCTCCCGTTCCACCGGCGTGGCAACCTGGCGTAACAGCAACTTCTTCGGGCTGGTTGACGGGCTGAATGTGGCACTGCAGTACGAAGGGAAAAACGAACGTACCGGTGCTGATGCCGTGCGTCGCAGCAACGGCGACGGCTACGCAACATCCGTCAGCTACAGCGCCGACTGGGGTCTGGGCGTGGTGGGAACCTATGCCAATATTGGCCGTACTCAGGCACAGAATAACGCAGCGCGGGGAGAAGGCGATCGCGCCGAGTCCTGGGCGACGGCGGTGAAGTACGATGCCAACCAGATTTATCTGGCAGCCATGTACGGCAACACCCACAACGCTACGCCGATCGGCGGCGGCTTTGCTAACAAAGCGGTGAATTTTGAAGCGGTCGCGCAGTACCAGTTCCTCAACGGCTTCCGCCCGTCGCTGGCCTACGTGTCATCACGCGGTAAGGACATTGAAAACATCGGTAATGCGGATATCGTGAAGTACGTTTCTTTCGGCGCGAACTACTACTTCAACAAAAACTTCCTGGCGTATGCCGAATACAAAGTTAACCTGCTGAGTGACAGCAACCCGCTGGGGCTGGCGAATGACGACGTCACCGGCGTGGGTCTGAACTACCAGTTCTGATACGGGCACGCGGGGCGGCCGCTGGAGGCCGCCCCTGCCAGTCGGTCAGGTTAAACGATAGTGCCTGTCTGGCTGAGGCGTATCCGGCAGTTCCTGCTCCAGATTCATTTCCCTCAGGTTGATCTCAATATTGGTGCACATGGCATCCAGCGGCAGATGGTTTTTGGCCAGGCCAAACGGCATCTCCAGCTCTTCCGCCAGCGTATCCAGCGACAGGAAGGTGTAGGCGATAAATACCGACACCAGCGGCGTCATATAGTGCAGATCCGGTACCAGCGCGAAGGGCAGCAGCGTACAGAACAGATATACCGTGCGGTGCAGCAGCAGGCCGTAGGCAAAGGGAATCGGCATACTCGCCAGCCGCTCACATCCCCCCAGAACCTGCGACAGCTGATTGATGCTGGCATCCATATGGGCATACAAAATGTCAGAAAGATTGCCGTTGCGGCGCTGGATCGCCAGCCAGTTGGAGAGCTGTAGTTCAATAAAGTTGGTCGGAGAACGGCGGGCCAGGATCTCATCGGCCTCATCCCCCAGATAGCGGCGCAGATCCTCGTGGGCATCGGTTCGGCGCAGCTGATGCTTGAGGCTGTAGCAGAACGCCAGCAGCAGCGACATCACGCGCGGCGCCTCAGCCGGGGAGATTGCCAGCGCCAGCCGCTGCAGCGTGCGACAGGCAATCAGCAGGTTTCCCCAGAACATCCGCGCCTCAATAAAGCGGCCAAAGCAGACGCTGTTGCGGAAACCCAGGAAAACCGCAATCGACACCCCGAGCAAACTAAAAGGGGCGAGGGTCAGTTTAATCCCCAGCGTTTCATACCAGTCAAGACACAAAATCGCGATCACTGACATCATTAAGTTGAGTGTCAGGCGAAACCAAATCCCGGGTAGCACAGAGCCGTGCCAGGCGAAAAGGCGAACAAACCAGTGACGATGCGGACGGATGATCATGATGTGCAGGTGAGTAGAATTTTTCGCAGATTGTGCAGAAAAACCCTGAGGTTGGAAAGGAGTATTTTGTGACTTTAATCACATATATTTTCGGGCGCTATCTTGACAACTTTTTGCATTTCAGCGGTGTCAGTTTTCGTGCCGTCAGGGGGTAAGAAAATCGTAATTTTCCGCCCGCGGATCCTGCATTGCCACCGGCTGAGACAGTTTCAGCGTGATCCAGTTAGACGTGACGCGCTGCTGCTTGCTGTCTTCCAGCGTTACCGACAAACGATATTCATTGCTGGCTTCCGCCGAGCTGTCCCAGGCCGGAATAATAATACTCCATCCCTCGGGATCGCTGCTGTTAGCGGGCGGCGTCAGGCTCAGAGCCTGGGTATCCCCCTGCCAGCTGACCGCCTTAATCGGATTACTGTGGCGGATTTGCAGTTTCAGCGGCAGCGTTTCACCCGGCTGCACCTGCCACGGCGGCGTGGCAAGGAATACCGACAGGGTTTTCCGCTGGCGGAAAGCCATCACCGGAGAGTTATTGCGGTTCACCGCATCATAACGGCTGCCGCTCAGCGACTGCGCGGCATCGACGTTGCTGGCGGAAAGCTGCTTGCTGAGCGCCACGCCGAGGCGATAGTTCATCTTGAGGGCAAACTGATCCTGGGATTCGCCGCTGTCGCCTTCTTTGTGATTAGCGCTGAAGGTGAACAGCGGGACGGGCGTGTAATTAATCCCCAGCGTGACCGCCGTGGGGTTATCCATCATATTTCCGCTGTGGAACAGGTCGATATTGCGTCCCAGATACTGTTCATAGCTGAGAGAAACGCCCAGCTGGCGATAGAACGGCAGATAGCCGCGGGTGGTAATATCATAGCCGCGCGCCATGCGCATCTGGCTGCTGTTGCCGCGGTTGCGCCAGCCGCTGAGGGGATGGTAGTAGTTGGCGGAGAAGCGCAGATACTCACCCCATGCTTCCGTGCCTAACGATCCGCGCTGCTGGTTCTCGGTCAGTAAATCATCCACGAAAGCGTTGTAGCCCAGCCGCCAGTCACCGGCTATCCAGCGCTGGCCCAGCCCGGCATTGCCCACCGCGCCGTATTCGGTTTGCTCCAGGCCTAGCTGGCTGAAGGTCAGATACTGATAGTTATCCTGCCAGGGGGTAATCAGCTGCGCCGAGGTGCCGTTAAAGTTGCCGTCATCATCCACGGCGAGCGTAACGCTGGCACGCCCGTAGGGTGAAAGAAGATGCTCCCCTTCCCTCGCAGCGCGTTCCGCCGCCAGATCGCGGAAGCGGTTGAACGCCCACAGTTCGGCCTGTTCGCGCAGCGGTTTATCGCTGTCGCTGGCCATGCTGGCCTCCCCGATGCTTTTTGCCGCTTCGGCGATACGTTTTTCCAGTAAATCATCGGAGGCACCGTTATTTAACGCGGGCAGCTGCTGCACCATATTGCTGAAGCGGGCGGGATCGTCAAAGGGGGCTTCGGCAACCTGATTTTTTTCGTCAAAGGCCCACGCGAGATCGACAGGCAGGCCGGAGAGCGTAGCCAGCAGGGGAAGGAAAACAGGATAACGGCGGATAAATCGATTCATAGGCATTTAAAATATCAAAAGCAACGGTTTTCTAGCGAATTATATGTGTGGTGCCTCACAAAATTGGCGAGTTATAACCTTAACACAGATTCGGCAGGACGGTAAAAATCCGGGCGGGAGGTACTCGAGACTTTGGCAAAGCTCTGCTTTTGAAAGATGCTGGAAACACCTGAGGTGAATGGTGTCTGTTTGGCGGCATCGCTGGTGGACAGGTGTCAGGGGAACAGCCGCTGCGGTAGCCGGGCGGTCCTCGCGCCGCGCGTTGCACGGTGCCCTCGATTTCAGCATCCGCCCCGTCGGACCGGCTGCGACGCGTCGTCCCTGACACGACGCAGCCTTACGCCAACGTCCTGTTGACGTATCCTGGTCTGATGCTTTCATCTCAACGCTGCGGATTACCCGACTTCCGCAGCGGCTGTTCCCCCTTTAAGCATCTTGCTGGCTATCTCATCCATGCCAAAAGCTAAAGTGACTGAACGGGCTGACAGTTTTCCATTCTCAGATAATACTGAAAAAAACCAGGCAGGCTGGCCGCTCCTCCGCCCGGGCCATCCGCAGCGCTGAACGGCGCGAAGAAGCCAGGATTCCCCCGCAGGACGCGGGGGAAAGGCACGGTCGGGCCAGGGAAGGCCCGTCTGTGTCGGTCCGACCGGCTGATGAACGACGTGAAGGCACGGCGTGAAACGCCGCGCGAGGACCGGCCCGGGCGGAGGAGCGGCCAGCCAGCGCTAGCGCTGAACCTCCAGAAAGACTGATATGACACACTCCGGCAATCAACCGTCGTCAAGCTACAAATAAACGCAAGAAAACATTCTGAATTTCAAACATCAATCA